>JANPCZ010000276.1:0-13563 GCA_031431215.1 Myxococcales bacterium
GAGGGGCCGGGGCTGGGGGGCCGCGACGTGGGCCGCGGGGGGGGCCCGCCGGGCGCCCCCCCCCCCCCCCCTGCGCGCGGGCTTTAACCCCCCCCCCCGCGCCCCGCCGGCGCGCCCCCGGTCCGCGACTGCGCGCAGTCAAGAGATCACACACTGCGATATCGAAGCCGTGCTCGGCTGCGAACAGGTCGCGTAGCCGGCGCTCGAAATGAGAGTGGCTGGCCAGTGAATGCAGGTCGAGCGGCAGCTCGACCCGGTAGGACGGGCGCCGCACGATCTCGTAGATCGCGCCCAGCGCGCGACGAAAGCCCACGGCGGCGCGCGGATCCGATAGCAGCCCGGTGAAGTGCGCGGCGGCGGCGGCCGGCTCGAAAACGTCGGGTGAGAACGGCGCGAGGTACGCGAGCAGCGGCGCCGCCATCGCGTGGCCGGCGGTGCGTAAGGCACGGGCGATGAACGCGAGCTGATCCCGCGGTGCCGCCAACAGATCGTCCAGCGGGCCACAGGCCGGTGCCTGGGCGGCAAGGCCCGGGCTGGTCAGTGCCAGATCGACGAAGAAGTTCGGCAACGGCACCTCACCCTTCTGTTCGATCTCGGCGAAGATCGCGGACGGGTTGGTGCTTAGATCCAAGAAGTGGATGAACACACCGCCGGGTGCCAGCACGCGCCGGATCTCGTCCCGCACGCGCACCGGTTGGGCCACATCATCGAGCACGCACAGCCCCAGAACGGCGGCGAGCGAGCCAGAAGGGAAAGGCAATGCCGCCGCGTCGGCGCGCGCGACGTGCGCATCAGGATGGCGCTCCAGTAGCCGCGCCACCAGGGCGTCGAGGGTCTCGGTGTGCGTGGTGTGCGCACGCACTGGCGCGGGCAACCAGCGGCGTAGCTGACCGTCGCCGGCGCCGATCTCGACCAGTGGTGCAGCGCCTGCCGCGGGCAAGTGGCGCATCACCACCGCGCCGACCACGGCCGCGGTGAGTTCGACGAACGGGGCACGCGCCGCCTCGAGCGCGCTCAACGAGCCGAGCACAGCCCGTCGCTGCCGGTGGTCACCGTGGAGGCGCTGGCGTTTCACCTCGGCAGACTACCGCACTGGACCCACGCCTGATCAGAACGCCAGGAAGTGTGATCACGACCGTTGATCGGACACCAAGAAACCACTAGGGTGACACCAATGCCAAGGTTAACCGTTTGCCTTCAGCGTCCGGGTCGCACGTTCTTGTGGCTTGCCGTGGCCGAACTGGTCGCCATGACGTCCGTTGCGCAGGCCGCACAAACAACGCAAGTCCCGCGCTGGCAGCCGCGCGATTTTAGCTTCACCGCAGCCGCAGAGGTCCCGAACCCGTTCATGGTTGCGCTCAGCGCCAGGGTAAAAGGCCCGGGCGGCGCGGTGTTGAACGTGCCGGGGTTCTTCGACGGCAACAACACCTGGAAAGTCCGCGTGTCGCCCACGGTCGAAGGCACCTGGTCATTGGTCACGACCTCAAACGTGAAGCAACTCGACGGCCAGACGGTTGCGTTCACCTGCATCAAGAATTCGAACCGCAAGGTCCACGGCCGGCTGCGCGTGGACAAGGCGTATCCGCATCACTTCGCCTTCGAGGACGGTACGCGCTTCTTCATGCAGGGGTACGAGTACGACTGGCTCTGGGCGCTCGACCTCGACAAGCCGGGGGTACCGACCGTCGAGAAGTCTCTCGACCTCATCGCGGGCTCCGGATTCAACTACGTCATCCTGAACTCGTATGCCCACGACACCAACTGGCGCAAGGGCAAGACCGCCGACGACGACTACGGTCCGTCGTCGCTGTATCCCTGGGAGGGTTCAAACGAGAAGCCGGACCACAGCCGGATGAATCTGGCCTACTGGCAGCACTACGATCGGCTGATGGCGGCGTTGCATGATCGCGGCATCCAGGCCCACATGCTCATGAAGGTCTACAACAAGTCGGTGAACTGGCCGAAGCGCAACAGCGATGAGGAGAAGCTGTTTTTCACCTGGCTCATCGCGAGATACGCGGCCTATCCGAATGTCATCTGGGATTTCGCCAAGGAAGCCCACAACGAGAAGGACCTCGCCTACAAACAAGGCTGGCTGAAGTTCATTCGTGACAACGATTCCTATCGCCACCTCAGCACGGTCCACGACGACGACAAAGCCAACGACTCGGGCGCGTACGACGAACTCACCGATTTCCGCGCGGATCAGCAGCATGGCAAGTGGCACGAGGTCATCCTGCAGCAGCGCGCTCGCCGCGCGTGGCCCGTGGCCAACGTGGAGTCGGACTACGAGCACGGCCCCGGCGGTCTGGAGGACAAGACCTACAAGGGGGCCCATTCGCCCGAAGATACCCTGCGCACGGCGTGGGAGATCCAGATGGCCGGCGGCTACATGGCGTACTACTACACGTACACCGCGTGGGACGTGGTCCGGCCGCTCGACGTGCCACCGGGCTATGCCTACTTCAAGCACTTCGGCGACTTCTGGCGTGGCACGGCTTTCTGGTTGCTGGAACCCTCCGACAAACTGGTCAACAGCGGCTGGTGCCTCGCGAATCCCGGACGAGAATACATTGTGTTTCAGAACGAGGCCGGCGCATTCACGCTTGAAATCGCCAAGGCCGCTTCAAAACTTCGCGCCGAGTGGTTCAACCCGCAAACCGGCAAGCGCACCAGCGCCGGCAAGCTGGGCAACGGCACCGCCAATCTCACGCCGCCGGCAGACTGGGGCAAGGCCCCCCTGGTCTTGCACGTCCACTAGATCTGCCGCCTACCCGCGATCGACGTCGGCGCCGCGACGCAGTCCCGCAGCCGCGCCTCCAATCACGTTTGAAAACGGGGCTCAAGCACATTTCGCGCAAGACCTGCGGGATGCGCCAGGCTTTCCGAAATTCTTTCGCGCGCGCTTCCAGGGAGCTCGATGGCGCCCGGGAATCCCGCCCACGAAGTGAGGCCTCGGATTGGCACGACCCATGCCCTGGTGGATGGGTCAAGGAGGTCGATCGATGAAAACCACTGCTCTGATGACCCGTGACGTCGTTGTTGTGTCGCCAGCCGTGAGTCTGGGTGTCGCTACCGGCATGATGGAGCGCTTGCGGATCCGCCATCTTCCGGTCGTCGAGTCCGGCCGGCTCGTTGGCATTCTCTCCGACCGTGATCTCTTGAAGCAGGATCGTGCCCTGACCTGCGGAGAGGTGATGACCGTCGCCCCGGTGACCTCAGCGGCCGGATCATCCGTCGGTCGCGTCGCGCAGTTGATGCTGGAGCACAAGATCGACTCCATCCCGATCGTGGCCCCATCGGGGAAGCTCATCGGGCTGGTCACATCGACTGACCTCCTGGGGTTGTTGGTTGATCGCGACCAGGCTCAGCTGTTGCCGTTCGATTTCCAGCTGCGGCTCGCCCAGTCTGATGGTGACGCGCGCGCGCTGGCTGCGTGAGCGGCCTGCCTACGGCACCGTGCGCGAGATCGACTGCCGCCGGGCGCGGGCCGCCATGACGATCACGTGCACGATCAGCAGGCCGGCCAGCACGGCGTTGCCAGCGGCCAATCCCACGACGACCACACGGCGCAGGTCGAGCAACAGGAAAAGCGCTACGACCGTGATGAACGCGTCGCGCTTGAACAGGAATCCAATCACATAAAAGCTGAAAGCCACGAACCCGCGGCGCCCCGTCCGGCCCCGCGATGGATCGCCGTAGAACCATGGGTACGCGGCGGTATCGATCGGCAAGCCGAGACGATGCAGATCGGCGTATGACTTCGCCTCGGCCAGCGCAAAGACCAGGGCGGCAGCCACCGCGAGCACGAGCCAGCCCCTATCGGCGCCGTCCCTGTGGAGGCCCATACCCAGGCCAACAACCAGGGCGCATGTGGTCACGTCATCCGCCAGTGTGTCGAGCCATTGCCCGAGTCGCGAGCTTTGCAACCGCATGCGCGCCAGATCGCCGTCGACGCAATCGACGACCGCGCCCGCCCACACCAGGATGCCCGCCGCCACCGTGTGACTGTACCCGCCCAGCGACGCTTGCCACCCTGCCACGAGCCCGAATGCTAGCGCCAGCAGTGTCACCTGGTTGGGCGTCACCCGCGTATCGACCAGCGCACGAGCGAGCAACTCCGACAGCGGACGCATGACAAACCACGCGACCACGCCGTCGTGCGCGATGCTCTTGCGCAGCGACCGCCGCAGTCGCGCCGCTGCCGGGCCCACGTCCGACAGCAATTCGACCCTGGCCAGTGGCTCGGGTGGCCGGCCCGACGCGGCTGCAGCGGCAAGGCCGTCGCGGGTGTAGATCGCGCGCAGTTGCACCGGCACCTCGGCATTGTCGGCGTCATCACGGGGTGAATCGGCGGCGACTGCCCACTCGGCCACTGCGACCGACACACCTGACGGCGGCGGATCCGCGGCGACCAGATGCAAGATCTCGTCCCGCTCTGCCGCGCTTGCCACATGGACGTCGACTGCGGCGCAGCCAAGTCGCGCCGCAAGCCGCAGATGGCGACCGAGCAACGTCAGCCCTGCCACGCGGGTCGCTGCGTTGGCTGCGGGCGCTTCGGCGGCAGCACCTCGCGCATCTATACCCAGCCGGAACGAACCTGCGGCCACGGCAGAAGCGCTCACGATCGGTTCCGCAGCGTGTGCCCAAGCGCGGCCTCGGCTCGCGCCAGATCACCGTGGTCGTCGATCTCGATGGCGGTGCAGTCGTGAACGTCGACGACACGGAACGGGCCCGCGCCCCGATCCGCCAGGCGCTGGTACGCCGCCTCGTAGTACTCGTTGACCAGGCCCTCGTCGGCCAGCGCCTGCAGTTCGACGAAAACTGCGTGACCAAGTGGCGGGTCTATGCGCGCGATACCCAGGGATTCGCCCACCGAGCGTTCCGGCGCCAACGCTTTCGAGAACGCTACGATCCGGCCATCTGGGCCGCCGACGGCGACCTTCATGGCCTCGTCATCCACGCCCGGCCGCACGTCCACCGCCAGGGCCGCGGGACCAGGGGCCGCCAGAAGCCGTGGCAGCAGCGCGCCGTCGAACAGCAGATCGCCATCGATTTGCAAGAAAGCGTCGCCCGCCACTGCCTCGCTCGCCACGCGCAACGACCAGAAATTGTTCCAGTCGGCGTAGCGGGGATTGAACACGATGGTCGGGGCGTAGCCGCCAAGCTCAAGCGATCGGCGCAAGACGTCCTGCCGGTAACCCGACACCACAATCACGTCCGCGCCACGGATTCCGGCGTCCGCCAGCCTGTCGATCATGTGAAAAAGCAGAGACCGCCCGCCGACCTCGACCAGCGGCTTGGGCTTGTCTGCGGTCAATGGCAGGAGGCGCGAGCCCATCCCGGCGGCCAGAATGACCGCCTTCACCGGCTGGCCTCCGCAAGGGCCGCCCGCTGCGGTCCACCGGCGAGCAGGTGCACGATGGTCAGGACCGCGTGACCCAGGCCGATTGTCGCGTACCACACCACTGGCACCTGTGGCAGGCGCGCGAGCGCAAACAGCATGAAGGCGAACAGGAACACGTCGCGCCGGGCGAGCATCCGCAAGAAGCCGCCGATTCGATTGCCCAGGCCCGGACGTGCCAGCTCCTCCTCGAGTGGGCCGCGGCTTTTCTGGTACCACCAGCGAAACGCGGTCGGACTGCCCGACCGATGCACGAGCGCGAGCTGCGCATACACCGTCACGTTGTACATGCTGAACCCCACGGCCGCCGCGATGCCGAGCCATCGATAGATAGGCTGGTCGAGCAGCGCCGCCGTCGCGATGCCAAGAGCGAGTCCGTAGCCCACATTGACGTGGTCGTCGAGCACGTTGTCGAGCCACTCACCGAAGCGGGAGCTCGCGAACTTGAGCCGCGCGATCTCGCCATCGCAGCCGTCGAGCACGGACTGAACGTTGACCAGCACCGCGCCCACCGCCACGCCCGTCCAGGTCTTCTGCCACACGAACCAAACGCCAAGCACCCCGAATAGATTGGCCACGACGGTCATCTGGTTGGGGGTAACCTGCAGGTTGAGTAGCACCGACGTCAGCGCCAGAGACAGCGGTCGGTTCAGGTAGCGTGACACCGGCCCGTCACCCCGCTTGCGCAGACTCGCCAGTAGCTTCTTGGCAGCGCGACGCCGTGATTCTGCCGAGTCAACCCGTTGCCACAGCCCGTCGGCAGCATCGACGGTTCGCACCCGGCCACGTGCCGTCGCATCTCGCAACGCACTGGCAAGCCCGCCCTCGGTCGGATCCGCACATGCGATCTCATCCGCGAGCAGCTTCTGAAACCCGGGCGCGACGGCCAGAACACCGCAGCCGATGCTGTCACGCGAGCCACCCGCTTCGACCAACAGCGCGGCGTCCTCCCGGTCGAGGTCGAGTGAGGCGATTCTGCGCACCAGCGCCACATCGAACACGTGGTCGCCCTCGACCAGCAAGCAGGCGCCGTCGACTGCCAAGCCGTCGCCGTCCGCCACGAAGCGCAGGTCGAGGCCTGCGCGCGCGATCGCCGACGTGCCTTCGACCACCCCACGAACATCTTCGACCTGCCGTCCCGCCATGATGTGGACGCGAGCGACGCCGGCCCGTCCAAGCGTCAGGATGGCACGGCTGACCACCGGAATGCCCGCAACGATCGCCAGCGCCCAGGGCTGGTCCGATCCGTCCGCGCGCACCCCACCACCTGGCTCGCGAACGAGCACCACGGCTTCGCGGATCGACGCTGTGACCAAGAGCCGCTGCAATCTACAACAGGTTCCGGCGATGCCAAGCGCTGGCGAACACCGTCGGCTTGCAACCTGCTGTCGAAACGCTCAACCTACGCGCCCCCATGACCGAGGACGAATCGCACGCACCGCCGGAAGAGCCGCGAAGGTACCTCCGAGCCATCGCCCGCGTGGTGATTCCACTGGGCGGACTGGCACTGCTCGCGGCTCTGCTGGCCCAGGTCGGCTGGACGTCGATCGCCGAGGCCTTGGGACGCATCGGCATCGGTACGGGGCTGGCGATCCTCGCGCTCGGCGTGGGCGAGATCCTGTTCGACAGCGTGGCGCTGCGCCGAGCGATGCTTCGGCAGGTAGGCCTCGCCTACACGATGATGTGCAATGGCGCGGGCACGCTGGTGAACCAGGCGGTGCCGTTCGAGGTCGGCGAGGTCGTCAAGGGCGCCCTGCTCCGCCGCGCTTCCCGGGGCGGCGGGGTGATCTCCGGGGTGGTGGTGTGGAACTATGCCTTCAAGCTGTCCAAGCCCGCCCTCGGCGTCGCCTGCTTCGGCGTCGCGCTGATTCTGGGTCACGGCTTCCAGACGCGTGTTGCGTTCATGGTTCTGGCCGGGGTCGCTGCTTCGTTCTTGCCCTACCTGGCTCTGCGGATCTTGATCCGCTTGCGACCGGCCGAGCGCGGGGCACGCCTGATGGCCCGCGTGCCGCTCTTGCGACGCTGGACACCACGCTGGGCGGACGCCGCCGCCCGCCTCGACGCCGCGGTGCACGGCTTCTGGGACGCACACCCGCGCGCCTATCTGGCGGTGCTGGGCTGGCAGGTGGCAGGGCGGGCTACCAATCTGGTCGCCCTGGGCCTGATGCTCGGCGCTCTCGGTCTGCCGTCCACGATCGGCGCGACGCTGTTCGTGTACGCCGCGCTGATCGCCGCGGACTACATCACGATCCTGGTCCCGGCGCGCGTCGGCGTGAACGAGGCCGCCACGTTCCTGCTGTTCAAGATGCTCGGGCTCGATGCCGAGGCCGGCCTGGTCATCGGACTGGTGTTCCGCATGCGCGGCATCCTGGCGCAGGCGCCGTTCGCCGTGGCGGCGCTATTCGTGCGCACGGGAAAGTAGCTGGCGCGCGACGAAAGCGCTCCTCGAGTTGCGCTGCGCGGGGCTTGCGGTGGCGCTATGCTGCGCCGCCATGAGCGACTTTCAGTTCCAATCCATGCTGCCGATCGCCAACGACGATGCCCCCTACCGATTGCTGACCCAAGACGGCGTCTCGACCTTTGAGGCCGCCGGGAAGACCTTCCTCAAGATCGAGCCGGCGGTGCTGACCGCGCTGACCGCGCAGGCGATGCGCGACATCGCCCACCAGTTCAGACCGGGTCATCTGGCCCAGCTACGCAAGATCCTCGACGATCCCGACTCGTCGTCGAATGATCGCTTCGTCGCGCTCGAGCTGCTTCGCAACGCCAACATTGCCGCAGCGGGCGTGTTGCCGTCGTGCCAGGACACCGGCACGGCCATCGTGATGGGCAAAAAGGGCCAGTATGTGTTCACCGGCGGTGGCGACGAGCAGGCGATCGCGCGCGGGGTGTACGACACGTACCTGACGTCCAACCTGCGCTACTCGCAGCTGGCGCCGCTCGACATGTACAAGGAAACCAACACCGGAAACAACCTGCCGGCGCAGATCGAGCTGTACGCCGACGACGGCGACGCCTACAAGTTCCTGTTCATCGCCAAGGGCGGCGGGTCGGCCAACAAGAGCTACTTGTTCCAGGAGAGCAAGGCCCTGCTGAATCCGGACAGCCTGACCAAGTTCATGGACGCCAAGCTGCGATCGCTCGGTACCGCGGCGTGCCCGCCGTACCATCTGGCGGTCGTCATTGGCGGCACCTCGGCCGAATACGCGCTGAAGGTCGCCAAGCTCGCGTCGTGCCGCTACCTGGATACGCTGCCGACCGAGGGCAACAAGCTGGGCACCGGCTTTCGTGACCTCGCCTGGGAGGACAAGATCCTGCAGCTCGCCCAGAAGACTGCCATCGGTGCGCAGTTCGGCGGCAAGTACTTCTGTCACGACGTCCGCGTGATCCGGCTGCCACGCCACGGCGCCTCGTGCCCAGTCGCCATCGCCGTGTCGTGTTCAGCCGACCGACAAGCGCTGGGTAAGATCACCCGCGAAGGCGTGTTCCTGGAGCAGCTCGAGACCGAGCCCGCCAAGTATCTGCCCGACACAACCGACGGCCAGCTTGGTGGCGACGTGGTCAGGATCGATCTGCGCAAGCCGATGTCGGAGATCCTGGCAACGCTGTCCCGCTACCCGATCAAGACGCGGCTGCTGCTCAGTGGCCCGATGATCGTCGCGCGCGACATCGCCCACGCCAAGATCAAGGAACGGCTCGATCGCGGCGAGGGCATGCCAGCGTACATGAAGGAGTTCGCCGTTTACTACGCCGGCCCGGCCAAGACGCCCGCGGGCTACGTGTCGGGCTCGTTCGGCCCGACCACGGCCGGGCGCATGGATTCGTACGTGGATCTGTTCCAGGCCAACGGCGGCAGCATGATCATGCTGGCCAAGGGCAACCGCTCGGCCCAGGTGACCGAGGCTTGCAAGAAGCACCGCGGCTTTTACCTGGGCAGCATCGGTGGACCGGCGGCGCGCCTTGGCAAGGACTGCATCAAGAAGGTCGAGGTGTTCGAGTACGCGGAGCTGGGCATGGAAGCCGTGTGGAAGATCGAGGTCGAGGACTTTCCGGCCTTTATTGTCGTGGATGACAAGGGCAACGACTTCTTCGCCGACACCATCGGCGGCGGTGGCGAAGGCAAGCTCAAGGTCCTGACCACATGAGTGGCGACGACCTGCGTACGGTGGCGCGCGTGGTGCCGTCGGTCGAAACCCTCGAGGGCGGCGGGTTCATGGTCCGGCGGCCGTTCCCGACGCGGGCGCTCGATCACTACGATCCGTTTCTATTGCTCGACGAGATGGGGCCGATCGACGCCGCTCCTGGTGCTGCCAAGGGCGCGCCCGATCACCCGCACCGCGGCTTCGAGACCGTGACGTACATGCTGTCGGGCGGCATGGAGCACAAGGATTCGGCCGGCCATGGCGGCCGCCTGTCACCCGGCGATGTGCAGTGGATGACCGCGGGCTCGGGCGTGGTGCACTCCGAGATGCCGACAGCCGAGGTAATGCAACGGGGTGGCCGCATGCACGGCTTCCAACTGTGGGTGAATCTCCCGCGCGTCGACAAGATGATGAAGCCGCGCTACCAGGAGGTCCCGTCGGTGGAGATCCCGGTCGCCACCAGCGCCGACGGCAAGGTGAGGGTGAAGGTGATCGCCGGCGAGGCACTCGGCGCCCGGGCGGTCATCGACACCCGCACGCCCATCATGTACCTGCATTTTTCGGTGCAGCCGGGCGCTTCGGTCGATCAGCCGGTGCCGCGCGACTTCAATGCTTTCTGCTACGTGGTCGACGGCGCGGGTGAATTCGGCCGCCACGGCAAGGACGGCGGCGACGGCGACATGGTCATCTTCGCCAGCGACGGCGAGGTCGCGCGCATCGCGGTGCCGGCGGCGGCGCACGTGCCACTCGACGTCATCCTGCTGGGCGGCGTGCCGCTGGGCGAGCCGGTGGCACGCCGTGGCCCGTTCGTCATGAACACGCGCGAAGAGCTGGTGCAGGCGTTCGAGGACTACCAGGCCGGGCGCATGGGCCGCATCGGCTAGAACGCAAGCAGCGGGATGAGCGCGGGGCAAGCGTCTCGCGCATGCGCTTGGGCTTGCAAGTTGACGTAATTCCCGATATCGGAAGGTTGTCACCGGTGAACCCGGGGAAACAAGGAATCTCCACGATGATCGAGATCAGCCGCTCAGCTCTGTCCGCCTACTCCGATGTATTCACCCAAGAAGCGTTGGATGCGCTCCGTGCGCTCTCGCGGCTTGACGACGATCGCAAGGATCTCATGGCCGCCCGCCTGGCCTTGCGCGGGACACGCGCGCAGAAACACGAGCGAATCGCGTTCCTCGATCCTGCATCCACGATCGGCCGGTCCGGCATCCGTGTGCAGGACGCGCGGGACGGCGCATTCACGGGCAGCCCAATTCCCGCGGATCTGCAACGGCAGTGGATTCAGGGCACGGGACCGGGCGCCAAGCCCGGAACGACGATTGACAGAAGCATTCGCAACGTGGCTTACGCGCTCCTGTCGGGAGCCGACGGCTGGATGTTCGATGGCGAGGACGCCCTGGGACAGCTGTCGACGATGTCGCTCGATAACCAACGCAACCTGAAGCTGGCGTTTCATCGCGACGCCATGTTCATGAAAGCGGCCGAGCACGTTGCAGGCGAGATGAACGCCTGGTCGAAGGACTTCTTCGGCCGGCCGATTGTGTCGGACTGGCGCGTGCAGCTTGATTTCACCACGAAGATCTTCCGCGCCCGCGGGCTGCATCTTGAGGATCGGCACGTGCGGCGCACCGACGGGAGTGGCTTCTCGGCTTCGATTGTTGATGCGGTGCTTTACGTGGTCAACAACCAACGAAAGCTGCGGGAGGGCGGCTCGTCGGTGGTGCTGTACTTGCCGAAGATCCAGACCGCCGGGGAAGCGGCGTTGTGGGGCGAGATTCTCGATGCGCTGGAAAAGCACCTGGCGCTTCCCGGCGGGACGATCAAAACGTACGTCCTGGTCGAACAGCTTGAGGCCGTGTTCCAGCTGATGGAGATTCGCGCCGCGCTGGGTCTGCACTTCGTCGGTTTCAACACCGGGCGCTGGGACTACATCAACAGCGTGTCCGATGCGCTGGCCTGGGATCCCGAGTTTGTGAATCCGAACATCGACGTGGTGACCATGACCTACGGGTACATGCGCAACTACGAAGATCGTGTCCGCCGCGCGGTCAACACGCCCGATCGCATGGGGCAATGTGCGCTCTGGCAAGGCGGGATGGAGCCCAACATTCCGGTCGGGTCGTCCGAGGGGGTCAAGCGCGCGATGGATCGCGCCGTCGCGGGTGGTGAGCGCGAGCAGCGCGAGGGCGCCAGCGGCAAGTGGGTCGCGCACTGGAAGATGGTGCATATCGTGCGGCCGGTGTGGGAGCGGTCCGGCAAGGACAACCAGCTTGGGCGTGCATTCCCTCGACTCACCTACGGCGCCGACGATGCCGCGGGCCTCACGCTGCTTGAGCCCGGCGCGCGGACGATTCGAGGCGCGCGCGATCTCATCAGCGTGGCCATGCAATACGGCAACGCTTTCGGCCAGGGGATGCAGGCCGCTGCGCTCAAGCCAGCCGACTTCTTTGGCAATGATGACGTTCTGTACCTGATGGAGGACATGGCGACCGGCGAGATTCGTCTTTCGATCATGTGGGAGTGGTTGCACAAGCGGGCGCGCCTGACCGAGGCCGACGCCGCGGTTGGGGTCAAGGCCGGCGACCCGTTCACGCCCGAGCTCTTCGCGCGCCTCATGGCAGAGGAGTACACCAAGCTGCTCGCGGCCCCGCACCGCGACGTCCACGACAACTCGAAGACCACCACGCTGCCCATCGCCCGGGAGATCGCGCAGGATTATGTCGCGGGCGGCGTGAAGCTGCCTTGGTACATCGATCTTCTCAACGTCAACCTGGGCGTGCATACGGTTGCCGAGGCCCGGCGGCGCATCGCGCTCTTGCGTGATGCCTTCGTTTCCAAAGGGGAACGCGTGACCCGGAACCTCGACTTCGGCGCAAGCTGACAGAACGCCGCCCGAGTAGCCCGTCAGCTTCGCTTCGGCAGGTATTTCGCCTCCGCGGCAGCCAGTTCAGGCTCGTCCTGCAGGCGAAACACCTCGGCGACCGACGCGATCCGGTCCTCGACTGACGACAGCGAACGCTCGCGCTGGATGGTAGCGGCGACGTCCTTCATTGCCGTTATCGCGGAACGAAGCAGGTGATTCGCCCAGATGACCAGGCTCACGCCCGCGCGCTCGAACACATCGACCGGCGTGCGGTGGTACATGGTCGGCACGATCACGACCGGACACGGCTCGCGCCACGCCGCCATGAACGCCAGAATCTGATCCGGCGTCGCAAGCTTGCTGTGGATCAGGATTGCGTCCGCACCGGCCTCGCGATAGGCGCTTGCGCGCGCCAGCGCCTCGTCGAGGCCGTGGCCCGCGATCAGCGCCTCTACGCGCGCGACCACGCAGAAATCGGGATCGGTCTGCGTGTCCTTGGCGGCCCGGATCTTCCCGGCGAACTCGTCGATGGCCGCCAGCGGCTGCTGCTCGCCGCGGATGAACGAGTTGGTCTTCGGAAAGAGCTTGTCCTCGACGCACATGGCCGCGACCCCACGCTGCTCGAGCTTGCGGACCAGCCGGCGCACGTTGTTGAAGTTGCCGTAGCCGGTGTCGGCGTCGACCAGGATCGGGATCGACGTGGCGTCTGCCATGAACTCGACCGTGTCGAGCACCTGCGTCCAGCTCGCCTCGTTGTTGTCGCGCAGGCCCATTGCCGCCGACATCGCCAGACCACTCGCCCAGATACCGCGGAAGCCCGCCTCCTCGACGATCTTCGCCGACAGACCGCTGTGCGCCTCCATCAGGAACTCGACGTCGGGGGAGCGCAGGAGCCGCCGGAACTGGGTTGTCTTCCTGGTCGTCGTCATCGCATGTCCCTACCGGAGCTCGGCTGAAAACGATGAGCCCTAAGATGAACGATGGCGGCCGCCAGCTGGGTCGCGGGGCATCAGTTGAACTCCGCTTCGAGGATGAGAGCGCCGAAGACAGCACGTCGGCTGGTGAGATACAGGGCGTCCGTGTAGCGCGTGAAGATGCCGTCGACCTCCAGTCCCAAGGTCCAGGGCGCGCTCTTGTCGGCGCTCAGT
>JANPCZ010000277.1:0-1533 GCA_031431215.1 Myxococcales bacterium
CGGTTTCACGGAAGGAGTCTCGAAATGAAGCGCTACATCCTGGGGCTATTTGTCATGCCTATGTTGGCCGCGACCCTGGCAGCTTGCCCCGAGCCAGGACCAAAAGGCGACCCGATGATGGACACCGGCGGCAGCGGTGGCGCGTCGGGGGAGGGCGGTAGCACGCCGACCGCCGGGATGACGGGAAGCACGGGTGGATCGGGCGGAAGCGTCGCGATGATGGGCGGCTCCAGTGGTGGCGCTGGACGTGGTGGCGCCGATGGCGGCGCGGGCAGCGGTGGCGGTGCCGCTGGCAGCGCTGGGCGAGGTGGCTCAGGTGGCATGGGCACGGGCGGTAGGGATGCTGGCGCATCTACCGACGTTGCGAAGGACGGGGCCGGCGCAAACAAGGTTCCGGCCGCGGTCCAGATGGTCTTCACGAAGTACTGCAGCACACCGGGTTGTCACGGTGGCGGATGGGCAACCGCGGCGCTCTCCTATACGCGCATCATGGGTATGGCGGCTGCACCGTGCGCGATGCCGCGAATGAAAATGGGCGACGGGGCGGGCAGCTTGGTCGTGAAGAAGATGCTCGGTACCGCAGGTTGCGGCATGAAGATGCCCAACATCACCCCTGGCGTACCCTGCATGGGCGCTACCTGCGCGACCATGGCCGACATCATGACCGTACAGGACTGGATCACCATGGGCGCCAAGCCCGAGTAGCAACCAGCTGCGAATCGAGAAGGGCGCCCCGCCTCGCCGCGGTGGCGCCCTTTTCTCTTGGTCCGCCCGCGTGCCTCCCCATCGGCTCCAAAACTGTTTTTCCCCGCGGCCATTTTCGAAGCAGCGAAGCCGAAGCCGCTCGTGCCGGGCGGAGACGCTTGAGCCTGAACCAACGCAGCTTCAACCGGCGCCCCCGGCCGCGCCCACGCCCACCACGCCCTCCGCCGTCACCACCGCGTCCTCGATCTCCCCCGCGGCCACACCGCCGCTCCACACCACCGCGCGCCTCACCCGAGCCCCCGCGGCCACGCGACCACCGCCGCACACCACGACGTCGGGACCGACGGTGGCGCCAGCCTCGATGATGGCGCCGTCGGCCAGCCGCACCGGATCGATCAGCCGTGCGCCCGCCTCGACCCGCGCGCCGGGATCCACCCCGGTCAGGGGCCCCGGCGGCGATCGCAGCAGCCCGGGCGATCGCAGCAGCGCGAGGTTGCCTGCCAGGTAGCGCTCGGGCGTCGAGTGCTCGGCGAAGTAACCGTCAAGCTTCAACGTCCAGATGCGCTTGCCGTCGAGTAATGCCGGAATGTAAGCGTCGCCAATCAAGTCGGACACGCCAGCCTCGGGCAAGCGATCCAGCAACGCTGCCGTTGCGACATGAACACCGGTGAACATGCGGTCGAGGATCGGCCCCACCGGCGTCAGGTCCGAGCGCTGCCCGCGCAAAGCGACGACCCGGCCGGTGGCGTCGATCGCAACCGGCGCCCAGTCGCCGGGGTTGGCATCCTCGCGCAGCACCATGGTGGCCGCGGTGTCGGGCGGAGCGGC
>JANPCZ010000278.1:0-24198 GCA_031431215.1 Myxococcales bacterium
AACAAGTATTTCCATCCAACGATGGAGAAGGGCCAGCCTGGTCCGCCTCAAAGTACTTCATGAACCCATCGCTGGAGACGTCTTCTGGCCGCGATCGCGGCCGGCCCATGGCGGCGCAGGAGTTGAACTACTGGTCGGTCACGCACAAGTTCACAATGTCCAGGTATCCTGCCGGATGGGGCTACATACTCAAGACAACTCGCTGCCCGGAGATGGGGCTGACTGAGGCGTGCCCTGACACATTGTCCCGCACTTACTCTGTCCCCCTCGACAAGTACTAAGCCTCGGTGCTTAGTGACCGCCGCAAAATAATAGGCTTGAATTAGTACGCTGAGAGAATTTTCGGCTCATGGCTTCGGCAACTCAGGAACCATCTGCGCCGACTTGAAGATCGTCACGATTTGTACAGCATCGCCGGTTACTCGGTACACGATCCTGTAGGGTGGCCTGACGAGTTCGCGACGGTCCTCCCGTTCCACCTCCGGAATGCGCCGCGGGCCCGCGAAAACAGAGGCCATCATGCGGAAGGAGGGCGACCGACTCATCATCGAGCCCGCCCCGCGAAAGTCACTGCTTGCCGTGCTCCGAACACTCCATCCCATCGAGGAAGCCTTTCCCGAGATCGCCGACCCGCCTGCCGACGACCAGGAAACCTAGCCCATGGGCTATCTGCTCAGCGGGTGCGCGAAGTCGGCGAGGACAGGGTGATCACGAGCCTCGTCGTCGCGGCTGAACTCCGGTACGGCGTTGCCGAGAAGGGCTCGCATGGCGCTCGGTCACGTTCTCGTGACAGACAACAAACGCGAGTCCTCCCGCATTGACGATCTGGTTCTTGAGAACTGGTTGAGGGTGGCGGGCTGAATCGCAGGCGACTGCGTTCGCCGTCTCCCCGTCCCCTATTCGCGGATCGGCACGCGCCGGTCGCGCACCCGTTGGGCCAGTTCGATGGCGCGCGGATCGCGGTCGACGCCGTAGTACAGCAGGCCCCAGGCCATGCGGTTCCAGTCGATGTTGGAGCAATTGGGCGGCACACACGATGGACCGGTGCGGGTGTTGGCGCGCACGTCGAGATCACCCGCGGCGTTTATCTGGCTCATGAGCCACTGGCCGCCGATGCGGACGGCGGACTCGTGGCGCGGATCGGGGAAGCGCAGCGCGAATCCGGCCAGGTGGTGAAGGATGATCGCCTGGTAGGCCGAGTCGACGCCGTCGTACAGCAGGAACGCTCCGTCGACACGCTGCAGGCGGAGTCCGTCGACAAGGTATTCGCGACCGAACGCCTGCAGCGCCGGGTCTTCGGTCAGCAGACCCGCGAACGCGAACGCAGCGCTGTGCAGAAAGTAGCCCTTGGAAAATTTCGCGTCGGCGCGCCGCAGTTCCTCGATCTGAGCCGGCGCGGCCAGGAAGGCCGCAACCCGTGCCAGGGGTGGCAGCAGCGCCTTGATGAGTTTGCGATAGGGCCGCTCCCACTCGCTTTGCATCAGAACCACCATCGCGGGGGCCACTTCGCCCAGCCAGTCGGCATCGCATACCACCGAGTCGAGGAAGCTGCCGTCGGGCGCCTGGAACTTGATGGTGCCTTCCAGCGCCCGCCAGGCCTTGTCGATGACCAACCGATTGCCGGTCGCCGCGCCGGTCACGAAACCCAGCACCGGGTGTCGCTGCTCGCCCGCGCAGCGGAAACCCTGCTGATTGATGGCCACCAGGCCGTCCCGATCCACCGGCCAGCCACCCAGGCTGTCGAGCAGGCGCGCCGGCATCCGGCGCAACGCCGACAGTTCGCGTGGATCGGCCTGCAGCGCGAAGGCGATCGGCGCCGGCGGCTCGTCGTGTTCGATCTGGATGTCGCGATCGGGCCACAACGTCGCCAGTGCGCCGGCGCCCACATCGGCGGTCGCTCCGGTGGAAAACACGGTCACGCGCACGGCGCCCTGGTGAACCTCGACGCGGGTGTCCTCGGGCCGCACTTCGATCCTGAACCGCGCGGTAGTGGTGGCGCGGACCTCGCCCAGCGGGCTGTTGACGACCAGCGGTTGCCCACGCACGTCGGCGAAGATCCGTCCTTGCACGACCGGCAGCACGGGCATTGCGGTCGACGCGGTCGACGACGGCGCGCCCACGATCGTCGCGGGCCCCAGATCGAGGCGCGTGTCGCCCGCCATGCGCAAGCTTGCGTGAGCACGACCGCCACCGGTCGTGACACCGTCGGCGGCGGTGAGCGCTTGGCCGGCACGGGCCAGCGCGCGCGCGGTTCCGCTGACCACCCAGACGTCGCCCTGCACTGCCTCGATCCTTGCGGCGGCCGGCTGCGGCGCACCGATCGCAGGAGCGCCTGGGTCGGGCTGCGCGCTGGCGGGCTCAGACGACGACCGCGCGACGAGGGTTCCAGCCGGCGTCGATCCCGGCCCCGGCGCCCACCCGAGCCGCACGCCTATCACCACCACCGCGGACAGCGCAGCCAGCGCCGCTGCCCCGGCGATCATCCGGCCACGCGTCAGTCGCGAAGTCGCTCGCGGCACGGACGCGTCGCGGCCCAGCTCGACCAGTTGCACCCGTTGCATGACCAGCGCGGCGAACTTCCGCATGCGCGCCGGATCCACCGCCAGCGCCGCCCACATCTTCCCGGTCTTTTCGGGGCTCAACGTGCCTTCGAGGTGGCGCAGCGCGGTCTCGATCAGTTCCAACTCGTCGGGCGGCGTGGTCATGCCAGCTGGCCTTCTTGCAGGCAACGCAGCAGCGCCGCGTGGATGCGGCTGAACGCGGTGTAGACCGCGCCCACCTTGCGGCCGACCCGCGAGGCGATGAGCTCGGGCCGCAGCTCGTCGAAGTAGCGCAGCTGGACGAGATCGCGGTTCGCCGGGGTCAGCTTGGCGAGGCACTCACGCAGGCGCAGCTTGCGCGATTCCAGCGCGGCTTGATCGCCCAGGCCGTCGAGCGCCGCCGAGAAAGCCTCCAGCACTTCATCCGGGACGCCGAGCTCGACGCGGCCGCGCTTGCGTAGATTGGTCAGCGCCACCCGTCGTGCCACGCCGCGCGCCCACGCCGCGAACGGCCGGGTCTTGTCGTAGCGATCGTAGCTGTGCACGATCTCGATGACCACGTCGGACAGGGTGTCCTCGACCAGAACCGGATCGCGCAGCATGGCCGACACGTAGGCGTGCAGCATGGATCGATGGGCGAACGCTCGTGCGAACGCCACATCTCGACTTGATTCCTCGCGCGGTGTATCGGCCACGGGGTAGGCCCAATGTGCATTGTCGCTCGGGCGGGATTTCTTACTGCCTTTCGATCCAGCCCTTGTAAGAAATCGGGCTCGTCCGACAATGAACCACCAGGCTTGTGCGAAGGAGGAAGTTCATGAGGACCCTACCGCTCGTTGCTGCCCTGCTGCTGGTGTCATGCATTGGCAACATTTCCGACCAGGGCCATCCTGGTGGTGGTCCGGGCCAGGGCCCCGGTGCACCAGGCGCGCGCCCGGCCGGCGGCATGAATCCGGGTAGCACGTCGCCCCTGGGTACCGGCGGCGCCAAGGGCGGCCCGGTCGCCTCGGTGCTGCCGCCCGGCCCGGTCACGCTTGATCTGCTCGACAAGGATCTGGGACCCGTCGGCCCGGCACCGATGCGGCGGCTCAACCGGCGCGAGTACAACAACGTCGCTCGCGATCTGGTCGGCGACGTCAGTCGGCCCGCCGATGCCTGGACCGCGGAGACCGCGCTGTCGGGCTTCGACACCGACGTCGCGGGCCAGGCCACCACGCCGGCCGAGATCGAGCAATTTCTCGCCGCCGCCGAGCAGGTCGCGCGTGGTGCAATCGCCAACCTGGCGACGCTGGCGGGCTGCGATCCGGCCGCCATCGGTGACGATGCCTGTGCGCTGGCGTTCATCGATCGCTTCGCTTCGCGCGCGTACCGGCGGCCGCTGGCCGCCGATCAGAAGATGCGTTTGAAGACGGTCTTCGATCAAGGCCGGCGCGGCGGGACTTTCGCCGATGGGGTGCGGCTGGTGGTCGAGGCGGTCATGCAGTCGCCGTTCTTTCTTTACCGGCTGGAATTTGGCGAGGCGCCGGTGGCCGGTGCGCCGCGCGTGGCGCTGTCGGGGCCCGAGCTGGCCGCGCGGCTGTCGTTCTTCCTGACCGGCAGCATGCCCGACGAGCCGCTGCGCATGGCTGGCGCCGCCGGCTCGCTGCGCACCACCGCCGGGATCGAGGAGCAGGCGCGCCGCCTGCTGGCCAAGGCCGAGGCGCGCCCCATCGTCGCGAACTTCCACCACCAGTGGCTCGATCTCGACCGCCTCGACGGTCTCAGCAAGGATCCCAAGCTTTACCCGATGTACAGCAGCCGGGTGTCAGCGTCGCTGCAGGCGGGCAACGGCGCGTTCGCGCAGCACGTTTACATCGATCGCGGCGACGCTTCGCTGGAGGAGCTGTTCACGGCGCCGTACGCGTTCGTCGACGGTACCTCCGCGCGCACCTACGGGCTGCCCATGTCGACGTCGACCAAGCTCGACAAAGTGATGCTGAAAGAGCCGCGCGCCGGCTTGCTGACCGATGCGGCCGTCATGGCGGCGCTGGCGGGCGCCATCGACACCGCGCCGGTCGGGCGTGGGGTGTTCGTGCGCAGAAGCCTGCTGTGCCAGCCGCCGCCGTCGCCACCGGCCGACATGGCCATCGAGGTGCCGCCGCCCAATCCCATGTTGACCACGCGCGAGCGCTACGCCGCGCACCGGGCGAACGCGATCTGCGCCGGCTGTCACCGGCTGCTCGACACCATCGGATTCGGGTTCGAGAATTACGACGCCATCGGTCGCTACCGCGATGTTGATAATGGCAAGCCGGTCGATGCCAGCGGCGAGCTCATCGGCACCGCCGCCAATGACGGTCCGTTCCGCGGCGCGGTCGAGCTGGGCCGCCTGCTGGTCAAGAGCCGTGAGCTACCGCGCTGCCTTGTCGAAGGCTGGCTGGCCTATGTCTTGGGCCGCCGCACGGCCACCGAGGATGAGCGTACGGTAGCGACGCTGGCCGGCTGGCTGGGCGGGCCGGACGGAAAGATGCGCGATCTGCTGATCGCCATCACGCGCACGCCGACGTTCCGTTACCGACCACCGATCGTCGCGGAGGTGTGCCGATGAAAAAGCGGCTGCTCGATCGTCGCACGCTGCTGCGCGGGGCCGGCGGCGCCGCGGTGGCGTTGCCCATGCTCGACGCCATGCTGACGCTGGGCGGGCGCTACCCAAACACGGCGCACGCTGCCGCCGGCATGCCGCCGCGCCGTCTGGTCATCTTCATCACCGGCGAGGGTTTTCCGATGACCGAATGGCGGCCCATCCCGGGCGCCACGCCGGCGGATTTTCGCCTGTCGCCTTTCCTGGCGCCGCTTGAGCCGATACGCAAGCAGAGCTTGCTCATCGAGGGCGTGCCCATGACGTCGTCGTTTGACCCGCGCCAGCAGGCACAGGGCCATCCGGCGGGCGCGCAGGCGGTGCTGACCGGCGCGTGGGCGGGCGAAGGCACGTCGTACGGCGGCGGCTGCGGCAAGCTGGCCGGCTTCTCGCCGTTCCCGTCGATCGATTCCATCATCGCGCGCGGCATCGGCATGGCGACGCGTTTCCCGGCGCTGTATTTCGGCGTCGGTGCCGGCGGTACCACGCCGGCCACGCGCGCCTTCGTCGCGGACGGTGCCAAGGGCATCTCGCCGCAGGGCGATCCGCGTGCAGGCTTCGACCAGATCTTCACCGACTTCAGCGCCGCAGCCGCCGGCGAATCGTTGGCCGCCGCGCAGAAGCGCCGTGCCGACGACCGCAAGGTGGTGATGGATGCCGTGCTGGGTGATCTGCGCGCCTTGCGCTGCCAGCTGGGCGGCGACGACCGGCGCCGCATCGACGGGCACATGTCGCAGCTGGGTGATCTACAGAAGAAGGTCTCGCTGCCGCCGCCGGTCGCGCCCAGCGCGTGCGCCAAGCCGGTGAGATCGGCCATCACCGACCCCGCGTTCACCAATGCCCCGGCGCTGATGCCGGCGCAGCTCGATCTGGCGGCGATGGCGCTGGCCTGCGATCTGACCCGCGTGGCGTGCATCTCGGTCAGCCACTCGGACGCCGATGGCGGCGCGGTGTACCGCTGGCTCGGTCACGACACCGATCACCACAACATCAGCCACCTGATGGGCACCGACCCGCGCGGCCGCATGACCCAGATCGGCGCCTGGCACGCCGAGCAGGTCATGTACCTGGTGAAGAAGCTGCAAGCGGTGACCGAATCAAACGGCACGTTGTTCGACAACACCGTTGTGCTGTGGGCGTCCGAGATCGGCAACGGCTGGACCCACGATCGCAAGGCGCCCGCGTTCATGATCTTCGGCGGCGGTCAGGGCTACTTCAAGACCGGCCGCTACCTGAACTTCGGCGGCGCCAACGCCAACGCGCACAACCGGCTGCTCGCGCACTTCCTGCCGTACATGGGCGTGCCCGGAGCCAACGTCGGCCCGCCGGAGTACAACCAGGGCGGACTTCTGCCCAACATCACGACCGCGTGAGGCAGGGCGCGCGGGCGGGGGGGAGAATCTCACGGCGCTTGCGACGTCGGGCTTTGCGGCTTGGCACGCCGGTGCGCGTGAGTCAAACAGTGCCGCACGATGAAGATCTCGCGCGCTGGCAAGCTGACCGGGCGTCTGCGTTCTACGCAGCCGATGTTTGGCCCGCCGCCGCGGGGAACGTCCTTTGCACCCAGGCCGCGGTCGCGTCGGCGAGCGCGCGCTTCATGCGCAGCTCGGTGAAGGTGTGGTCGGCGTCGGCGAAGAAGTCGACCGCCACGCAGCCGCGCAGGTCGACGTGCGAGAACCCGTCCATGAATTGCTGGCGGTAGTTGTAGTACGCCGCCATCGCGCCCGTGTAGATGAAGTACAGCTGCACCTTGCGCGCGACGAGTGCCCGCAGGTCCGCCTCGAAGCGCGGCTTGGGCGGGAACTCGCGCGACCACTGCGGGATGCGCTCGGGCGCCGCCGGCCCCGGCGTGACCTTGAGCTTCTCCCCCAGCCACTGGTTCGCCCGGTGAACGTTGCGCTTGGCGAAACCCAGCCACGCCGTGGTGTTCAACAGCCGCCGGCCATAGTGGCGCAGGAAGTAGCCGGGCGTGCGGTAACCGTAGCCGTCCATCATCACGGCTCCCACCACGCGCGGGTCCTCGCCCGCAGCCAGGAACGCGTTGTCCGCGCCCGAGCACAGGCCGATGAGCAGGAAGCGCTGCAGGCCCCGGGTCTTCTCCAGATGATCCATGGCTTGCCGGATGTCGAGCACTGCGTGCTGCTCCATGGTCAGATCGTCGCGCCTCGCCTCGCTGTCGCCGATGCCCGAGAGGTCGAAGCGCATTGTCAGCAGGCCCTCGCGCGCCAGACGCCTGGCGAGATTGACTCCGTTCCGCGCGGGGCCGATGCGATGGATGATGCCCGAGTTGAGCACCAGCACCGCGGGCCGCCGCGCGTCCACCGCGCCCGCTGGCTCTGTCACGACGCCCACCATGGTGGCGCCGTCCCCGAACGTGAAGGCCTTCTCTCTCACCCCGCTTGCTCTTTGCGCCCGTCGGCATGCACCGCGAAGCGGCCCTCGGTGCGCAGGTGGACCGGATCGCTGCTTGGCCAGGGCCAACCGCCAAAGCCCGTGCGCCGGTAATCCGCGAATGCGGTTTCGATCTCCGCGCGGGTGTTCATGACGAACGGGCCGTGCTGGACCACGGGCTCGCCAATTGCCCGCCCCTGCAGAACCAGTAGTTCGCCCGCGTCGGGGCCGCAAGTCAGGTCGATCGCCGCGTCCGATCGCACGACCGCCCGGGTTCGCGGCGGCACCACGTGCGAGCCAGCTCGCAGGCCGCTACCCTTGAAGAAGTACAGGGCGCGGTTGAGGTCAGGCGCCGCAGCGGGCAGTGTGAAGCGAGCGCCCGGCTCGAAAGCGATCGTCCAGATGGCAACCTGGCTGTCGCGGCGGGAAGCCCAGGATCGGGGTGGCGGCGGCGGCGCCTTGGCGTCAGCCAGTTGTCCCGCGATGACCGTGACGGTCGCTCGTCGGCCGCCAGGATCGCGTGTGATGTGACTGCGGATGTCGTTGCGCCAAAACATCGAAAAATGAGGCGGCGCGAACTTGTCAGCGCTGGGCAAGTTGAGCCAGATCTGGAATAGCTCCACTGGATTGGGACGGGTTCGATCGATGAGGGGGAACATCTCGGCATGGACGATGCCGGCTCCGGCGGTGAGCCATTGCACGTCACCGCCGCCGTAGCGGGCGGTCGCGCCCAGGGAATCCGAGTGATCGATGAAGCCACGTCGCGTGACCGTGACGGTCTCGAAACCGCGGTGCGGGTGCTGCGGGAACCCCGGTACATTCTCACCGTGGTACATGCGCCAGCCGTCCATGCCGGCAAAGTCCTGCCCAAGGTTGCGCCCCTGCAGCGACGACGCCGGCCCCATACGCTCGTTTCCGGCTGGGTAGGCGTCGTCGTGGTGCACACAGAACAGGAACGGATCCAGCGTCGGCCAGCGATCGCCGAGCGCCACCAGATCGAGCACGGCGTCGGCGACCGGGCCGTGCGTGGGGCTCGCCGTGCTGCGCCCTCCAGTCGGACGCTGGCATCCTGGTGCGACGACCAGCGCGGCGGCGGCGCCGGCTGCGGTCAGGGTCTGGCGGCGGGTGATCTTGCCGCGCCGTTTGGCAACGCGCACCGCCGCCGGCCTCTTCATGGCGGCGCGGCCGCGGTTGTCGTCTTGCCGTCGGTGTCGAGTATCGTCACGTCGCCCTTGCCACCGAAGTCGGCGGTGGCGGCCAGCTCCTTGAGCTTGGGCAACACGGTCTTGCCGTCGCCCACGACAAACAGCTGCAGATCGCCCGGGCGCAGGTATTTCTTTGCGGCGGCCTTGATGCCCGCGTGGTCAACCGTCTGAATCCCCTGCACGAAGGACTCGTAGTAGTCCATCGGCAGCCCATAGTAGATGAGCTCGCGGTAGGCGGCCAGCGCCGCGCCACCGGTGGCGAAGCGGGCGGGCAACGACAGGATGCGGCCCTGCTTCTCGCGTGACAGTTCCTCGTCGGTGGCCTCGCCGTCCTTCATGCCGCGGATCTCTTTCAACATCTCGACGATCGATTCCTTGGTCACGTCGGTCTTCACGCTGGCGTTGGCGCGGTAGGTGCTGTCGGTGCGCGTGTACGCGAAGCCGCCACGCGCGCCGTAAGCGTAACCGTGCTTCTCGCGGATGTTCATGTTGATGCGGCTTGAGAAACCTTCGCCCAAGATCCCGCTCATCACGCTGGTCGGCCGGTAGTCGGGCGCAGTGCGCTTGGGACCTCCGTGCATCAGATAGACCACCGATTGTGCGGCGTTGGGGATATCGACGAAGAACACCCGCCCCGGGCGCGGCTTCGCTGGGCCCGGTTTTGCTGGCGCTGTGGCCTTGCCTTTCCACGCGGCCAGCCGAGCGCCGAGCTTCTCTTCGACCTCGGCTCTGGTGATGTCGCCGACCACGAATAGCTGGGCGCTCGCCGGCCGAACGCGCTCGGCGATGAAGCGTTTGCAATCGTCGAGGCCGAAGCTGCCGTAGCTGGCCTCGGTCGGGAAGCGCGCGTAGGGGTGGCCCTCACCGTAGGCAATGCTGTCGGCCAGCCGGCCGGCGACCGCGCCCGGAACACCGCGCATCTGCTTCAATCCAGCGACGCGGCGTTTGAGCGTGCGATCAAACTCGTCCTGGCGCAGGCCCGGGCGCAGCAGGCTGTCGGCCCACAGGTCGGCCGTCGCATCGAGGTTCTTCTTCAAGCTGCTCATGCCCACCGAGTGCGAATCAGGGCCAGCGGTGCTGTTCACGTTCGACGCCAGATCCGCCAGCGCGTCCTCGAGCGCAAGCTTGTCGAGCTTCTGAGTGCCCTCACTCATCAGACTCACGCACTGGGATGCCAGGCCTTCCTTGCCTTTGGGGTCGAGCATCTGGCCGCCCTCGAACACCAGGGACAGCGACAGGATGGGCAGCTTGTGCCGCTCGATCAGGAACACCTCGATGCCATTCTTCAGCTTGAATCGCTGGAGCGCCGGCTTCTCCAGCGGTCGTGGCTCGCCGCCGCCGGGTTGCTGGGCGCGGAAAGTCTCCTCGGGAAACCCAAGCTCGGGGGCCGGTGCTTTGGCCACAGCCGCGCTGGCCGCCGGCGCGTTGGGGACAGACGCGGCGGGCGCGATGGCGGTCGGAGCGGCACAGCCCGCGATCAGCAAGGCGACCCCGAAACGCAGGTGGCCCGTGCGGGGGTGGTTCATGATCGCTTGCCTCATCACTTGACTCCTTGGCTTGCAACGCCCTTGCCGGCCATCGGCAGGGTGATGATTTCCACGCGGTTGCGTTTCTGCAGGTACTGGCCAGCCGCGACTCGGATGCCTTCGGCGGAGGTCTTGCGAAAGAGATCCAGGTGGTAGCTGATGGAGTCCGGCACGCCCCGCGTGTGGTTGTACATCTGCAACGTCTCGCCGCGCGCGACCAGCGTCTCCAGGCTACGCACGGACGACGCTTCCACCTCGGTCACCACGCGTTTGCGCTCGCGCTCGGTCACCAGATCCTTGATGGCGCGTTCGATTTCCGCGTCGAGGATCTTCTCGACCTCGGCCAGGTCCGCCTCGGGCTTCAGGTCGGCCTGGACGTGGAAGATGCCGGAGAAGTCCTGGCTCTGCTGGAAAGCTGCCACGCTTTGTGCCCACTGCTTCTCGTGCACCAGGATCTTGTACAGGCGCCCGGTGCCCGAGCGGGCCAGCACACTGGCCAGGACGTCCAGCTCAGCGTCGCCGGGCGCCAACGACTTGGGCGAGTGCCACGCGTAGTGCACGCGGCGCAGCTTGGCGAAGGCATCGTCGGTGATCGTGATGCGCTTGGTAGCGGTGACCGGGGTGAACGCGGCGGGACGGCGTACCGGCTTGTCGGTCCGCGGGAAGCTGCCGAACCACTTGTCGATGAGCTTCTTGGTCGCCGCGATGTCGATGTCGCCGGCGACCAGCAAGGTGGCGTTCGCCGGCGCGTACCATTTGCGAAAGAAGGCTTTGACGTCCTCCACCGAGGCCTTCGCCAGATCCTCGTGCAGACCGATGACGAGGTGGCGGTAGGGATGCCCCTCCGCATACAGCGCCCGCGCGGTCTCGATCCGATCCCGGCCGTACGGCACGTTGTCGAGGTTCTGCCGGCGCTCGTTGCGGACCACGTCGCGCTGGTTGGCCAGACTCTTCTCGGTCAGCAGCGGCAGCAGGTACCCCATGCGGTCGCTCTCCAGCCAAAGCGCGGTCTCGAGCTGGTGCGAGGGAACTTGCTCGAAGTAGTTGGTGCGATCGGTGTTGGTGGATCCGTTGATTTCGCTGGCGCCAATCTTGCGGAGAACGTCGAAGTGCCGATCCTCCCCGACGTGCTGCGAGCCCTGGAACATCATGTGTTCGAACAGGTGGGCGAAGCCGCTCTTGCCGGGCGTCTCGTCGCCGCTGGCCACGTGGTACCAGACGCTGACGTAGGCAAGCGGGACCGTGGCGTCCCGGTGTAACAGGACTTCAAGGCCGTTTTCGAGCTGGTACTTCTCGACCGGGATGTGGGGATCCGCGTCGTCGGCACCGGCGGGTCGCGAGGACCCGCCGACCAGAACCACGAACGCCGTCCAAACCAACAACAGGCGCTGCGTTGTCATGGCCGCGGTTATAACAGCGATCCAGGCCGGCGTGGACCGGGCCTGGCGCGGGTTGCCCGGATGCGCGTTCGGCTACTTGGCGCGCTTGGCTTCCCAGGGACGCTCGCGGTCCTGGCCGCCGAAGTTCGAGGTCTGTGCGCCCGTGATGCTGTCGCCCGCGAGCTTGCCCTTGAAGGTGGCGACCATCTTCTCGCCATTGCGTTCGCGCTCGACCTTGAAGGTCACAGTGCCGTCCTTGTCTACCTTGCCGTCGGAGATGGGCGCGCTTTCACCTTCGCGACGGGCCATCGTGCCAGTGAGTTTGTCGCCGTCGAGCTTGAGCACCAGCTTCGACTCGCTCGGCTCGCCACCTGGGCGCTGGGATGTCCAGGTCCACGAACCGCTTGGATCGAGCTTTCCGGCTGCCTTCTTGGCGGCGGGCTTTTCGGGCTCGGCCTTGTCGGGCGCCTTCTTGTCGGCGGCCGAAGCAGAAACCGACCCACCTGCGTACGCGAGCACAACGGCCAGAACGCTCAACAGTCTCATGGGGACCTCCTCGTTGGCCCAGGGGACCCAGGCGGAGGCGTCGGGGTTACAGGGCATTTTGCGAAACGTGTCGCGAATCACCGTCGCCGGGCTTCTTGGGCGCGTCACTCGAGATCTCATCGCCCTTCTATCGCGCCCACGATGCCGTGGCCGTCTAACACCGATTGCGCGTAGGTGAAACAGTGGGGGGAGCGTGGCCCGGAGGGGCGCGAGGAATAGGGAGGCACGCGCACGAGTGACAGCCGCGCCGGGAGCTTGGGTGGCTCTTCGTCGGACGCAGGCGGCGGTGGCGTTGGTGGCACGACGAGCGCTCGCCATGTGCTCACGGCGTCAGCACGCCGCCGTACCTGGTGCCGTGCAAACCTTTGGCGGGGGCACCGATGCTGCCTAGCGCGATACTACACGCGATACTGCGGGGGTTGGCGCGCGCCGCGGCCTCGCCGTAGCCTGTCGCCAATCAGCATGACGTGCGCGCATTGCAAGGGCATCGAGTCCATGTTCGACCGTCGCCAAGCGACGCGCGAATTGCGCCGTTACCGCCAGCGCGGACCCAACAAGGTGACCCTCGCTTTCGTCGAAGCCTTGCGCCGCGAGGGTGTCGCGGGCGCGACCGTGCTCGACATCGGCGCGGGCGTCGGCGGCGTTGCACATGGACTCATCGAAGCTGGCGCAAGCCTGGCCACCGATGTCGATGCTTCGGCGGCTTACCTGGACGCCGCGCGCAGCGAGGCCGCGCGCAGGGGCCATGCCGACCGCATGGTCTTCCACCACGGCAACTTCACCGAGCTGGCCAGTGAAATCCCGGGTGCCGATGTGGTCACGCTCGACCGCGTGATCTGCTGCTACCCCGATGTCGACGCGCTGGTCGGACTTCGGCGACGCGCGCGAGCCGACTCTACGGGCTGGTATTCCCGCGTGACATCTGGTGGACGCGGGCTCTCATGGGCCTGCTCAACGCCGGGCTGTGGCTGTTGCGCAATCCCATGCGAACCTTCGTGCATCCGGATGTGCGCATCGCCCTTCTCGTCGAGCGCGCCGGTCTGGTCCGCCGTTTCCACCGGTCATTCTGGTTCTGGCAAATTGCCCTCTGGGCGCGAGACGACCGCAAATAGGGCGGGAACCCAACCATGCGCACCAAGGCCGCCTACGCCGATGCCGCGACTCTGGCCGATCAGATCGCGGTCGCGCGCGGGTCACGGCCGGCGGATGTGGTGGTGCGCGGGGCGCAGTTCCTCGACGTGTTCGCGGGCGCGTTCCGGTCGGGCGATGTCGCGGTCAACCGTGGCGTGATCGTGGGAGTCGGTGACACCTACCAGGCGCGCGAGGTGGTCGACGCCAGCGGCGCGTTCGTGGTGCCGGGCTTCATCGACGCGCACGTGCACATCGAATCGAGCCTGATGACGCCGGTGCGCTTCCAGCAGGTGGTGTTGCCGTGCGGGACTACGACGGCGATCTGGGATCCGCACGAGATCGCGAACGTGCGTGGCAGCGACGGCATCGCGTGGGCCCTGGCCGCGTCCGAGGGCCTCGACCTCGATGTGTTCATCATGGTGCCCAGTTGCGTGCCATCGACCACTCCGGCGCTGGGCTTCGAGTCGAGCGGCGCCGAGCTATCGGCGGCGGCGTTGCGGCCGTTCCGTGGCCACCCGCGCGTGCTCGGCCTGGCCGAGATGATGAACTTCCCGGGCTTGCTGGGGGGCGACGCCGACGTGCTGGCCAAGCTCGACGACTGGAAGGGCTTTCGGCGCGACGGGCACTGCCCCGGGTTGTCGGGGCGCGATCTGTCGGCGTACGGGGTCGCCGGCATTCACAGTTGCCACGAATCGACCACGTTGCACGAGGCGCGCGAGAAGATGACCAAGGGCATCGCCGTGCTGGTGCGCGAGGGCTCGTGCGCCAAGGACGCCGATGCTTTGCTGCCCTTGCTCGACGCGTACTCGTCGGCGGTGCTGGGTTTTTGCACCGACGATCGCAACCCAGCCGACATCGCCGCCGAGGGTCACGTCAGCTGCATCGTCGACCGCGGCTTGCGACAGGGGTTGCGGCCCGAGGACGTGTTTCGCGCCGCCAGCTTCGCAGCAGCACGGCTCTATGGCCTTGATGATCGCGGCGCGGTGGCGCCTGGCTACGTCGCTGACTTCGTGCTGGTTGCGCCACGCGAAAGTGGACGCTGGGCGTCGGGCCTGTCGATCGCGGGCGTGTACAAGGCGGGCCGACGCGTGGATGCGCGGCGGCTCGCCGACATAGCCGACGTGCGGGTCGAGGCGCGCGGCGCACGCAACCTGCACCTGGCACCTGTCGCACCGGACGGGTTTGCGATTCCCGCGCCGACCAGCACGGGCGAGGTGTCGGCGCGGGTGATCGGCGTCAACCCCCGGCAGATCCTCACGCGCTCGTTGTCGGCCCGCCTGCGCGTCGCCGGCGGTGCGGTGCTGGCGGATCCCGCGCGCGACGTGCTGAAGATCGCCGTGCTCAAGCGCCACCGCGGCTCGGGTGGCCGCGCGGTGGGCTTCGTCGAGGGCTTTGGCATCAAGTCGGGTGCCATCGCCACCAGCATCAACCACGACGCCCACAACGTGATCGTGGTCGGCTCGTCGGACGCGGCGATCGCGGCGGCGGTGAATGCGCTCATCGACATCGACGGAGGCATCGTGGTGGTCGCCGACGCGGACGCCGGCGGCGCCGTGGAGTCCCTGACCTTGCCCATTGGCGGCTTGATGACCGACGTGGCGCCCGAGGTGGTGACCGCTGCCCTCGGCCGCTGCAAGGTCCTCGCTCGTCGCATCGGTTGCACTTTGGACGAGCCGTTCCTGCAGCTGTCTTTCTTAGCGCTGCCCGTGATTCCGTCGTTGAAGATCACCGACCGCGGACTGGTCGACGTCGATGCATTCCGCCTGGTCCCGGTCATCGAGGTCTCGGAGCGATGGTCATCGTAGTGACCGCAGCCGCACCATCGAGCCAGTGAGCCACCAGCCAGTCGAGCGACACCGGCGCCGCGCGCAAGGCCGCGTGCACCGTCGTCACCGCCGCGTCGTAAGGTGGCGACGGCGTGGCGTACGCGCGCGCGTGCAGGATCCAGTTGGATAGCTGGTAGTGATGCAGCAGCGGCTCGAAGCGGTGGCCGCTCCATCGTTGCAAGGTTTCCTCCGCCTGGCACACGTCGCCACATGCGAACAGCGCCATCGCGACCTCGAACAGCAGCACCCGCAGGTCCTCGAAGGCGCGCTCGGGATCGCGCACGATCTCGGCCAGCAGCGCCGCGAAGTCTGAGTCGGACACGCCGGCTTCGCCCGCCACGTCGTGCAGGATGGGCACCTGCGTGACGATGAAGTCCGACTCCGGCGCGTTCTCCAGCAATCGTCCCACCAGGTAAAGATCGAAGGCGCTGGCGATGGCCTCGCCAAAGAAGAACGCCGCGGCTGACGGGCGCCCAGCTTTCGCGGCATCCGCCAGCGCGACGCTGGCCAGGTGGTGCCAGGCCGCGTGCGCCACCACGTCGGCGGCCAGGCTGCTCTCGCACAGCACGTCCGCGCCCTGCTCGGCGTTCCAGAATGTCAGGTTCAGGAACAGCACCCGATCCCAGCTTGCGTGCGTGCCAGGCGCAGGCACGAAGAATCTGTGGCGCGAGCTGCGCAGCGCCTGCTTGAGCCGCGCGTACAGTCCCACGTGGGCAAACGAGCCCTCGTCTTCAATGGTGATCTCGTCGAGCGACAGGCTGCGCAGGGGCATGGCGCCACCTTACCGCGGGCCAGGCTGCGTTCTTCCCCCTATACTGCGCCGCCCATGACCGACGACGAATCGCTGCCCGACGAAGTGCCCGCGCCTGCCCTCGATCCGCAGCGCGCGGTGTTGCTGGCGGTGCAGCGGCCCAAGGTTGACGACGCGGAGCTGGCCGATTCACTGGCCGAGTTGCAGCGACTGGCATCGACCCTGGGCCTGACCGTGACCGAGACGCTGACCCAGAAGCGCGCCACGTTTCATGCCGGCACCTACGTCGGTAAGGGCAAGGTCGACGAGTTGAAGGCGGCCGTCCTGCGCACGAAGTCCGGCGCGGTGCTGGTCGATCACGAGATCACGCCGTCGCAGGCACGCAACCTCGAAAAGGCGACCGGCGCCGAGGTGCGTGACCGCACCGCCGTCATCCTCGACATCTTTCACCGCCACGCGCACTCGCGCGCGGCCAAGGCGCAGGTCGAGATCGGGCGGCTCGAGTACATGGCGCCGCGCCTGCGCGAGCAGGGCCAGGGCCAGGATCGGCAGCGCGGCGGCATCGGCGGCAAAGGCGCCGGCGAGTCGACGATGGAGATCGACCGCCGCAAGATCCGCGACCGGATAGCCGAGCTGACCCGCGAGATCGACGCCCAGGAACAGGAACAGCTCACGCGGCGTGAGCGGCGTCGCGATCTGGCGCGCGCCGCGCTGGTCGGCTACACGAACGCAGGCAAGTCGACGCTGATGCGGGCGCTCACCGGCAGTGAGGTTTACGTGGCCGACAAGCTGTTTGCCACGCTCGACACGACGGTGCGGGCGCTTGAGCCCGAGAGCCATCCGCGCGTCCTGGTGTCCGACACCGTCGGCTTCATCAAGAAGCTGCCGCACGGGCTAGTCGCCTCGTTCAAGAGCACGCTCGACGAAGCGCTGGAAGCGGGGCTGCTCGCCCACGTCATCGACGCGTCCGATCCTGGCTTCGAACGGCAGCTTGATGTGACACGCGAGGTGCTGGCTGAGATCGGGGCCGGCGAGATCCCGACGCTGCTGGTGTTCAACAAGTTCGATCGCGTCGGCGATGCCGCCGCGCAGGCAGCGGCCACGGCGGTGATCCTGGCACGCTGGCCCGATGCGATGGTCATGTCGGCCGTGAGCGCGCCGGACGTGGCGCGGCTGCGCGCGGCGCTGGTGGGCTTCTTTGCCGGCAACAAGATCGAGGCCGAGCTGCGCATTCCCTACGACAAGCAGCGCCTGCGGGGCGAGATCTTCTCGACCTGCGAGGTGCTGGAAGAGCGCTACCTCGACGACGTGGTGGTGTTCCGCGTGCGCGCCACGCCCGCCGACATCGAGCGCCTGCGCGCCGCCTGAGCCTCGCTCAGCCCGGCGATCGCGCGCTCCAACGTGCGGCACTTCGCGCGAGTCCCGGGCCTCCCAATCCGGCCCAGCCACCCTGCACTGACCTGCCGTTGGCGCGGCCGCGCCATGCCCAGCTTGCGCGCAGTCTCAATCCGCACGCGCGACGACGGCTCGCGCTTGCCCGCGAAGAACACCGGAGCGCCGAGGACGGGAACACCGCCGTGCCCGTTCGGCATGGCGCCGCTACGGCTTTGCCTTTTCGGACGGCGGCGTCGTTTCGGCCGCCTCGGGTTTCTTGTAGTCGCCGATCACGCCTTTCAGCGGACACACGCTGACCGCCGGGCATTTCGCGCAGGTGGCTACCAGAGCAATGGGACACAGGGTCATCACGCCTCCCTTGGCATTCTTTTCGGTCGGAAGATAGCCCTGGCCGCCTCCGGAACCCAGGCCTGCGTCGTCTCCGTGTGAACTGCGTGGCGGCGTCAGCGCGCCAGGCGGCAGATGCCGGCGCTCTCGCTTGCGGTCCAGAAGATGCTGGTGCGATCGACGGCGATTGGGATCGGGCCCTTGGTCGAGCCGGGCGCGCCTGCCACCCTGCGAGGGTCGTGGGTGGCGTCGGCGGCGATCTCCCACGGCTTGGGCGCGCCGGCGGTTGGACTCTGACAATCAGGCGTCACCAGATCGAGACCATCTCGATTGCGTGCCACCGTCTTGCCTTTACCCTTACGCGAACGCCTCCAATTCCGCATCCCCGATTTCCGTGGGGACCACGGCGTCAATTTGTGATCGGTAGCGTATAGCGGAGGTAAGGAGGGTTACCTGTTCCGTCGGCGAATGGCTCTTCTCCTGGCGTGGCCGTGGGGGGGGGCTCGCCGGTAACGGCGCACACACCGCTCGTTGGTGTGCGCACCTGGCCCGTTGTGCATTTGAGATGTATGGGTCCTGCGACACCACGAGGGCCGCCAGAAAAGAAGATGGTGTACAAACGAAGAGTCTCCCCCCCGCACGGTCACATGCTCGTGTGGTAGCGTCGCGTGATGTTGAACCCCAGGATCATCGCGTTCCTGGCCGTCACAACGGCCTGGCCCGCGATCGCCAGCGCCGGAGGCAATGGCCCGACACCCGAGGACGGCTGGGTCGCCTGGGTATCGTGGCGACAGGAGCGCAACCAGGTGTGGATGGCGCGCGCCGATGGCGCGAAGCCGAGGCGGTTGACCAGCGCGGGAGCAGGCGTGAACCGCGTGCTCTGGGCGCCCGACGGACGATGGCTGGCCTACGGCGACGAGGCTGGGCGCGTCGCGGCCATACGGCCCGACGGTAGCCAGGAAAGGATTCTGTCCACGGACGGCTGGCCGGTGTTCTGGCTGCACGACAACGCCGGCGTCGTGCTGGATGAGCGGGGCAATTTCGTCCTGGTCGACCCGGACACCGTCGAACGGAGGCTGCTCTTCCGGGTCGGGGAATTCAAGCAGTTCGCAGGAACCAACTTCGGGCCCAATGCCATGACCCACGACAACCGGTATCTGCTCGCCGTATCACACCTGTTTATCGACGGATACACGGCCCGCAACGGCTCGTTCACGTCCTCGAATTCAGCGGTTATCGTTGACCTCCTAGACAAGGACAAGGTGTACTTTTTTGGCGCCGGTTGCTGGCCGTTTACGCCGCCTGACGGCGATCTTGTGTTCCACATCTGCGGCGCCGAGGGTCCCTGCCCCACGTACCCGGATGTGTACCGGATGAACATGGCCGATCTGCATACCCGCGCCTCGTATGCGGCCGAGATTGCCCATCCGGATCCCGATTGGGGCCACGAGTACAACCCGCGAGTGTCCACCGACTCCAAATGGGTCACGTACATGGCCTCGGAAGGTTGTCACGAGGGTATTTCGTGCAACTACGACATCTTCGTGCATCCGCTGGGCGGCGCGACCAACGTGCGCTCCCGGGTGACCGATGATCCCGGGCCCGACGCCTACCCCGATATGTATGTCGGCGCACTCTGGCAGCCGGATCCCACCCCACGCCTGCTGACAACGCCAAATCGGGTGACGTTCCACGCGATCGGTACCACGGTCACGCCGGACACACTGAGCGTGAAGATCAAGAACGCGGGCGTGGGCAGTCTGGGCGCGGTCGAGGCCACCATACATCCGCCGGTGCCCTGGCTGGCCCTATCGACCCAGGAGGGTTCAATCGAACTCAAGGTGATGCGCGAACGCGGCCTGCACGCTGGCAAGAACCTTGCGAGCGTGACCGTGACAGCCCAGGGCGCATCCGGTGGCCCGGTCACAGTGCCGGTCGTGGTGCTCGCCGATGACAGCTTCCCGCCTGCACCACCGGACGCGGCTGCCGCCGCCCCGGCTTTCGACGCCGGTGCTGGTACGGCCAAGGGATCGACCGGCAGCGACGGTGGCTGTCACTGCGCCCTTCAGTCTCGGCGCCCGGGGGCCCGTCGTGGCGCGGGTGTTCCGCTGCTGTTTGGAGCCGTCATGGTCGGCCTGGCTCGTCGCGCGTCGCCTCGCCGCGAGCCTTGAGCTTCATCTTTCCGGCACAGCGGCAGCGACTGCGCCCACAGTATCGGCGTTCTTCGGGCATGATCTGCCGCTTGTCACCAGCAGCGATGTGACTGACGGCGTGTTCGCCAGCAACATGCCGCAGCGGGGGGCGGGGATCTCGTCGGGTTCGGCCCGAGGAAAGGCGACCGCAGGCAACCACGTCGTCAAGGGCGATTGGCAGCGCGTGGCAACTATTCGGCCCGCAGGTCATCGATGACAAGGCCACTGGGGGGCAGCGGAGCGGCGCTGGCAACGGCAATCTCGATCGCGATCTCGCCCTTCGATCCTTCGGGCAACGGGATTTCGACGGTCTTGGGTGCGGTCAGGTAGAAGGGGTTGGTCTGGCCGGTCGCCACGCGTGTGATGGGGCCAGTGCCCTTGATGCTTTCAAGCCGGGCGACCTTGCCGCCCACCGACGCCACGGCCACGGTTCCATAGAAGTCGGCAAAACCCTCGAGGGGCGATGCCACCCGGACCTGGACGCGAACGGTCTTCGCTGCCGGCGGGAGAGTCAGGCGCGCCAGGAATCGCGGCGCCGACGTCGAAACGCCAAAGGCGCTGGTGAGGAAGGTGATGAAAGCACTCTTCTTGCCCGAGATGGCCGGGACGGCGCCGTCGCCCACCAGAGCGGCGCCCGCCACGGTGCTGCCCGATGCGCTTTCAAAACCATCCGCGGCCAGCAACGGCGGCAACGCCTCGGTCGCAATCCGCGGCTCGACGGCGCCACGTTGCCCGACGAAATCCACAATCTGGTCGACGGCCAGGCGGTACTGCGTGGCGAAAGCGAGCGCAACAGCACCTTTGCTGAACCCGCGCACCAGGGTGGTTCCTTCGATGAAAACCGGATCGAGCGGAATGGACTCGCCGGCAGGACCCACGAGCTTGGCGCTCGAGCCTTCGGTCAGAGGCTCGGTCGCGGTGAAGAAGGTGCCGCGTAAGGGCGCCCCGACATCAAGCGCGCTGCCTTGTGGAGCCAGCGTGGGTCGCGTTGCGTCCGGCACCCCATCGAGGACCGACGTGACCCCGGCCGTACTGAGCACGTCTCCGGACGCGAAAGTCACCTCGCCCCTGGCGGTCCCGTGGAGCACCCCGGCGGCATCGACCACGAAGCCCAGTTCGGTGTATGTCACCACCGCTGCACCCTGGTTGGCGCGCGAGTGCTCGATCCCCAAGCTCAGCGGACCACGTGTCTGCACCGTCGTTCCCTGTACCGCGACGTCCACGACGCCGGCGCGGCCGAGCGCCCCGGCGATCACCCGGCCCGTGCGCGCGTCGTGAACCAACGTGAACACCAGCGTCCTGGGAAAGTCGGTGAAAGATGGGTCACCACCCCGGATGTCTAAGCTCAGAGCCGCCTTGACGTCGAACGCGCGCACGCCAACCAAGTCATTGACGTCGCGATCCGATCGCTGAACGGCTTCCTCTGCGCCGACGTCGGTCGAGCCGTCAGGGAACGCCTTGTCGCCCATCCCGTCTCCATTGCCGCAGGCCCCAAGGAGAATCGCCAGTGGTAGACGAACGCACGAAATTTGGGCCCAGGAAAAAGTTTGCATCTCGCTCATCAAAAGCAACACGCGTGCCGGGCCGCTAGCACTTGTCGCGCGCCGATCAACGCGAGGCTGCCGCAGGGCCCGGTCCGGCACCTGGCGACGCTTGCTCAGCACAGGTCCGCCCATCGCGGACGCGTAGGTCGTCGGGTTGTGATTGCGCTCAAGCGCGCGATCGCAAGGTCTTGCGGAACTCGCGAACCGCCCGTGTCTGGTCGTCCTTCTCGACGAAGCTAGCCAGGACGGCAAGGTCCAGCTTGGGTAAGACCTTGCTGCGAGGAACGACGACATACGTGCCCGCGCGGAGGACCATCACCACGATGCGCCCGGCCTTCCACTCCCACAACTCGCGTACGCCCAGCCCCGCGTACAGGCGACGCTTGTCGACGCCTCCGGAGGTCCAGATCACCTCGATCGCCAGATCCGGAGAGTCCTTCTCGGCGCGCACTAGATCGCCCAGCGTAAGGCCGAGGACAGGTACTTCTGATGCGCTACCACCTTGACAACGACGTGCTGGTCCACGCTCTTGCCGGCGCTGGGCCCGAGCGGCGCCGGCTACTCGCGCTGATCGACGCGGGAGATGAGATCGGGATCAGCGCTGTTGCGTGGTACGAGTTCTGCCGCGGCCCACGCACAGCGGAGCAGTTGGCGGTCGGCCGGGCGTTTTTCGGCGGCGACGGCGTCGCCCCCTTCGACGAGCAACTGGCCAACCGTGCCGGCGAGGTATTTCGATTGCTTGGGTCGCCACGCAAACGGGGTGCCGACATCGCAATCGGTGTCACGGCCGCCGAGGCGGACGCCGTGCTCCTCACGCGCAATCGCTGTGACTTCGCTGGCATCCCCGGCCTCAAGGTCGAAGTTGCAGCCATTGCCAGGTCGGGCGCACGTCGATCTTGCGACCGTCGGCCACGATCGAGTCCCGTTGCGCCAGGGTCAGGATCAAGGGACGGCGCTTTCCCGGCAGCTCGCACGCGCGCAGCAAGCCGCGCACTTCGCGCATCTGATTGTGGGGTCCCAGCTCGGCGCAAACCTGGATGGCTTCGTGGTCGGTGACGAAGTCGCATTCCCACGAATCCTTCTCGCTTGCGTAGAAGACGGGCACGCCGCGACGCCGCAACGCCAGGAAAACCAGGTTCTCGAGCCGGTGGCCGACATCGGGTGTGGACTGCGGCGAGGCGACCCGCCGCAAACCGGTGTCGACGGCGTAGTACTTGTTGGGCGCCACCACACGCTGCTTGAACGACGCGCTCCACTTGGGCAACGCGAACAGGAGATACGCGTCTTGCAGATACTCGATGTAGCGAGATGTTTGCCCGACGGCCGGGATGGCCAGCGACTTGGTCAGCTTCTGCAAGGAGATCGGCTGTCCCGTGTTGGCCAGCAGGAACAGAGCAAGGTTCATGACGTGGCGACTTTCACGAAGCCGGTGGCGATGCGCGATGTCGCGCTGAACGATGTCGCGCACGAGCTCCTGCAGGATCTGCGGATTCCGTTCGCGCAAGTATCCAGGAAACCCGCCATGGTCCAGGTAAGCGGTGAGCGATTCGGCGCCCGGACGTCCACCCGCGCTGGCGAGGTATTCGCCGTAACTGAATGGCAAGACCTCGAACGACAGGTGCCGCCCGGTCAGCTTCGCGCCAAGTTCGCGTCCCAGCACTGACGCGTTCGATCCGGTCACGCACACGGCGCGACCACGATCGAGCAGGCCGCGCACCAGACGTTGCCACCCCGGGATCTCCTGCACCTCGTCCAGGAACACAGCGGTGCCCCGAGGCGCCAGTTCCTCGATGACCGACGCGAGCGTGGCGACATCATCGGGGCCCAGACCAAAAAGCCGGGTGTCTTCCAGATTGCAGTACACGGCGCCGTCACCTTTGTGGCGCCGCATGACCTGGGCCTGCAGCACGCTCTTGCCCGCGCGCCTGACCCCACTCATGACCAGAGCGTGGCCCGACCGCGCCGGAATCCGCGCAACCAGTTCCCTGGCGATCTCGCCGTCGGGGGCGGGCAGCTTCTGATCCTTGATAACATCCAATAGTGTATTTCGTAGCAACACACTAGTGTTATATCGAAAGGATCATACGGCGTCCAGTGCGACCAGGGGGTAGTGACTTCAAGGCCACTTTTCCGCCGAGCGCTTGTCGCGTCGGGGTGTCGGGCCCATTGGAAGTGGCCGACAAGATCGAGGCCGAGCTGCGCATTCCTTACGACAAGCAGCGCCTGGGCGGCGAGATCTTCTCGACCTGCGAGGTGCTGGAAGAGCGTGGCGTCGCGATCATGGGCGCGCGGGCGTGGGGCGTGATCTGGCCGCGGGCGCGGATCCGGTCGCGACCGTGGGTCCGGCCGCCCCATCTGGCCCAGCGCGGGAGGCGGTCCGTCGAGAGGCCGGATGAAGACGCTGGGCGCACGCGGATCGCCTTCGGCGCAAGCCGCGGCGAGAGCCGCATCTCCGGCAGCGGCCCTTTGCAACGCTCGCCCCCTCGCGCCCGCGATCGCCCCTTCGCTCTCAGAATCATTCCGCAACCTCAGCGCGCACCGGCCGAATACCCCGGGCGCCGATGCCATCCGCCGTTCACGAAATCCTCGTCGAGTTGTTTCGCCAGCGCCCCCAGATGGCCGCCGAACTCCTGCGTGAGGCTGTGTCCGTGCCCCTGCCGCCCTTCAGCGAGGCGCGCATCCAATCGAGCACCTTTACCGATCTTACGCCGCCGGAGTACCGCGCTGATCTGGTGGTGCGGCTCGGGGGCAAGACGCCAGTCCTGGGCATCATCCTCGAAGTTCAGCTGCAGATCGATCCGCGCAAGCGCTACTCGTGGCCGCACTAC
>JANPCZ010000279.1:0-2018 GCA_031431215.1 Myxococcales bacterium
AGAGGCAGAACGATCAACTGCGCGACTACGCGGGTTTGTGGCATCAGCATCCGTGGTTGGCCGGGCTCATGACGGTCTTCCTGCTGTCGCTTGGGGGCTTCCCGCCCTTTGGCGGCTTCATTGCCAAGTACTACGTCTTCATGGCCGCGATGCGCGCAGACTACCTGTGGCTGGCCATCATCGGCGTGCTAACCAGCGTCGTCTCCGTCTTCTTCTATCTGCGGGTGATCGTCATGATGTACATGACGCCAACAGCGAATCCGATTCGCGTGCCGGCGGTGCCCATGATCGCCGGGGCCGCCCTGCTGGTCTCTGCTGCGATCGTCCTCTACCTGGGCGTGCTGCCCAGTCAGGTCATGGATTGGGCCGCGCAGTCGATCTCGACGATCTTCTGACCGTTGCCCCCCGGAGGAGGGGGGTATCCTGCCGCCGTGCGTCGACCGGAGCGGAGGGGCAGATGGTATGCTATCGGCTCTCCGTCAGGCACCAATGACTCCCGATCCTCCCAAGTACCGCCCGCTCGAACGATTCTGGCCGTATGCCGAGTTGTCCGAGCAACCGACGGATGCAGAACTGGCGGCGATCGATCCCGATTTGCAGGCGGCGCTCTTCGGGGTCGGGCAACGTCCCTTCTCCATTACCCTGGTCTTCCCCAACCTTGATGTGCCTGAGTTCGCGCGGGCCCTCGAACTTGCCCGCGGCGCCGAGGAGTTTCGTCAGACCGGTGCGGGCGCGGCGCTCCGTTATCGGGCGCGCGTGGTGTCGGCCGACGCTTCGCGATTGCGAGATCTTTTCCAGATCGTCGGGATGTCGGACGCCACCGAAGTCCTGATCGACGACCGCCCGGTGCCGTACGCACGGGAATTGTGGCTTCCGCTGGTCTGGTTCCTCCTGCCCCGCTGAGGCCGTCGTGTCCACACCGGAGATCGACCGCGACCTGAGGCGCCTCGAAGCCGACCTGAAGCGGCTCGAAGGCGAGTACAACATGTTCTTCGCGGGCCGGCTGTCCAAGCCCCCCTGGGAGACCAGGAGCCGGGTGGAAGCCCTCGTCAAGCAGTACGACCGGGCGCACCTGTCGAGCTACGGCGATCGCTTTCGGTTCCTCACACTGCAGACGCGATTTGCCACCTTCATCGACCTCTGGGACCGTGGTCTTCGGGCCCGCGAGGAAGGTCGCTCCGGGCCGTTCGGGCACGCGGGCACGGCAAGCCGGAACGAGACGGTCAAACAGATCGAGGACCGCATTCTCCACGTTGCGGCCTTCAGCGATCCGCTGCGAGAGATGGACAAGCTGCAGACGCTGTACGAGTCAGTGGCCGAAGCGAGGCGTGAAGTCGGGGCCGATAGCGTGCCGTTTCATCGATTCGCGGATCTGGTGAAGACCCAGGTGCAGAAGATGAAGGCGGACGGCGGTTCAGAGGTGGCGTTTCGCGTTGCGGTCAAGGACGGCAAGGTGAACTTCACCGCACGGGCCCTGCGAGGTGCTGTCGAGGAGGAAACGGGGGAGTGAGGGGCGTGAACGACGCGTCGGCAAGAGCGGAAGGACGCCAGCTGCAATGGAAAGGGCCGAGAGGCCACGGTAGCAGCGACGCTGCCCCGAGCGCTCCCGGCCCTCTGCCTTACTGGTGACTAGATCTTGGTAACGTTGCCGGCCTGCGGGCCCTTGGGGCCGTCAACAATTTCGAACTCAACAGCCTGGCCTTCTTCGAGCGAACGGAAGCCATCGCCCTGAATCGCCGAGTAGTGGACGAAGACGTCACTGCCTCCGTCGCGTTCGATGAACCCATAACCCTTGGCGTTGTTGAACCACTTGACCTTGCCTGTGATGCGCATCGTTCTCTTCCTACTTGCTGTGACTCGGCCAGTCGCCGAGTCGGTAAACCAACCCAGGTGTCCCTTGCGTTCGGTTCGTTCGAACCGGGCGATGGCCACCAGAGCAAAAAAAAGGGCCGCAACATTGCGGCCTTTTCCTTACGGCGCCAGGCCCGCCTAGCGTCCGGGAGATAATACTGAACTTT
>JANPCZ010000280.1:0-20470 GCA_031431215.1 Myxococcales bacterium
GCGCACGCCATTGCTCACCACCGTCGTGCGGCTCGACTGCAACACCGCCGCCAGCCCGGTCCGCCGGTGCTCGAGTCCCACACCACCAACGAAGCGCGCGTTCTCGCTGAAGTCCGACTCGACCTCGGCCGAGGTGCGAAACACGAACGCCGCGAGTTGCGCCGTGCCCTCGCGCCGGGCGAAGACCCCTGCTCGGCCGGTGGTGGCCTCGCCGTCATACAGCGCCCCGGCGTCCAGCACCTGCCGCCAGGCCACCTCGACGAAAGCGTCCCAGCCGCTGCGACGGGTCCAGCGGTTGAGCCAGCCGTCCCGTAGCGCCAGCTCGAGCGCACGCCGCCGATCCCGATCGTCTGGCCGGACGCGCTCGGACAGCCCGGCCGACGCCTCGAACCCTGGCACCCGGGCAGTCACCCCGCCGCGCAGCAGCGGCTGCAGTTGCACGCCCAGGCTGCGAATGCCGCCATACCAACCCAGCCCGTAGGTCTTCTCTGCCGACGAGACGATCGACCCCGACCGCGCGAACGCGCCCACATTGAATAGAGCGCCCGCGCTCAAGGCACCCGCCGCCAGCGCCAGCTTGCGCTGGGCCAGGTGATGCTTCAGTTCCTGCCAGCCCTGCTCGTCGGCCGGAAACAACGGTTGCTGGGACAAACCGAAGACCGACAAGTCGATGAATTCGCGAGCGCTGAAATGCCCCAGCAACGCGCCCGAGAAATCCTGCGGCCGGCGGCCCGCGTCCAGCGCATCGAACCTGACCGCCGCGCCCTCGACCGAATCTGGCGTCACGTTCTGGATGCGCAGGGCGCCCCGATCGTCCAGACGGGTCATCTGATTGACCAGTTGCCCGTACACCGGTGAGGTCAAGTACAACGGCAGAAGCCGCAACTTGTATGCGGTCGAGTCGTGCAGCCGCCACGGATCACCCACCAGTCGATCGATCTCGGGCTCAGCGTCCCACACCTCGACGGTTTCTAGAAAGGTCGACACCTTGTCGCGCGATGAGGCGGTCATTGACGAGACAAAGTCGCCGATCAGTTTGATCACGTTGGCATCGTTGGTGGCCGCGCGTGGCTGGGCGAAGGCAGCCGGGCCAGAGCCTGCCGAGGCCGCCAGCGCAAGTGCTGCCAGCGTCACGCGAAGGCTAACGGAGGACCTCCTCGCAGCGTGGCGGCAGCACGGGCGGGACCGCGGCCACCGCGCGCTTGTCGCGCTCTTTGCGCGCGTCGTCGCTCCACCACCACGCGAGCGTGTCGCCGCAACCGTCGCCCGCCGACAGCGGATCCTGCGGCTGGCACTCGGTCGCGCCCGCCGGACAGCGCAGGCGCGCGTGGAAGTGATCGTGGTGCGCCCACCAGGGCCGGATGCGCGACAGCCACGCCGCGCCGGCTCGCTTCGCGCACAGCTCACGCTTGATCGCCGGGTGCACGAAGATGCGGTCCACGGCCGCGTCGCTGGCAGCCATGGCCAGCAGGTCGGACAGGCGCGCGTGCCAGCGAGGGGTCAGCGTGGCGGTGCGTAGATCCACGACGGCGGGCGGCGGCAAGCGCTCGCGCTCGGCCGGCGTCAAGCGCCCGCTCGGCTTCGGATGCAAGTACGCGATATCGACGTCGAGCCCGGTCTGGTGGCTCTTGTGCCCGCTCAGTGTGGGCCCGCCGCGCGGTAAAGCGAGATCACCCACGGCCAGCGGACCCAGGCCCTGCTTGCGCGCCGCCGCTGACAATCGGCGGATGAATCCGACCAGGTCCGGGTGGCCGAAGTTGCGGTTGCGGGACAACCGGAAGGCGTCGTACCCCGAGCCCGACGGCGGTAGCGCAATGCCGCCCTGCAAGCACCCTGCGCTGGTGCCCCCGATCGCAAGCGGCGGCCCGACTTTCGGCGCGCGCGTGTCGGTCCAGCGACGGTCGGGCCCGGGTACGGGACTGGGGGCGCCTGGCGCTGCCTGCAATGCCCAGACAATCAGCGCCAAGTTCACGTCAGTGGCCATCCTGATCGTCGAACCATCGCCGGTATTCTAAATCTAAACGGGAACCGGTGGCTCGGACCCGGCATCGGGTGATAATGCGCGACCGTGACGCGGCGAAGGTCGATCTGACTTGGCGACATCCGCGCGTCCGCCGCAACGGACGGTTCACCACACCGAAGCGCTGGCCTGGCTACGCGCCCAGGTGCGCCTGTCGGGCGCGAGTGTGATCACGTCAATGCCCGACACGTCGGAGGTGCCAGGGCTGGGTTTCGACGGCTGGCAGCGATGGTTCGAGGACGCGGCCGCCGCCGTGATGGACGCCGTGCCCGACGACGGCGTCGCGATCTTCTTCCAGAGCGACATCCGACACGGCGGCCTGTGGGTCGACAAGGGCGCACTGGTCGCGCGGGCAGCCGATCGCGCGGGCGTCGGCCTGCTGTTTCACAAGATCGTGTGCCGCAAGCCACCTGGCACCGTCACCTTCGGGCGCGCCAGCTACTCACACTTGTTGTGCTTTGCGCGCACGCTGCGGCCCACCGCAGATCGCTCGACCGCGGACGTGCTACCCGACGCGGGGTTCATGCCTGGAACCAAGGCCATGGGGGGCAACGCATGCGTCGATGCCTGCCGCTTCGTGCTGGCCCACACCCGCACGCGCACGATCGTGGATCCGTTCTGCGGCTACGGCACCGTACTGGCCGTGGCAAATGCGCTGGGGCTGGATGCCGTGGGCGTGGACCTGTCGGCGCGCATGTGCCGACGAGCGCGGGTCTTGCAACTGCCGTCAGGCGATGCCGGCGCCGCCAAGCCGTAGCGGAGCGCTACGAGTGGGGCTTGTCCTTCTCGGCCGGGGGCCGCACGCGCGGCCTCCGGGTGTCGAAGGCGGGCTTCTGGTTGGGGTCGCAGTTGGGGCCGAAGCCGTCGGCCTTGAAGCGGTACTTGAGCCGTCCGCTGGCGCTGCCACGGTGAGCCTCGATCTCGACGTCGTGCTCGCCGGCTCAGACATTCAAGCTGCGAATCAGCGCGATCCCGGTGGCCTTGTACGCTTCCTCGCCACCGAGGGGAGTCGCGCCACTTCCGATCTTGGTCGTGAGTTCACGAAGCCGCGTTCTTTTCCAGCCAGCATTGATGCCAACGGCGTCATGTTCCTTGTCAGTTCCACCCAGGGCCGCCGGCACAGCAACATTCGTTGCCCCTCTCATCGCTTCCCCCCGAGCCGCTTCACGCCCTTGGTCGGCGGCAAGTAGTTCTCCCCCGTCACCACCTTCTGCCCCGTCTCCGCCTCCAGCTCCAACCGTGCGCGCTTGGCGATTCGCCCGCCCGTTTTCGCCGCCGACGAGTTCTCGTCCATGCCCGTGGCGTCCACCGTCTCCGCGATCTGCCGGGTGGAAAGCTCGGCCAACGCCGTGAAGATCAGCTCGGCCTCGCTCATGTGGTGGCGCAGATTCTGGCTCTTCAGGCCCTTCATCCGCTTGTGATCCTGCACGCTCACGTCCGACCATTCCTGATGGATGATGTTCGTCAGGATCGCGTACTCGTCGCCCTTCTTGATCTCGTGTGTGGCCCAATAGTCGGTCAGCTTGTTGCGGGTTTCCTGCCCCGTCATCCGTTGCTGAATCCACTTTTCGCTGCGGCCGTGCTTCTGCCACGTCGCCCGCGCGCGATCGATCGCACGCCCCGGATCCGACATTTCCCGCATGCGCTCGTACCCGACCTTCGCCAGCCACAGCTTGATCGGCTCGGCCTTGGGGCTCGGCACGCTTTGCACCAGGCGCAGCAACGTCTCGGCCTTGGCCACGTCGGTGAGGTAGCTCTTGCCGTCGGCGGCCGGAAGCTTCAGTTGGTTACAAGCTGTAACCACCTCAGAGCCCTCCTTCTTCAGCCGGTGCTTCAAAACCTTCCAGTAGTTCTGCGCGGCCTTGTAGTCCGCCTGCTGGGTCAACACCTGCATGATGTCCACCACCGAGAACCACCAGATATCGGCCTTCTCGTCGTAGACCCGGCGAATCTCCTGCCCCTCGAACACCGCGAAGGCCTTCATACCAGCTCCCGAATATGCCCCAACACCTCAGCGCTCTCCGCATCCAGCGCCACGATCTCGTCCAGGATGTCGGTTGGCGCCCGATGCACGACCACCTCGCCCCCGTTCGGGTTCTTGACTGAAAGGTCGAACGTATCCTTGTCGATTCCCGCCACGTCCACCGACCACGACTTCGGCGAATCCGCCTTCGTCTTTTGCAGCTTCACGAACTCTGCCAGATCGTCGTCGTTCAGCGGGTTCGTCTTGCCCATTTTGCGGCCCGGATCCAGTTGATAGAACCAGACCTTGCGCGTCTTGCTGCCCTTCTCGAAGAACAGCACCACGGTCTTCACCCCGGCGCCGATGAACGTGCCGCCCGGACAATCCAGCACCGTGTGCAGGTTGCATTCGTCCAGCAGCTTCTTGCGCAAGCTGACCCGATGCGTTGTCGGTGTTCGACAGGAACGTGTTCTTGATGACCACGCCCCCGCGCCCGCCCGCCTTCAGCGACTTGATGAAGTGCTGCAGAAACAAGAACGCCGTCTCGCCCGTGCGAATCGGAAAATTCTGCTGAACCTCCTTGCGTTCCTTCCCTTCGAACGGCGGGTTCGCCAGGATGACGTCGTAGCGGTCCTTGTCCTGAATGTCTGCCAGATTTTCAGTCAGCGTGTTCGTGTGAACGATGTTCGGCGCGTCGATCCCGTGAAGGATCATGTTCATGATGGCGTGTAGTATTCGCCGCCGTTGCGTCCGGCGTTGCCCATGTTGCGGATCTTCGCTTTGTGCAGGTGGCTCAGCTCGTGCTTCTCGGCCTGCGACGGGAACAGCTTGCCGTTGACGAAGTCGATGAGGTCTGGGCCGGTCTTCGCCTTGTTGTGGTCGAGCGTGCCCGCCTTGGTTTTCGGCGCGGCCCAGGACTCCCATCTGTAAGCCTTGTCGAGGATGAAGTCATATCGCTTGCCCTCAAGTTCGGCTTCGGCCGCGCGGTCTTGCTCCAACCCGTCGAGGTATTTCAGGAACAGCAACCAGGACGTCTGCTCGGTGTAGTCGAGCTCGGTGGTGCAGCCCGATTCCTTCCACAGGATGTCGTCAACGTTCTTGAAGGCCTGCTCGAACATGGGTGGATTCGCCTAGGTTTCGAGGTCGAGGGGACGGGTGCCGTCCGGCATCTTGCCCTTTCCCCAAGACCAAGTCGATGCGCGGAGTCCCTCTCGATTCGTCGCCATGGCTGCACGCGCCTGTGTGTAATGCCGCCCATGTTCACGGCTCGACAGCGCGCTGGGACGCTGACACCGTGACCCGCTTGGCCGCCGACCTATCGCCGGGCGGTGGAGAAGCCCGTCCGAGGCGGGTCGCGGCGCCTGCCTGATCTCGTGCTTGAACGTCGCCAACCTCTACGAGGTTCTACGAGCGGCTCTTGTCCTTCTCGGCCGGGGGCCGCACGCGCGGCCTCCGGGTGTCGAAGGCGGGCTTCTGATTGGGGTCGCAGTTGGGGCCGAAGCCGTCGGCCTTGAAGCGGTACTTGAGCCGTCCGCGGGCGCTGCCACGGTGAGCCTCGATCTCGACATCGTGCTCGCCGGCCCGGGCGGGCGAGCAGTACGACAGCAGGTAGTAGCGCTTCGAGAAGCCTTCGATGCGGCGGCCGATCTCGTCGAAGCCACGAGCGATGTCGTCGCGGTTGCGCGAGGTGAAGGTGCCGGTGCGACCGATGGCGCGGATCTCGCGATCGTTGATCTCGGCGCCGACCGCGATGGCGTACGTGTCGATCTCGGTGTCGTCGAGCGCCTTGCGCACCGCCTCGTCGGTCACCCGCCGGGCGCGGTCGGTGCCGTCGGTGAATACGACCAGGGTGCCGAAGCGCAGCGGCACCGGCGCATGATCGAGTTGCCGATCGAGCACGCGCAGCGCCTCGATCACCGCGCCGTTCAGATTGGTCGATGGATCACGCGGCTTGAAGATGCCGAGGCCCAGGATGGCGGCCTCGACGTTGCTGGCACCGAAGCCCGCAATGGGCGTCAACTGCGGACTGCCATCGAACACGTACACCGCCAGCTTCTGGTACGGCGCCAGCCGCCCGGCGAAGGCGGCCGCCGCGGTTACCAGCGCGGGCACGTCGGGCGAGCTGACCACGCTGCCGCTCATGTCGACCAGCAGGAGCGTGTAGTGCACCGCCGCCACCTCCGGCTGCAAGATGGTCTGCTTGCTCTCGAACTCTGACACCGGCCCGCCGTCCTCGTAGATGCGGAAGTCAGCTGGCTTGAGATCGGGCACCGGATCACCGCGCGAGGTGTCGACGGTGAAGTACACCGCTATGTTGGACGGGCGCTGCACCGAGCGATCCACGAGCTGCAGCCGGAGGGTGGTGCAGCCGCTGGCCGCGGACATCGCGGCCGCCAACAACATCAGCCGCGCGCTTGATGCTCGGGGAGACACGGGTGTGTGCAGCATGGTGGCGCAGTATACGCACGAAGCTCCTGATCAGTCGCCGCGGCCCACGAACAGCGACACCGCGGCGGCGGTGCGATCGACTCCGACAAGCCGCACGTCCGCGCCGAGGGCGAAACGCCAGCCCCCGCCTGTGCGCACGCGCAGCGCCGGCCGCGCGGCCAACGCCAGCAGGGCGGGCGACGGATGTACCTCGGTGCGAAGTGCGGCTCCCAACGACAGCGCCAGCCACGAACGCAGCGCGAAGCCCATCTCGGCGAGCGCAGCCGGCACCACCGAGACGTGGGTCCGACCGCCGAGCACCACCAGGGCGGTCGGCGCGGTCAGGCCACCGTCGGCAAACCAGCGCACGCCGGGCCGGTAGATCGCCGAGGCGCCCAGCTCAGCGCCGGTGCGCAGACCGAAACGCCGCGCGGTATCGACCGGAACCAGCGCGCGGACGTGGGCGGCCACGGCAAAGCTTTCGCGCGTGACCAGCGCGCGGTGCACCGCCACGGTCGCCGGCCCAGCGTCGAGCGCCGTCGACGCGACCACGGCGTTCACCGTGTAGCGCCAGGTCGGCATGTCCAGCGCACCCGATACCCACCAGCGCTCGCGAATGCGGTAACGCCCGCCAAGGGTCACGCCCGCCGAGATTGCGCCATAGAAGTCGGGCGTATCCACCAGCAGGATGCCGCGCAGCCGGGCCACCGCCTGGTTGGCCGCGCACGGTTCTGCCACCTCGCCGAAGTCCGCCGGCCCCGGCCCGAGCGCAAGCGGCCCCGACGCCACGGCGGCAGGTGCACATGGCTGCGCCCACGCCAGCGCCGGAGACAGCGCGACCAGCGCGGCCACGCCGACACGCGCGCGCGCGTTCATCGCAACCCCGGCGCCTTCCAGCCACCATCGTCGAGATCGAGCACGAACGGGTTGGTGAAGGCCGCCGGCCAGATGCCGGGCGCGATGGCCTCCAGATGAAAGCGCGCATCGCCGGCCGGTGGACGGCGCGGGTCGGGGAAACGCACATCCTCGTCGTCGGGATCGGGGGGCACATCGGCCGCGTCGATCTTGCCGTCACCATTGTTGTCGAGCGTGTCGGCGAGTCCATCGTTGTCCAGATCGGCTGACAGCGGCAAAGCCAACCCCGCCTCGACCACCAGCCACGCATCGCCCGCCACGCCGGCGACCAGTTCAACAAGCGGCACCTTCAATTCGGCGGCCTGGTCGCGGCCGAACGGATCGTCGCCCGCACCGAGCCGCACGAGGACCGTCCTGACCACCTTGCCGTTGACCACGAAGCGCACCTCGGAAACCGGGATCCAGGGCGCGGCCGCAACAGTGACCACGACGTCGGCGTCGCGCCCGATGGCGGCCGCCGCAAGTCCCGGCCTGTACACGGCCGCACCGTCGACGATGCGCGCGTCCACCACCGGGCCGTTGGTGCCGATCGCGCGCCCGGCCTTGAGCGCGGCGTTGAACGAGACCGCGTCGAATGACTTGCCGTCCTGGTCGGCGAACACCAGCGTGCGCGGATAACCGACGCGCTCGACCATCAGTGTGTGCGAGTCGCTGTTCGCGACGCCGGCCTTGAGTAGGCCCTGATTCAGGAACGAGAACCACAGCGCCCGGTAGCGGATGAAGTCGCGCCGCGACGCTCCGGTCATCACTTCCTGGGTGTCGAAATCGAGGTTGCGGTGACCAGCGCCGGGCCTGCGCAAGATCACATCGGCCGCAAAACTGCGCCCGGCCTCGATGGGCTGGCGCGGATCGTATTTGAGCACACGCAGAAAGCCCTCGTCGCGGCCGAGCTTGCTGGCGGCCCACGGGTGGTTCATCTGGCGCACGCGGCCCTCGGCCGCGACTGCCCAGGCGCCGTCCATGGCGTCCATCATGCGGCCCGGCTCCAGGTTCTCGTCGAACGGCGCTCCGCCCCGGGGCAGAAACGGATCGTGGCGCAGCGGCCAGAAGTTGAAGTGCCCCAGGGTCTTGGGGAAGGTCTCGCCCGGCACCTTGAACCACAACGTGTTGGGCGTCAGCTCGGCCCCCGGCATGATGCGCAGCCGATCGCGCACCATCAGCGCGTCGAGCGCCGCGCCGTAGTCGGTCACCACGTCGTGATCGGTCGCGGCGATGACGTCGATGCCGGTCGCCAGCAGAGACACCACCCGATCGATCTGTGGCAGCGACGAATCGAAGCTGGCGCCCGAGTGCACGTGGAAGTCGCCGGCCAGCACGCCCGGAGGCAGCAGCGGCAGCAGCGCGGAGCGCAAGGTGAGCGCACGCTCCATGCCCGGCTCGATCGTCACCTCCTCGCGCGCGATGGTCGCGAACGGCCCGCGCGTGGCGTAGACAAAGAAGCGCCCGGGCGGCACCAGCAGATCGACCACGCCGTCGGCCACCAGCGCCCGGTTACAAGCCGGCGAGCCACCATGTGCCGGCCCCAGCATGGGATCGCAGCCGCCGAACAGGCCGTACATCGACGGTGTCTTCGCGCCCCGCGCCGGCTCGGCCACAGGGATCATCACGATCTCGGCAAAGTCGGTCTTCTTGCCCGCCGCCTCCTCGACGGTGATGAGCAGTCGCGCCGGCCGCTCGACCACCACGTCGCCAAGGTCGATGGTTGCCCGGCCGCCGGCGGTCGACAACGCCACCGCCTTGCCCGCCGGCCGTCCGAACGCGTGCGGCTGCGCGCGCAGCGCCTTGCCTGCGGGCAGCGCCGCGGTGAATGTCCCGTCGGCGCCCGGCACCACCTCGCTCCACGGCCGTCGCCCCGCTTCGGCGTCGGGATCCGCGCCTGGCGCCGGCTCATAGAACAGGATCGAGGCCGCCCGGCCGCCGCGGCTGTCGAACGGCGCTCGATCTTCGCCGGCCACCACGCGGCCCGACACCGTCACCGGCGCCGGCTCGCCAAAGAAGCGCTGGCGCGCACGCAGCGCTGCACCCACCGCGGGGGCCACGCCCTCGCCGCCCGCCACCAGGATGAAGCGATCGAAGGCCAGCCCATCGCCTGGTGTGGTCGGCGCCAGTTCCACGCCCGATGCGCTGAAGGTCGAATCACCGAAGCCCTGCCCGACGCCGGGCGAGCACGGCACGATCGCATAGCTGGCGAACGGCGGCGCCTGCGGTCGCGCCGCGATGAATGGCCAGTGGCGCCACACCTTGGGCAGCTCCAGCAGATCCAGCTTCGGGTGCACGAAGCCCTGCCCGGGCAGCGGCGCGAACGGCAGCAGCCCGCGATCGCCGTAGAACAATCCGTCGAGCAGCCAGAATGTGTGGGTCTCGCGCGTGCCGTTGTAAAGCTCGGTGCGCACGCGCAGCCCGCTCTCGCAAGCGCGCAGCTCGTAGCGGGTGACGACCGAAACATGGTTGTTGCCATCGAGGTAGCCGCGCAGAACCAGCGCCACAAACCCGGGCTCGCCGTGCACCATCTCGGCGCTGTGGTAGCGGGCGGCGTCGCGCGGCAGCAGGCCCACGCCCTGCAGAATGCCGTTCAGTTGATCGCCGGCACTGGCATGGGCGGCATCCGTGACCCGAGGCGCCAGGTCCAGGATGGTCCCGCCCGACGGCGCCAGGCCCTGCGCGTGCTCGGGCGCGTCGATGACCGCGCGGACCAGATCGTTCTCCAGCACGAAATCTCCGACCGCGCCCAGCGACTTGGGCCCCGGGCTGCGCGCCGCGGTCCACGAGGTCCTGTCCACGACCCCGATGCGCAACGATTCCGTCGGCGCGCCGCACACCGGTTCTGCTGGCACCGGACAGGCGGTGGGCGGCTGGCAAATGCCGTCGTCACCACCCAGGCAACCATGCCGCTTGCAACCCGGTGCGAGCAGCGCCGCCGCCAGAAGCACCACACCACTGCCCGCCCTGGTCCGCACGACCACCTCGTCAGAAGCGCAGGGCCAGCGCGACCTGGGTGATGAAGGCCGACTTGCGGCTGGCATTGGGCGCGTCGGGGTCGATCCGGTAAAGCAGCATCTCGGCCTTGACCCCGAGTTCCAGCTCGTCAAGCACCGCGTCCGGTTGCTGCGCGCGCCGCAAGTACGACAGCTTCACGCCCGCGAGGATGGTCTTCATGGGTGAAAGCTCGCGGTCCCCGGTCCAGTACTGCCCGGCCGGACCGTCGACGATGTAGTTGGTCGCGGTCCGGTAGAACACCGCGCCGCCTTGCTGATGGTAGCGGCCGCGAAGGCCGACAATGATCGACGGCCCCAGGTATTTTTGGAGCGCCGCCTCGCCGGTGGCCGCGCGCAGATCCCAGGTATCGCGGTAGGCACGTCCCATCATCGAAAGCGACGCCTTGATGAACGGCAAGGCGTAGTTGCCGCGCACGAACACGGCGTAGCGCTGGCGCAAGCCGGGCACGTGCTCTTGTGGGGTGTGGCCCTGGCTGCCGACCAGGACGCGGCGGTACGGGCTCGCCTGGAAGCCATCTGCCACCTGCAGCGTGGCGCCGGTCTGCAGGACCAGCCTGGGGCTGGCGGTCCAGGTCAGCGCCGGCTCGAAGGTGTGCACGTCGAGCCTTCGGGTGACCAGTGACGGCTCCGCGGTGAAACAACCTTGCGACGACGTCAGCGCCTGCAGTTCAAGCGGACTTGCAGCCGCGTCGTTGTTCTGGTCGCACACGAAATCGAAGTTGCGCGTGTACGCCAGTGACAGCGTGAAATTGCGATCGAGAAAGTCGCCGTGCGCGGCCACGCTACCGGTGTGCGATTTGTAATCGCTCTCCCAGCCGTACGAGTACCCGGCCGACACCCCGATGATCGACGACTGGATGCCAAAGCCGGCGTGCGCGGCCTGCCGCAGATCCTTGAACTTCGTCGCGCCCGATACCGCATCGGGCCCCGACGACGGCCCGAAGATTCGTGGCGTGGAGCCGCTGACCACGTCGACCTCGTAGCCCGCATTCAGGCTGAGCGTGTCGGCCAGATCCGCCGAGACGTCACCCTGTGGATGCACCACACTGATGCCGCTGCCGCCCTTGCCCGGCTCGCTGAACAGCGTGACGCGCGAAGCGCCCTCGACGTGCGCGCGCGCGCCCGCGGGCGCCGTCGCCACGGCCAGCAGCACGATCAGGCGCGCAGCCCGCCTCATCAGTTGCAGCCGCAGCCTCCGCCCGCCGTGCCATGGCCGCCAATGGCGCCCTCGCGCGTGATCAGGATGTGCTGGTCGGCCGCCTTCTCCTGCGGGTTGGCGTCGAGCCGCATGATCCGGTCGGCCAGGTATTCGCGCTGGTGCGGCTTGACCAGCCACGCGCGCGAGCTGCCGCAGCCGCCCAGCACCGCGCACGCAATGAAGATCCAGGTTCTAGAAAACAATGGCGAGTCCTCCCGAGTATTCCTGCAGTTCCTGCGTGTAATTGGCCCCGAAGATCACGTGATCACGAAAGTCGAAGCGCAGCGTGATGCGCTTCTTGAGCGCGATCAGCAAGCCGACGCCCGCGTTCGCGGTCGCGTAGTGACCAACGTCGATGGTGAACTGGTCGGCCTTCTTGCGGCCGCGCGCGCCGCCCCCGCCCAGCACGAAGAACGGTGTCACCGGCGAGCGCGGCCACACATACAGGTTGGCGCCGACGCCGTAATAGAACACGTCGGCCTGCTCACCCACGGTCTCACCGACGTAGCCCTCGATCGCCAGGTGCGGCGCCAGCAGCAGCGCCGGCCGCAGCAGCACCAGGCCCTCGCGGCCCAGCACACCGGCCGAGAACGACAGGCCAATGTTGCCGTTCGACAGGGGCGGCGGTGAGAACACCGCGTCCGCCATGCGCGCCCAGATAGAAGGCGGCGGCGGCGCCGTCGGATCCACGTCCAGCGGCAGCACCTGATCGCCCAGGATGAAACCGAAAGTCCCGTCGGGCAGCTTGACCTGGAACCAGAAATCCCTCGGCGCACGCGCCACCACCTCAAGCGTTTCGCCACGGCTGGCCGCATACACCGCCCGGAACGAGAAACCTGGCCCGGTGCGCACCTCGGCACCCTCGGAGATCACGCGCACCACGCCACTCGGCTCCTCCGCGCGCGCACCCCTGGCGCAGCACAGCGCGGCGAGCACAACCGCGATCGGGAACAGGCGCACGCGCCTCATTTCTTTCGGTTCACCCACTCTTTGATCAGCTGTTCCTCGGGGCCGTCGAGCTCAATGAGCTTGCCGCCGCCGTGGACGCGCCGACCGTCGGGGTGCACCAGCAGCGCACTCGATGCCACGTTGGTGCACGACATCTGCGCGGTGACCGACTTGTAGACCGCGTCCCAGTCGGCCGGCAACGGCAGTCCCGGCGCCGAGGTCGGCGGCGTCAGCACCAGTTGCCGGCTTGAGCCCGCATCGTGACAGCGCGAGTCGTTGCAGCGCTTGTCACCGTAGTCCTTGGCCAGGAACTTCGGCCACACGTCGGTATAGAAGAACTGCCGGTCCGGCCGGCAGCTGTTCACGTCGGCGGGCGGATCGCCGAGATCGACCGTGTCGCAGGCGACGCCAGCGAGCAGGCCGACACCGACGAACCAGACGCCGAACGAGAATCCCGGGACACGGCGCATCCGGCGCGCATCTTACATCGAGCCGCACCCGCGCAACGCCCGGCGCCGTTCGATCCTGGCGGCACCCAGACCGCGAATGGCCGCGAGTGAGAGGCTGCGGGCTCAGATGCCGTAGCAGTGGAGCGCGTCGCCGTACTTGCCGGTGAGCGGGCACGGAGCGGCGGCGCAGCTCGGAATTCCGCCAGCGTCCAGTCCCCGGCCGCCGCGGCAGATGTCCTCCGTACACCCGGCCGAGCACACGGGGGCGCTGCACGCCGCAGTCTTCTTGCGGCAGCTCAACCACGGGCTCCCGCAGGTGCCACCGAAGAACACCACGCAGATCTCGTCCGCGGCACACTGGCACCGCGGCCCTCCGTCCGGACTGTCGGCCCCGCCGTCGGTGGTGGGACAGGGGGCGCCGTGGGTGTAGCTGCCGGGCGGCAGCGTGTGCGAGAACGGCTCGGGGAAGTAGTCGCAGCCGATCACGATGCGACCGTCGCACCCACAGCGGGCAGACGCGCATGCGTCCTGGCTGCGCGAACCGCAGGCGGGCCGCGCTTCGGCGCCACAGCCCGGCGCGGTGTAGCGCAACACCATGGGCGCGGGGCAAGCGGCGGCGTCCGGCGGCGCGGGGCCATCGGCAGGGAGTGCAGGTACATCCGACTGCACCGACGAGCCGTCGGGCGCTGGGCCGTCGGCCAGGTTCAGGTTGGCATCGGACTGCAGGCGCGCGTCTGGCGCATCATCGTCGTCGCCGCCGGAACAGGCCGACAGTCCGAGAAGAAATAGGGACGACACTAGTACGACACGGCTGTCCTGCATCTGCATGGCTTGCTCCTCCCGATGGTTGGTTTTCGCGGGCTGCTGCTCGCCGAAGCAAACGCCCGGCCGGCCACGGATGTGCGGGGCCCTCGACCAGGCGGGCGCCGCCGAACTGCCCATACCTCCGCTCGCGATCGAGATCGGTCAAGAACCCAATCAAGGGCCGGGTGGCAGGTTCGAGCTGTGTCCGTTTTCGCGAGCCCCGGCATAATGACGTTCATGCCTCGAATGACTTGGCTTATGGCCGGCCTGCTGGGGGCGTGTGTCCTGCTCTCGGCTTCGCCGGCTCGCAGCAGTGGCTATCAGGGCCTGCGCGTCCGACCGTCGCGGGTCGTGCTTGAACCGACCGCGGTCGAACCGCTGCGCATCCAGATCCACGGCGTGGTTTCCCTGCGGAACTTCGCGGCTGACGGCTACACGACCCCCGCCTGCGGTTATCTCTACTACCAGTGTCCCCCGGGCCGCGAGAGCCTCTGTCGCCTGGAATGGAAGGACCTCGACAAGGCCGTCACCACAGGCACCTGCGTGTCGTTCGGCGAGGCCTACGTCACCGGCACAACGACGGGGAACAACGGCCGTTTACGCGCTCCGGGTGAAGCGCCGGCCAGTCCCGATCCCTATCCGGTCAACTACGGCGTCGCGACCGTGCCCTGCCAGGTGCCGCCCGTTCTGACCGTCACGTGCGCGACGCCGGGCGGAGGCGCGGGCACATCAGGCAGCGCGGGCAACGCGGGCGCGGGTGGTCCGGGCAGTGCCGGTGCTGCGAGCGGGGTTGGTGGCGTTGGCGCGGACGCTGGCGCCGCGACGGGTGTCGCTGGTGGTGGCGCCTCGGGCAGCGCCGATCTGGCGCCGAAGACGTCCTCCGCCGGCGGTTGCCGGATCGTGGCATCTGCGCACGGCCCGGGTGTCATTCTGCTGGGGCTGGCCCTGGCTGCGGTTCCGCTGGCGCGACGGCGGCGGCGGCCAAAGGATGTGTGACTTCCGCGCGGCGGATGCTCCGCAATCCTCGCGATGCCGCGGTGCTGGCGGCGACGCTGGGACACGCCGTGGTCCTGGCGGGGGCGCTGACGCTCGCAGCCGCGGGTGCGCCGCTCGCGACGTGGCCGGTCGCCGCGGTGCTGATCGCGCTCGGCGTGAACTGGGGGTCGAACACGTTCTCGCACATTCATCTGCACACGCCGTTGTTCAGGCGGCGCGGTGCGAACCGCGCTTTTTCGCTCGGGCTCAGTGTCACCCTGGCGATCCCGCAGACCTGGTGGAAGCATTGCCACTTCGCCCACCACCGAGGGCGGGCCCCGGATCGCTTGCCGTCGCGGCTGCGGTGGGTCCTGGTCCGCGAGATCGCCGCGATCGCCGCGGTGTGGACGGTACTGGCTTACGCCGCGCCCGGGATCTTTCTGGCTGTGGTCGTGCCCGGCTGGGCGCTGGGCCTTGTCCTGTGCTGGGTGCAGGGCCACTTCGAACACGCGGATCACGCCGAGGGCGTCGATCACCACGGCGCTTTCTACAATCGTTTCTGGTTTCACGATGGCTTCCACGCCGCTCATCACGTGGTGCCCGGCGCGCACTGGTCGACCCTGGGTCCGCTGGCCGGGGGCGTCCCACCGGTGAGCGGATTCCCCCCGGTGCTGCGCTGGCTCGGCAGCATCGCCCGCGTGACGGCGGACATTCGCCCCGCTGTCATCGATGCACTCGAGCGCCACGGCTTGCGGTCTGCGTTCGTGCGCGCCTGGTTGGTTGCCACCCACCGTCGGGCTTTCGCCGCGATCCTGGCGCGCACGCCGCTACCGCCCGTCCGGCGGGTGTGCATCGTGGGTGGCGGACTCTTTCCGCGCACCGCGATCGTGCTGCGCGGACTTCTGCCGGAAGCGCACCTGACCATCCTCGATGGCGATGCCACTCACCTGGAATGCGCACAAGGTTTTCTGGCCGCGCGACCGCGGATCGAATTTCGTTGCGGCCGCTTTCCCGACGATCCGGGCGGACCCTACGATCTGGTGGTCGTGCCGCTGGCCTTTCGTGGCGATCGCGCCGCGCTGTACGCGCGTCCGCCGGCGCCGGTGGTCATCGTGCACGAGTTCTTCTGGCGCCGCGGTGGCCATTCCGTGCGGGCGAGCGCCATGGTGTCGTGGTGGCTCGGCAAGCGTGTGAACCTGCTGGTCGCCGACGCCGCGACTTCGTCGCACAAGCAAGACACCGCGGCTAAGCTGGCGGCCGCATCGTGGCTGTCGACAACAAATCCGCCGCCGGGCTTGCCCCCGAGATCCTCGCGGACTTTCGTCGCGGCGATCGCGAGGCGTTCCTAGCGGTGTACGCCGCGCACGCCCTGCACCTGCGTCCGCTGGTGTACGCATTTTTTCGCTCGCCGTTCGAACGCGAGGAGGCGCTGCAGGAGGTGTGGCTGCAGGCGCACCGGGCGTGCAATGCTTTCGATCCGACACGCGGCGAGTTGTTGCCATGGCTGCGTACCGTGGCCGCCAACCGCTGCAAGGAACTGCTGCGCGCGCGTGGCCGGCGCCCCGACGCGCGTGACCCGATCGACGACGCGCAACTTGTCGATCTCCGCGACCCCGAGTCGGTGGCGCGTGCGGACCGTGTGCGGGACGCCGTGGCGCGTTTCGCCGCCGCACTGGACCCCGAGCAAGGCGCGGTGTTCCGCCTGTCACTGGTCGAGGAACGCAGCCACGATGAGGTCGCGGCCACGCTGGGCGTGGCGGCTCGCCGCGTGAAGTACCTGCGCATGAAACTGCTGCTCCAGGTCGCCGCTTGTCGCGACCTGCGCGTCGCCCTCGGCGAGGCGGGCGAGCCGTGAGCCTGTGGTGGCGGCGCCGGGCCATCGCCCGCGCGGTGGCCGGCGATCTGGACCCGGGGGCCTTGCGCGATCTGCTGGTGCATCTGCCGGTCTGTTCGCCGTGTCGCGATTTTTACGATCGCTTGGCGTTGACCGCCGATGCTGTCGCCGGCGGTACCAGCCGCGCCGCGATCACACGCGAGCGCCTGATGGTCGAGGCCGCGTTCGATCGCGAGGCCGGGCAGACGCCGTTGCGGGCGCGGTTTTCGCTGCGACACGTGGCCTGGTTTTCGGCGCTGGCGGTACCGGCCGTCGTGGCGCTGGTCGTGCTGGTCAGGTCGAACGCGCCGCTCACGGTCGCTCGCAGCGAAGATCCGAACGCGCCGGCGGGTACGACCTATCGAGGTACCGCGGAGGAGGACGCGTCGCCGCCCATGCACCTGCTGGTCCACGCAAGTCGGAAAGCATCCGACGGCAAGGCGGGCCCGGTTCGTCTGGTCGCCGACTTGCCCGCAGCAGGAGAGGGTCGAGTGTCACTTGGTGAGTACATGCAGTTCAGCGCCCGCGGCCTGTCTCGGGCTGCGTTCGTGGTGGTACTGGGTCTCGATGAACAGGGTCAGTTGCATCGCTATCTACCGTCGCAGGACGGTGCGGCGCTGCGGATCGAAGCGACGTCAGGTGCCGGATCGCTCGGCCCAAGCGTGGATCTGTCGGTCGGACATCGGGCGGGCCGTCTGCGCGTCTGCGCCGCCGTCGCCGAAACACCGCTCGATGTCGAGGCGGCGGTGGCGCTGTTGCGGCGAGCGCAAGGAGGCACCGCGGGTGGCCGTCTCCCCGGCGTTCGCCTGCTGTGTGGCGTGCTCCTTGTGCAGCCATGAAGGCTCGGCCCCTGGTCCGCACGCTTGCGATCGCGATCGGGTCGCTTGCGACGCTGCCAGCGCTTGCGGCGCCCGTGACGCCGCCGTTGCAACCAGAGATCCACGCCATCGTGATCGGGTGGAACGGTGGACGCCCGGGCCTGCCGTCGCTGCGCTACGCCGACGACGACGCGGTTCGCTTCGCGCTGTTTTTTGCTGGTCTTGGGCGCGATCCTGGCCACGTCCAGCTGTTGACCGAGATCGACGGCGACACTCGGGCCGCGCTGGCACAAGCGGGGCTGCGTCCGCCCGACGAGCGGCCGCCGACCCGGAGTGCTCTTTTCGACGCCATCACGCGCGTCGGTCGTTCCATTCGCGCACCGTCGTCGCCAGCTGGCAGCGAGGCCTCACGTGTGCTGTACGTTGTCTACGCCGGTCATGGCCTGTCGGGTCGCGTCCTGCTGAAGCCCGAGGTCGCGGCGGGTCCCGATGCCGAAGCCGCCATCACCGGTGCCGAGATCCGGTCTGCGCTCGCCGAACTGGCGCGTCTGGATCCTGGTCTCAAGATGTTCCTGTTTGTCGATGCGTGCCGATCCGAGAGCCTGTTCTCGGAGCGGGGCGGCGACAGCGGTCCCGACCTCGGCGCGCAAATAGCGGAACTCGATCGGCGTGCCGCCGCGCTGCCGCTGGGCGTGCTTACCGCGGCGACCACCGGCAAGCCGGCGGGCGAGGTGCGGGCGTTGTCGGCGGGATACTTCTCCCACGTGCTGGGATCGGCGCTGGCTGGGGCCGCCGATTCCGACGGCGACGAGGTGGTGTCGTTCGGTGAGCTTGCCGCGTTTGTCGCCTTCCACACCCAGAAGCTGACCGGGCAGTTGCCCTGGTTCGATCCACCGGGCGGGGATCTGGGCGCCAGCGCCATCGATCACCGGGGCCGCCGGCCCCGCCTCGTGATCCCGCGCGCCGCCGCCGGCCACTTCGTCATCGAGTCGCCGGTGCGCCCGCCGGTGTTCGCCGAAGTCTTCAAGGATGATCGGCGTGACCTCAAGCTCGCGTTGCCGGTGGGCCGCTACCGCGTGGTTCGCCGTGAGGCGGACGGTCACGCCCTGGAATCGCTGGTCAACTTGACCGCCGGGGACGAGGTCGACGTTTCGCTCGGTTCGTGGTCAGAGACCAGCGCAGCGGCGCGCGGTGACAGCGCGGGTGATGAGGCCAGCGACCAGCCGTTGGGCTTCACGGCAGCCTTCACCCCCGATGTGGTGTCGACGCTGGCAGCGGGCTACCACGCCGGCCGTCGTCCCAGCGCGACCGCGCTGTCGTCGCCACAGTTCATCGGGATCGCGCCCGCGGTCGGTGGGGTGCCACTGGGCTTGCCTGGCGTCGAGGTCGGGCTGGCGATCCGCTACCGGCGTCACGTCGGTGATTGGTTCGCAGGAGCGCGTGCGGCTTACCTCGGTTCCGCGCAGCGGGCCGACAACGAGACTTATCGACTGCATCGCTCAAGCCTTGCGATCGAGGGTGGTCTGCATCGGCGCTGGGGCCGGACCGTCGGTGCCGGCCTGTGGCTGGCGGGCGGGGTGGCCTCGGTGCTGCGACGATCGGCATCGGGCGCCAGCGGCGATCCGCTTGGTCCTGTGGCCGGTGGCGGCCTGGGCGTCGACTGGCAACTGCCGGGCCCGTGGGTGCTGTTCGCCGAAGGTCGCTATCTGGTGCAGTGGATTGCCGTCGACGGCCAGCGCCGCGTCGATGGCGAGCCCACTCTTGAACTGGGGCTGGGATGGCGTTTCTGATGTTCGCCGCGCCGCCGGCCGGCATACTTGCCAAGGTGAGATCGGTTGCCGTCTTATTGGCGCTCAGCGGGGCCGCCGCATGCGACATGCGTCCCTTGACCAGCACGGAACTGCACGGCCAGGCGGCTAACCACACCGTGGACGCCAGGATCCCGTTTTCGACCGACGCAGCGGTTCCGGTCGAGGTCGCGGACAGCGTTGATGCGGGTGCTGCGATCGACGGGGCAGTCGTCGCGGATGCGTCGCCTGATGTCGGTCCGCTGCCGGCGTCGTGCTTCTTCGCGCAGTGCCTGCCGGGGCTGGTGTGGGACGCGGCGAAAGCGGAGTGCGTGGCTCGCAGCGACGGATTCCTGTCGGGGCAGGTACGCAACCGCTGCACGATGGTGACGCTGGCCGCGCTCTTGGGCATCAACAACCAGCACCAGTGCGGTTTCGAGGGCAAGGGATCGTTCACGTTCAGCGGCTTGCCGGTGTGCCGGCGGCTCACCCTGACCGCCGCCAAGCCCGGCTACAAGGCTTTCGCTGTGACGGTGGTCGTCGAGCCGACAGGCACCGCCGAGGTGATCGTGGCGCTCGATCCCGAGGCCGGGTGCGGCGCCGCGCGGCCCACCGACGTGCCGTGCCGATGCGTGGGGATGGGCTGCCCCTGAAACGCGCCCACAGCGTCAGGCTCGGCCGGGAAGAGACTCTTTATGTTCAGGGGAGACCCGCGCATGAAGGGCGCTGGTGCCTACCAAACTGCCGTACCCTTTTTTACGGGCTCCTTCTGTTGCTGTCGGCCGCATGTAGTGCACGGGAGACGCCGCTTGTGGTCCCGCCGTGGGACGCCGCTGGTGGTGCCGCGCCGGTGTCGCGCCTTTGCAGTATCGCCGGCGCGCGAGGCGTCCGATTGGAGCGCATCTTTCACGAGCGCAACCAAGGACGCGGAGATTGGCGCTTCCGCCAGGTCGATGAATCCGAGAGAAAGCAGCTCCAGACCCCTCTGGTAGGTGGGTGAGGCTCTGGCGCAGCAGAGACCGCCGTCAACATCGCTGCAATACGTCGCAGTAATGCATGCCCACCCGGGACTCGACTCGTGACAGGACAAACGAGGCATTCGTGGCGACGAACATCCCGCTGTACGAGCCGCACCCGCGCAACGAGCTACACCCGCGCGATCCACCACGCGACGCCCACGATGCCCACCGTCGCGGCGCCGGCCACCACTTGCACGATCCAGCCCAGCTGCCGCTTGACCGCAGGTGCCGCGCAAAGGCCCAACACCAGACCTAGCCCCAACCCGGTTGCGTGCGCG
>JANPCZ010000281.1:0-25296 GCA_031431215.1 Myxococcales bacterium
CAAAGCTGACGTTTACCGTCGGCGAACGGCTCTTCGCCCGGCGTGGCCGAGGGGGGCTACGGCTGGGGGGGCATGACGGGTCTACTTGAGAATCTGTGCGGCGGCGCCGGGGCCGTTCATTTCGCCGAGCTTGGTCACGCCGGCGATTCCCATGCCCTGGCAAGCAGCTACGAGATAGTTGGCCGGGTGTGCGTCGATGGTGAACCACTGGCCCATCTTGAACTTTGCCGGCATGCCGGCGAAGGGGAAGTGGTTCGTGGCGTGGCCGTGGGCGCTGTTCCCCTCGGAGAAGAGGAGGGTCGTGAATGTGTTGTCGAGGAGCGTCTCCGTCCCTTCCTTGATCTTGGAGAGGTTGTCGACGAGCCGGCCCCAGAGGCCGGCGACCCAGGAATTGTTCTGAAAGCACTGGTCGCGGGTGACGGTCTTCCCGATGTCGTGGCCCATGGCATGGAAATCCGAGGCGACGCCGCTGATGGTTTGCGAGCCGAGCCAGCTCTGATCTCGGGTGATCATCCACAAGACCGACCGGGTCAGATCACAGGCGAACGCCATGGCCAGGATGTCTGCCCCGATCTGTCCTCGGTAGGTTTCGTTCGCCCACCCGGCGAAGCTGTGCGTGCTGGGCGGTGCCTCCGCCATGGGCGGCGCGAGCTTGCCGCAGCCGAGCGTGGCGGCGGAGCTCGGCCGTGGAGCGGTCAGGCCCTTTTCGAGATTTCGAATCTGGGCGAAGTGCTCCTCCATCTTCGCCCTGTCTTGCGGTGCGAGCTTGCCGAGCAGGCCGGCCGACCCGCGATCGATCACGTCGAGGACGCTCTTCTTCTTGAGCAAGAGGTTGGAGGGCGACGGAGCCGGGGCGCTTCCTCCCGATGACGGCGGGGGTGTGACGGAGCCGAACAGCCTCGAATAGAGCTCCGTTGGCGTTCGAGAGCCCGGGAATATCTGGGGTGTCGTACCCGACAGCGTGCGTGAGTACGATTCCACCACCGGATCGCCGTTGTAGTTCGAGGCCTGGGTGATGTTCACGAGCACCGGGAACCGAGCGCCGGCGCCGATCGCCCTGCCCACGACCTGATCGATCGTCTCTCCCCTTATCTTTCCGTGGACGCCTCCGACGTTGCCCGGGAGGCTGTACATTCCGGCGAGCGTGGGACCGATGGGGTTTCCGTGTTGCGAGGTAAAGGCGCCGCCAGGGATGGACGGCTCGCCTTGACCGACGTTGAACACAGGGATGGAGAGCTTGCTCGCGATGCTGATCTTGTCCCGAATCGGCTGGAGCGAGGCCCACATCGGAGGAAGGGTGGCGGGCAGGGGGCCGGTGGGATTGCCGCCTGGTGGCGTGTGCGCGATCTGGCCCGCCCAAGCGAAACAGGCGCGTCTTGGCGGATTGGTCTGCGCTGTCGCCAGGCGGGGCAGCATCGCCTCCAGAAACGGAAGGCCAACGGCCACTCCCGTTCCACGCAGGACCGTTCGGCGAGAGAGCGGTTTGATCATTCGATCATCTCCCTTTCTACTGAGTGACCTTGTGAGCGATGGCGGGGCTCTTCACGACCGCCACGAGCAGCGAGGCCAACGTGCCCGACGTCCGCAACTGCTCGTGAAGGGCCTTGGCGGCCAGCTCGTCCGCCGGCCCCTCCGGGCGACCCATCGCAAACCGGAGGAACTGGAGGGACGAGCAGGCCTCCAGCTCGGGGCGGCTGGCCAGCAACTGCCCCAGCTCGCGCGGCCCCCCGTACATCTGCCCCGCGAACACGCCGGTCCCCGTGATCGCGCACGAAGGCAGCTTCGGCTCCGCTGTTCGCCACTGCCCGAGCGGCGAGAAGTTCTCCAGGCCAAACCCGAGCTCGTCCGTCAACGTGTGACAGCTCCTGCACTCCGGGAGCGTCCGCATGTTGTATCGCTCGGGCTTGCACGACGTCGCCATCGGGCCCCCGGGCGGCTGGTCGGTATCGATTCCCAGCGGCAACGGCGGCATCCGGAAGCACATCAGCCGGGTCAAGATCTCGGTCCCCCGCAACGTCGGGCTGGTATCGCCGAACTTGCTCCCATGCACGAGGAAGGTCGCGTGCGCCAGCATGCCGCCCCCGCGGCTGCCGGTGTACTTGACCGACTCGCCCGCTGACGGCACCGGCAGCCCGTAGTGCTTCGCCAGCGCCGTGGAGACCAATGTCTCGTCCGCCGTCAGCAGGCTCCGCCACGGCTTGCCCGTTACCAGGATGTTCGTCACCAGATTGTTCGTTTCCGCCACCATGTCCGGCGCCAGCGCCGGCGGCAGGACGAGCCCGCCGTCGTATCCCAGCCACTCGGCGTGGAAGTGCAGCCATTGCCGGATCGCCTTCGGGTCCCGAAGCAGCCGGTCGACCTGTCTCAACCGCTCGGCTTCGTTCTTGAGGAGCCCGGCCTCCGCCGCCGCGAGGAGCGCATCGTCAGGACCGCTGCCCCAGACGAGAAACGACATCCGGGTCGCGATCTCGTAATCGTTGAGCTGATAGACGCCCGGCATCCCGGCGGGTTTCGAGACCGATTCGAGTCGGTAAAGGAACTCGGGCGACTGCACCAGCGCCTCCGCCAGCATGTCCACCGCCACGTAGAAGTTGTTCTCCACCTGGGAGTAGGACAGGAAGCTGCCGTAGCCCTGCGTATCGGCGCTGGTCAGCGGGCGCCGCAGCGCCTTTCGCGCCACCTTCGCCATCAGCTTGCCGAAGCAGGACGAATCGCCGGGGCCCGTCGGCGTGCATCCGGCGAGCGCGCTCACCACCCCAGGCTTGGCCACCAGCGGCCCGTACTCCTCCGCGAACTCGTTGTACCGCTCGATGACGACGTCGTTCACGCCCTGCTTCGAGTAATCATTCGAGTACGGGAAATGGGCGCTCGAGATCAGGTCCTCGGGCGATTTGTCGAGCATCGCAGGACCGGGATCGACGCCGAAGACCTCGATGAGCGAAGCCCTGAGCTCCACGCGCGTCAGCCGGCGCAACGGCGTCACCCCGAATGCATTCGGGCGAGCCAGATCGCCGAGGTTTCCTACGGGACTGCCGGCGCCGGCGGGGCTGGTCCCGGGCGGACTCGACGTCCAGGGCGGCGACGGGACCGGCGGCGACGCGCCCGGCCCCATCGCTCCATTCACCTCGCCCGCGCAGCCCGGCGACAGCACGAGCGCCAAAACAGCCGCTGCCGAGACCGAATGGATCCTGCACAATCCTGTATTCTCCATCGTGCTCCCTCGCGTTTTGCTCAGCGGCACTGGAGACCGTCGTCGGTCTGGCGGCAGGTGAGCCCGGCGCAGCAGTCCTGAATGGTTTGGCAGGCGCTCAGACGGGGAAGGCAGGCGCCGCCGTCAGAGATCCGGGCGTCCGTTCCGCCGTCCCGAGGGGCCACGTCCCCTCCAGCATCGCGCGGCATCTCACCGGGGCGAGCGTCGCTTCTTTGTCCGTCGCCGCCCGCCTTGCCACCCTGGCCGTCGCCGCCCGCCTTGCCACCCTGGCCCTCACCCATTCCCACGCTCGCGTCGGGTACGCCGCCCAAACCGCCGCCGCCGGAGCTCCCTCCGGTCCCCGCGGGCGGCCCGAAGCCAAAGCCCCCGTGTCCGCCGGCTCCGCCGACGGTTCCTGCTGTTCCGGTAGGCGAGCCGCCGTCGAGCGACTTCTGCCTCGCCCCTTCGGATCCACCGCAGGCTAGACCGATGAGCAACACAACAAGGCTGGCGGCTTTGGCGTCCATGCGTCATTTCCTTTCGTGGCGTGATCAGTCTCGGCAGGTCTTAGGAGCCACGGGCGACGTAAACGAGGCCAGATTTCTGCTGGACGGGATCGACTTGGAGACCGCCAGGTAGAAAGGACCGGCGGAAAGGGGTCGTTGTGGACCTCCCGCGATCGGAGCCGCGCTGATACTCGTCGAGTGACGGGGCCAGGGCCCCGCCTGAGGAGGTCCGGATGCCCGTCTTCACGCGTCCCCCACTGACGGACGCCGCGCGATCGCCGGACACCCGGCTAGCCGAAAGCGGTGTACCTGGGCGGCGCGCACCAGAGCAACACGATGGCGGCGGACGACGGCGTCCTGCTCTTTGGCGAGGGGGAAGCCAGATGAGCGTCGAGCCGCTGCTGGGCGTGAGGACCGAGCTGCACTCGGCGCCACGCCCGAAGGCACCGGGACGTTGCTCGACAACACGTTTGCGGCGTTCACGTTCTCGGGCGGGCAAAGCGCGCACGGCTGCCCCAGCATGGTGATGGCGGTGGCGGGGCGTTCGTCGGTGCTCAAGATGGGGCAGCACATCGCCGCCGGCGTGATCGCGGCGCTGATGAAGTGACGCGAATCGGTTCACGACCAGCCGTCGTCACGAGCCTGCCTCGCGCCCTTCGCGTCCCGGATCACTGCTGTCGCGAGGCGAATCGCCGTCGGGTCGGGCACTGTCTCGCTCGACCGTGCCGCCCGCGTCGGCTGGCGGGACGGCGGTGGTGCCCGCATCGGCGCGCGGCTGTGAGCCCGCGGCATCCATCTGCGCGCTGGCGCCAACCATCTGGGCGTCGCTTGCGGGCCGCGGGCGCAGGACCTCCGCTTCGTTGTCCTGGCATGCCACCCCGCCCATCGTCGCCACGAGGATCACCAGCGCAACCTTGGTCATCTCACATCTCCATCGCCACGCCGGAGCTGATCTCGGCACCGAATCCGTCCAGCGCAACCACGCTGCTGGCCTGATCGCGGGCCCGGGCCCCGACCAGCGCGAAGCACGCCGCCACCTGCACGACCCACGACAACCGCGCGCCCAGACGCACGCTGAACGCGGGCCCGGCGCTGAGCACCAGCGCCGTCAACGACGTCGAATTGGCAACATTCCCGGGCGAGGCGGTGGCCGAGAAACGGACCCGGGCCAGATCGATCCGTTGATCGAACGCCAAGCGCAGGCGCGGCCCGAAGCGCAGCAAGTGTTCGCGAGCCCCCAGGCCGACCAGCGCCGCCTGCGGCCGGACCTCGCCATGCGGGGCCGCGGTGCTGCCAGCCCAGCGGTAGCCGACACGGGCGCGCGCTTCCAGCCGAGACCACACGCCCGCGCTGGCTTGCAGATCGGGGCCGATCTGCCCTAGCCCGCCGCTGAACTGCGCCCCTGCCACGCCGAGCGCCAGCGCTGGCGCCGGCCGGCCGGTCGCGGCGGCGGTCAAGTCGGCGCCGGCATGTTCGGCTGGCGGAGTGGGGATCGCCCGCCGTTGTTCGGCTCGGGCGGCCCGCACCAGCTCATCGGTGATGGTCGCGACGGCCAGGGTGTGGCCATCAGCGGGCAAGGTCTGCAGGTCGACGGCCCCTCGGGTCGCGGGCCGCGCGCCGGTGCCATCACTCACGTCGATGACGACCGACCCGCGAGCGGCGGCGGTCAGGTGCAGGACCATGGTCGGGTGCGCGTTCCCCGCAGCGGCGCCGGAACACAGCCCCAGCCCGGCGGGCGCCAGCCGTCCCCGCAGCAACGTCTCGAGCCGCCCGACATCCACCGTCCGGGGCAGCCCGGGATCGAGTCTCAGCGCGGCCCACCCCGCGCGCCCGGCACAGGACGGCTCGGCAGCGTCGGCGGTCGCGGTCGCGGCCGTCAAGAGTCCCAGCGCCAGCGAAGACAGCGCAAGCCGAAGCGGCGATCGCTTCATTCCCGACACGAGCCATGCACGACCGCGGCGTGAACGCCTTGCGGGTAGCGGGCCAGGTAGTCCCGCTGTGCCGCCCGGCAGGCCGCATGATCTGCCACGGCCGACAAAGCCTGGACCTTGCGTGCCAGCGCGTGCTCGCGGAACGACGCGTCCGGCGCGGAAGTCAACGCTTCGTCCAGCACCGGCAGCGCGGCTCGTGCATCGCCGAGATCATCCATCAGCACCTTCGCGAGCTCGAACGCCGCCAGGCCGGTGCGGGGATCGCCGGGGAATCTGCGCAGGATCTCGCGCAGCAGCGCCGCGGCGGCGCGGGCGTCGCCGTGCGCGCGGGCGCTCTCGGCGCGCGCGAAGATGTCCCGTGCTCCAGGCGGCAGAGGAGGCTGCGTTGCGGCGGGCGCTGCCGATGGCGCGGGCATCGAAGTTGGTACCGAAGTTGGCGCTGGTGTTCCCGCTGCCATCGAACGCCCCGACGTGCGAGCCGACGGTACCGCGTGAGACGAGGCCACCCGTATTCCGATTGCCTGCGGCAGCGCCTTGGCAGACGACATGGGCGTGTCAACCCGGCGTTCTGGTTCGACGCCGGGCGTGCCCGCGGGGATTGGCGCTGCCGCGACGACGGTGGTTGGTCTCGGCGCGTCCTGGTTCCGATCGTCGCTCGACCAGCGGCTGCCCGCCGCGAGCCGCACCGACTCCATGTCACTACCGCTCACCTCGACCAATCCGCGCGACACCACCACGCGCGCGTGTGTGCCGTCGGCCGTCATCGCGACCGAGAAACGCGTGCCGAGCACCCGCACGCTCCAGGCCGCCACGCGTACCACGAAGGGATGCGCCGGATCGTGAGCCACGTCGAATTCGGCGGTGCCCCGCAGCACGGACGCCCCGCGCTCGCCCGCGCTTCCGCGCGCCCGCACCCGCCCGCCCGGCGCGACGATGATCGTGGAACCGTCGTCAAGTGCGACTTCGCGCGGCTCTGCGCCCGCTTCGATCTCCTTCGGCGTGGCCGACCCGAAATGGATCAGCAGCGCCGCGACGCCCGCCAGTCCCGCCAGCATCGGCACCGCCCAAGCAAGCCGCAGCCGCGGCCGGCCGGTGCGCTGATTCAAGCGCGTGTCGATTGCCCGCCACTGGGATTGCAGCCGCCGATCGTCCAGGCGAAGCGTCGTGTGGTGCGTCCGTGAGCGAAGTCGAGTCACGAGGAACCCTCCCGCGACCGCAGCCGCTTGGCGAACAGCTCGTCGGCGCGTGCCAGCCGTCGCTTGACCGTACTGACCGACAACCCCAGCACTTCGGCGATCTCCGGCAACAGCATGCCTTCCACCCTCTGCAACACCAGCATCGTCCCCAGATCCTTCGGAAGGCTGTCGAGCACAGCGTAGATCGCGCGCAGCTCAGCTCCGGTATCCGACGGCGCCGAGCGCGCCACGATTGATTCCGGATCGATGGGATCGCGGCGCAGCAGCCCCAGCCGGTGCAACAGCCGCCGCCGCCGGATCGACCGGTGGGCCGCGCGCACCGTGATCGAGCACAGCCAGGACGCGAACGCCTGCGCATCCTTCAGCCCACCGAGCGACGTGAACGCGGTTATGAAGGCTTCCTGTGCGACGTCGTCGACCTCGGAGTCTCGCCCCAGCAGGCGTAGCGCCAGCCCGTTGACCATGCGCGCGTGACGCTTGAAGAGGCACTCGCACGCACCGCGATCGCCCCGGCGGGCCGAATCGACCAGCGCGCCGTCGGCCGCTTCCATGTCAGGCGCCTCCACGTCGAGGTAGGAGCCACCAGCTTCGGCCCCGGGTTCATCTTTCTTTTCGCCCTCACGCATCATGGACTCGCGTCGGTGCCAGCGTAGCCGGCCCTGCAGAAATGTGGTCGCGCGCGGCAGTCGGGGCTCCTATTCCGCGAGCTTCGACCATGGTTGCGAAGGATCACCGATGAAGACGATGACCGGCGGCGCGGGGATCGCGTTTGTTCTGCTGGCTGCCTGCTCGGGCAGCGGCGAGCAATCGAAGCTGACCGACGATGGGGCACCTGGCTCTGGCGCCTCAACCAGCCCCGGGGCAACCGGCAGGGGTGGCGCGGGCGGCGGCAGCCAGGCCGGGCCGTTCGGCGGCGGAACCTTCTCCGGTGGAGGCGCAGGAGGCAACGGCGGCGGCAACGCCTCGTCTGCGGACGCCGCTGCCGGGGGTCTGGACGCTGCGATTGCCCCGAAAACCGGGGACGGCGTGGGCGGCGCCAAAGGCTCCGACGGCGCCGGCACGGACGCCGCCCGCATGATGGAGCCTGGCAAGCCCAGTCCAGACTCCGGGGTCGGCGGCGCACCCGCGGTATCGGATGGCAGAGCAGACACCGGCTCGGACGGCACCCGCGCGGAGGCGGGCGCGTGCCTGCCACGCACGACCGCATGTCAAAACACACAAGACTGCTGCGCCGGCCTCACCTGCCGCCAGACCGACAACGGCCTGCAGTGCCGGTGAGGCGGAGGGTGCAGCGAGCAGCGACGGCCGAGCGCGCTTTGCGATGATCACCACAACCCCGAGGGCATCGCCGCCGTGAACGCTCCGGCACGGGTCCTGCAACCTCTCCTTGGCGAGGTAGTCATCATGTCGAAAATAGTGAAGAGATCATGGCTGATATCGGGAGTTCTGGTTACGTCTGTGGCAGCAGCCGGCGTGTTCTTGAGCCGCGGCCCATTCGGTGCCCCGACTCATGGGAAGACGCTTGCACATGTCGCACACGAGCCCGTCACCAGCACGGAACAGGTTGGTTTCGCGCCTCTGGTGGTCCAGGGCAGCACACTGCCAGTCGTGCCGGCTCTAACCTGGGACATGAGATCCCGCGCTGGGAAATTTCCGCAACGGATGTCAGGTGACTTCGGACACCTGGCGAACATCGCCTTGCGAAAGCCAGGCGTTCGCATTGCGAGGGCCTCGACCGGAGAACGCGCCGAGCGGACGGTTCGACTCTCAGGTCAGCCATCGACAGAGTTGCCGCCGCCGGGGCTGCTAGGTGGCGCACGGTTGGCGGCTGAGATGAAAGGACACAGGCGCCAGGTCGACCGGTGTGCCGGCAAGGGCCTCGTGCCCGGCGGCACTGTCAGCCCGCCGGCCGGGAAATTGTCGCTAAGCTGGGTGGTAGGCAGTGACGGTTCATCGGGCGACTTGAAGGTGCTGGCGAACACGCTGGACGATGCCAGCCTCTCGAAGTGTATTCTCGATGCCGTGGGCCGCTGGAAGTTCACGCCGCCCACCGACGGCGTTGCGCCGGTTCAATCGACCTTCATGTTTCTGTAGCGAACGCTGGTGCCCAGCGCGTTCCGCAAGCAGCGATGACCCTCGCGGCTCAGGCAAGCGGGCTCAGTACGCCACCCGTGCTCCGAAGGCCACGCTGGCGAGCCGCCAGCCACACGCACGCGGCCGCTGGGCCGGAAAGTCGCCTTGAATACCCCCTGGTCGTCGAGCCCTACGCGCTCGTCAACCACCGCGGCAACTGGTACGTACTCGGCAAGAGCCGCACGCACGCCCAGAACCGCCTCTTCGTCTTCAAAGTCGAGCGCATCCTGGGCGCCCGCGTCCTCCACGAGCCGTTCACCGTCCCCAAGGACTTCGACGTGCAGCACTACACTCTCATCTTTACGAGGGGGCGGTAGGTCGGGCCGCGTGGGCACATCCACAAGCACACTGCTCTGCTCTGGTTGAGGAGGATGACCATGCTGTACCGCGGTATCCGTCTGGCCCGGCCCCTGTTGATGTTCCTTGCAGGCTCCGTCTCCCTCTGTCGTCCCGGAGCCTGTCATCCCGGAGCAGCCGGCGCCCCGGCAGAGGCGTCAAGAGCGAGGGCGCAGCGACCGGGCGGCACTGGCGGTCAGACGGGGAGCCCACCTGTCACCAGCTGCACGGGCGGCCCCGGCAAGCCGTGCTCACTGGTCAAGAATGGCGATCTAAAGCCCAACATCGTCTTCATTGTCGCCGACGATCTGGGCTGGGGGGACATCAGCCTCAAGGGCGGTAAAACCAAGACACCGAACATCGACAAGCTGTTCGCCGACGGTATCGAAATGACCACCTTCATGGTCAACCCGGTCTGTTCCCCGACCCGCAGCGCGCTCATGACAGGCCGGAACGCATCGCTCCTGGGCATCTCCGACACCCTGGGCGTCGGGAAAGGTGAGCACATGTCTACGAAGGAAAACACCATCGCCGACGCACTCCACGCGCAAGGATACAAGACTGCCGTCTACGGTAAGTGGCACCTTGGCCCGGGCCCCTTCGATGGCGTCAAGCCTGCCATCGATGCGGGACCGCTGACGTTTGGATTCGACGTCTTCTACGGTCACTACGGCGCGGCCACGGACTACCTGACTCGCGACAACGCCTATACCGAGGGAATCAAGCACGGCCTCGTCAACGAGCAGGGCAACTGGGCCAAGACCGACGCCGGATACACCACCGACATGTTCACAAAGAAGGGTGTGGATTTCATCAACGCCAGCAAACCCGCCCCCTTCTTCCTGTATATGGCGTACAATTCCGTTCACATTCCACTTCCGGTCCCCAACGCTTCGCCCAAGGATCCTTACCTGACGGCCGCGGGGGGAAATGCCTATTCGGCACTGATCCTCGGTCTCGACAACGGCGTTCGCCAGATTGTCGCCGCCATCGATGCTGCTGGTCTCGGCGAGAACACAATCATCTTCTTCACCAGCGACAATGGCCCGACCTCCAATGGGAGCGCCCTGCCCTTCAAAGGAGGCAAGCACGATCTCTGGGAGGGCGGCGTACACGTGCCGGCGGTCTTCCGCTGGAAAGGCAAATTCACGGCTGGCGACAAGATCACCCGACTGATTGGCGTCGAGGACATCTTTCAGACGGTTCTGTCCATCTCCGGCAATCCGATTCCCCCGGCGTACACCACCCGCGACGGAATCGACGTCTCGTACAATCTCGGCGCGGAGCGGGAGGCAGCGACCCGCCCCGACGGCATTGGTCGCTCCTTCGATTGGAAAATCCCCGTCTACTCCTACCGCACCGAGCAGTACAAGATCATCGAGTTCACCCGCGGTGGCACCAAGCTCTACGACCTCAAGGTAGACCTGTCTGAGTCCAGGAACATCGCCGGCTCGAACGCGATAGCTTTGAGCACCATGAAGGCGAAACTGTCGGCGTGGAAGAACACTTTGCCACCAGCGAACCCCAACCCAAATCCCTAGAGCACCCGTCCCGTTCCGCGCCAACAATTGAATAGCCGACGGGCTGGCCCACGGAGAGATATCATGAAGCACAACGTTTTCTTTCGAATTGGTGCGACTTCGACCTGGTTGGGGGCTCTTGTAGCTATGGGTTGCCAAGGAAACGCGCCCGCATCGGAACCTGGGAAGGACGGCGGCGCGGGCGGCGGGTCCAGCGGCTCGTCGGGCCAGGGCGGGGGCTCCGGCTCTAGCGGAACAGGCGGCCTCGGCGGCAACACCGGCGCCGGCGGTCAAGCGGGCACTGGCGGCATAACTGGTTCTGGTGGCTCGGGCGGCACATCGGGCTCGGGCGGCACATCGGGCTCGGGCGGTGCGTTCGGGGGAACGAACACCTGCCCGCGCATCGAGATTGTCTACGATACGGCCAAGGCCTTTACCGTCGCTAGCGTTGGCACGCAGTATGAGGTTCGCGACATCAACGGCGCCGTGGTGGGCACGCGAGGCGCTGATGCCGCGCTTCAGATCAACGCGGCCATCAGCTTGGCAAAGAGCGCCGGGCCCAAGAACGCAAAGGTGACCCTGGACAATGCCTCGGCCGTATGGACCATTTCGAACACAGTCCACATGGTCTCCTACGTCACACTCATCAATCGTGGGATGCTGCAACTAAAGGCCAATGTTGGCCCCAAGGTAAACTTCCTCCTCGACTGCGCAACTGGTTGCACCCAGATCGAACTGCTCGGCGGCATCTATGACGGCAACAAGGCCGGTCAACCCGCCGCCGTCGGGTCTAACGCCGCCGGAGTCATTTCTTTGGAGAACACAAAATGGTCCAGGTTCGAGGGCTTCACCGCCCAAAACGCACCGAAGGATGGCTTCGTGCTCTCTGGCGTGCTGGGCGACCCGAGTGCCCCAACGAGTTCCAGCTGCAATCTGGTACGGGGAGTGACGGGCAAGGACAACGGGCCGCCTTCACCCGACGTCAGCGACGGCAACGGCCTGGGTGACAGGGGCAACCACAACACCTGGATCGATTGCAATGCCGATCACAACGCCTCGGATGGCTTCATTCTCAAGTCGAATTACTCCGTTTTCATCAACGCCACCGCTACTCGGAACGGATGGGTAGGGGTCACTGACAATGGAGGGGCTGCCATTGGCGCCTACGCGGATCGGCCCATCATCGGCAATGTGCTGCTCAACACGCACTCACACCACAACACCGGCCGAGGCATCAGTCTCAATATTCCCACCGATGAAGTCTCCAGCCCCGTGAAGAACAACTGCATCCAGGGTGAATTCAACAACAACTCGGACGCCGGCATTAGCGCCCGCAACACGCATCTCTCCGATGACAACAGCGACAACAAGCTGGATGCGCTCATATACAACAACGGTGGCGTGGGCCTTTCCATCAAAAATGCCACGATCCAGCGCTACTCCGGCACCGTCGTGCTCTACGGGCAGTCGATCAACATGGCGATGAGAGGGTCCAACCACACCTTCGACCTGTACACACCGGAAGGTCGAACGGCGATCGACATCGAGGGTCCGTCGAACGTGGTCACCGACCGCACCATCGCGTGCACGAGCTCGGCACCAGCCCCGTGGGCTGTGAAGCGGTATTGCGAACTGAAGGGGACGCCACATACCGGACCATTGGCAAGCCCCTGTACCCTTCCCAAGTGACAGACCACTACAACATTTGAACCCGTCTTATTCACCGAAAGGACGACGGGCAGCGGCGTGAAAAAGGCTGACGTGCCTCGAAAAGGCGCGTAACGACAATGGTTCATGATCGCCGCTGCCCAAGGCGTCGAGTCGCTCCAGCCAGGTGGCTTGGCCGAGATCGCCCTCGACTAGCAATCAGCGGCGAATCAAGGTGATCGACGCGATCTCGGCGGCCTGCTTGCCGGGGATCTCGGTGGCGCGCAGGACCAACGGTCCACGGCTGGCCTCGAGGCGGATCGTACCCAGCGACATCGGCTTCCAGTCCTTGTAGAAAGACTCGGTCCGCGGGGTCCGATCGTGCTCCGCACCCAGCAGCGGGGGATCGTGGGCCTCGGTCACCTTCGTGGAGATCCGCTGACTACCGAAGGTGAGTTCCAGCATCGCGCCAAGGTCAGCGGCCGGGCAGGCATACTCGATCATGACCTCGTAGTTGCCCGCCTGTGCGACCTCGATGTCCCAGGTCACGCTGTCCGTGGTGCGTGACCAGTTCATGAAGTACGAACTGTTGGGGGCCTTGTTGCTTCTGGCGACCGTGCCGTCCGTCGTTCCGTCCCCCGCGGGCAGCGCCGTCAATGCGGTATGACCCACGGGTAACGGACGATCGTCCTGGCCGTGTTTGGCCAGGACGTCGCGATCCATCTGGGCAGCGGCGGCGCGGAGCTGGGTCGCGATGTCGGGGTGCTGGGCCGAGACGTCGGTTCGCTGCCCAGGATCGGCCACGATGTCGAAGAGGGCGCCATCGCCGTCGAGGCGATACTGCTGGGTGCGCACACTGACCTGATGCTTGCCGCGGAAAGCGAACAGCTGGCGATCGGGCCAAGGGTCCTTGTTCCCCATCAAAAGAGGCTTCACGCTCTTGCCGTCCAGCGGCTTGTCACTGGTGATCGGAATGCCTGCCAGATCGGCCAGAGTGGGCAGTAGATCAATCGCCGCTGCGATTTGGGGCACACGGGTGCCGGGGCGGATCTGTCCCGGCCACCGGATCATGAAGGGCGAGCGAATTCCCCCCTCGTCTATCGATCCTTTACGTCCCTTCATGTCACCGTTCCAGCGCCAGCTGTTCGGGCCGTTGTCGCTGAAAAACAGGACCATCGTTTCCTGTGCCAACCCCAGCTTCTCCAGCCGTTCCAGGACGCGTCCCACGTTCCAGTCGACGTTCTCGACCATGGCCAGCGCGGCGCGGGTGAAGGGAACATCTTCCTTTTCGGGATCGCGGTTGCGCATTGAGATCGGGGCGTTGGCGAACTTGTCGTAGAAGCGGCCGGGGACCTGCATGGGCGCGTGCGGTGTGTTGAAGGGCAAGTAGACGAAGAAGGGCTGGTTGCGCTTCTGTTCGATAAACGCGATCGCGTGATCGGTCAGATCGTCAGCGATGAATCCCTTGCCACGCACGCTCTGGCCGTTGTGATCCATCAGCGTGTCGAAGTAGTTGGGCCAGTGGCCGGAAAGCACGCCGTAGTACTCGTCGAAGCCGCGGGCATTGGGGTGATACGGATTCTGACTGCCGCTGTGCCACTTGCCGAAGGCGGCCGTGGCATAGCCGGACGCCTTGAAGGTCTGGGCCACGGTCTTTTCGTCGAGATTGAGCCGCTCGGCTTTCGCGCTGGTGCCGTAGACGCCTCCGCGCGGGTGGTAACGCCCGGTCAAAAACTCGGCGCGCGTCGGCGAGCAGACGGGACTGACGTAGAAGCGGTCGAACAGGGCACCGTCCCGTGCAATCGAGTCGATGTGTGGTGTCGCGAGGTTGGTGTTGCCGTGGATGCTCAGATCGCCCCAGCCCTGATCGTCGGTCAAGAAGATGAGGACGTTGGGTCTTGTGGCTGTAGCCGAGGCACAGGCGCCGGTCAGGTTCGATGCCAGCGTGACGAAAAGAAGCAGTCCCAGAGGTCGCAGGCGAGCGCTCGGCATGGCGTGGCGCGCAGCGTACCACGCAGCCTGCGGGTGCCGGCCGCGACCTGCGGGCACCGTATCAATCAACCGGCGACGTATCAGTGGGCGGCAAGGCGCGTGAGCAGACCGTCGGCCAGCGCAACGCCCTGTGTCCCGGGCACGTCGACAAGCAGGATGTGGCCCATTTTCCGGCCGGGTCGCGCGTCCTTCTTGCCGTAAAGGTGCAGGCGCGCTTGGGGCACCGAGAACACCACGTCCCAGGGGGGCACGCCCGCCTGCCACAGATCTCCGAGCAGCCGCACCCAGCCTGCCACAGCCAAAGAGATCGTTGGCGCCCTGGCCGAGATCGTTGCAGTCGGCGCCGCCAATGCATCGCTGGCCGGTGGCGAAGCACAGCACCTCGGTCGACCCTGCCGGCAGCATGCCAGCGCGCAGCCGGTCGCTGAACGCGCGTCTACCCGGCGTCATCGGTCTGGCGGGCCCGGCGTGCGGGCGCGCCGGCGGCGACGACGGTAGCAACCCAACGGGCCAGGGCTGCAACGCCGAAGATCTGTGCGCGTCCGGCTGGCACCTGTGCCGGGATCGCTTAGAAGTAGCCAAAGGTGGCCCAGCCGACGGGCCTCGCCGATGGGGTGTTCGTCTACGACCAACTTGCCATCGCGCGCGGTTGCAACATCGCAACACCGACCGCGATCCGGCTGCGACCAACCCAAAAAATCCGCTCGTCACCAGCGGTGGGAGGAAGCCCCCATGAAAGCGATTGGGCTCCGGCGCCGATTGACGGAACCACGATCAAGCGCCGTTCCGGCCCGTACCCTTGCACCCACGCGACCGCGCCACAGTCACGCCGCCACGTCGGCGCAACGACGATCTCGACCTCGTCGCCGCTCGACGCCAGGGGCTCCCCGTCCAGGCGAACGGTCCCCCCCACCACCTCGACGACGTGTCGTCCACAGCGGGACACCACCGGCGCCGCGCGCCGGGACGGCTTCTCGATCGAAGCGGCCTGGGTCGCACGGGGCATGACCATGAAGAGGGTCAACATCAGGGCAAACGCGTGTCGCATATCGCAGCCTTGTTCACGAGCCGTGCCATGGGCGCAAACGCCATGAGTTCCCGTGATGCCTGCGTGGTACGGCGGCCATCGGCGCGGGGTACATCGGGTACGCCCTCGAGCCCTGGTGTTTCAACCGGGTAGCATGCGTGGAGCCGCAGTGACCTCGCGACCGCCTGGCGTGAGCGCCGACGTGAGAGCGCGTGTCGCGATCAAGGACTCGACGTTCTTGGCTGTTCTGGAAACACCTCGGTGATGATCATGACCGGACGCCCGCGTGAGAAGACTCTGTACCGGCGGAACAGCAACGGTCGAGCTGCGTCGACGCCGAAGTGCTTGGCCAACCTGCCGGCGGGACGACGCCCCATCCGAAGCATTTCCTTGTGGGTTTCAATGCGCAGCTGCTTCCACAGGACGCCGATGGGAACCCTGGCGGCGAGCAGGTGTTTGCGGAACTCGCGATCCAGGCGATCGGCGGCGATCTGCGAGCTGGCGTACAGGTAGTGATGCCCGGTGCGCTCGCCCCGCAAGATAATCTCGCGCTTGATCAAGGCTTGTGATTTTTCGAGGTCCAGACACCGGATCGCCCGGCGAGCGCGTGTCAGGGTTTGTGCCAGCGGCAAAAGGCCGATGGGCTCGAGCGCGTGAGCCTCGAGCACATGGGTCAAGGTGCCGTCGCTCAGCAGAAGCACGCGATCGAAAGACTCGACTTCGGATAGCTTCAGCTTGCCATAGACGCGCACCGTGTCAGCATAGCGCCGTGACCGTGGCAGAGGCGGCGAGGATCCGCGAAGCGCAAACGATTTTCGAGGGCGTGGCAGCCGACTACGATGTGCCGGCCCAGATTTTCGGCCTGGGCCGATACCGCGCCTGGCACCGTGAATTGGCGGACCTGGTGGCCGAACGCAAGCCGGCGCGCGTGCTCGACATGTGTACCGGCACCGGCGCCATCGCCGCCGAGATTTCTGTGCGCACCGACGCGCACATCGTGGCAGTCGATATCACGCGCGGCATGCTCGCACGCGCGCGCAAGCGCCCGCAGTTGCACGACAGTGACATCAACTTCGTGCAAGGCGCCGCACAGGCGCCTCCGTTCGCCAACGGTTCTTTCGACGCTGTGGTCTTCAGCTATCTCCTGCGCTACGTGGAGGATGTGCCGGGAACCATTGCGACACTCGGGCGTCTGGTTCGCCCCGGCGGCCTGCTGGCGTCGCTGGAATTTGGCGTCCCGCCCAACCCGATCGCGCGTGCCGCCTGGCTGCTCTACACGCGCGGGTTGATGCCCGTCGGACTGTCGTTGCTTTCTCCCGGTTGGCGGCGGGTCGGTGGCTTCTTGGGTGGAAGCATTTCGCACCTGTACCAGCGGCACCCGGTTCCGGCGCTGGAGGGCTATTTCCGTGCCGCCGGCTTCGAGGTCCATCCCACGCGCCGGATGTCACTTGGCGGCGGACTCATCTTGAGTGGCACCCGCACCGCTGACCGAGCGTGATGGTGCAGCGAGTGCGCCAGCCATGAGCGATTCGCGTCCGGCTTTCTACGCTCTGCGACCAGGCCCCTGGCGTGATCTGGTGACGCTTCTACATCCACCCTACACGCTCCTGCACCTTTCGTTCGTGGTTCTGGGCGCCGCGTTCGCGCCGGTGCTGCGGCTGGATCGTCTGATCGCGACCCTGGCCGCGTTTTTCCTGGCGGTCGGCGTCGCTGCACACTTTCTCGACGAGCTCAACGGACGACCGCTAGCCACGAAGGTCTCTGCGGGCGTGCTCTTGGGCGGCGGCGTGGCCGCGCTGATTGGCGCGTGCGGCATCGGCCTGGCTGGACTCTTGGTTGTGTCGCCGCTGCTATTGGTCTTCATTGTCGCCGGCGGGTTCATCGTCATCGCCTACAACCTGGAGATCGCGCATGGCGCTTTTCATGGCGACCGCACGTTCGCTCTGTTCTGGGGCGCGTTCCCGTTCTTGACCGCCTACTGGGTCATGGACGAATCTCTCGGCTGGCCGGCTCTGCTGGGGACGATCGCTTGCTATGCGCTGGCGCATCTTCAGCGCGCGCTATCGATGCCTGCGCGCACCCTGCGCCGTCGTGTTGCCACTGTCGAAGGAACCATGACGTTTCACGACGGCTCGGATGCCGCCATCGACCATCGCACGCTGTTGGCGGCGCCCGAGCGTGCGTTGCGTGCCTTGTGCGTGGCGGTGCCGTTGTTGGCGATCGCTGCGCTGGCCGTGCGACTGCGCGGTTGAACGCTAGCGTTCCCGATCGGTAACGACCCTTGTGGCTCGTGCGTAACGATGGCGTGACGCCGATGGTGCTTCGAGCAATATTTTCGGCGCCACGCCTGGATCCAAGGGGAGACCGAGGAGCACGCCTGCTGGCTCGCCGCTTGCGTTGCGGTCGCTCCGCAAGCCCAACACTTGAGGGAGATCTCCATGAGACAGATGCGTCGCGAAATCATTGGCATGGCACTGGGTGCGATGCTGCTCACTTACGGTGCCACCTCCGCGAGCGCCCAGAGCCCGCAGACAACCGAAGTTAGAGAGGTTCCGTCGCAGCCAAACCGAGTCCTGACCGGAGGTCTGACAACTTTTGCACTGTCTTACGGCGCTGCCCTGATAGTGGCGGCGACAAGCAGTCATGCCGGCGACAATCGCCTCTTCGTTCCGCTGCTCGGACCCTGGCTTGATTTGGGCGCTCGGGGTGGCTGCCCAATCGGGAACCAGTCCTGCGACCGTGAAACCACCTACAAGATCCTTCTGGTCACAGACGGTGTGTTCCAGGCAGCTGGGATCCTTGCTATCGCCAGCGGGCTACTGTCGTCTGATGAGCGCACGGCGTCCACCACCAAGGTGCGCGTGGTACCGGTAAGCCTCGCTTACGGCAGTCCCGGCTTGGCAGCGTTCGGCCGCTTTTAGCAGAAGCCCATCTGGGTGGCTCCCGTGATTGCGGGCTTCCCAGCCGTCAACCGTGAAATAGCTTGAACCCGATCTGCGGGCCCATGCCGAGGACGTATCCGAGCTGGATGTTGAAGAATCCGAGCGGCTCGAGGAGCCGAGCGTTCTTGAGCGGACCTGCGTCCACCGCGTCGAACCCGATCTGTCGCGCGAGCTCCAGAACGCTGGTCTTGGCGCCCGCGTCGTCGCTGGCCACGAAGGCGGTCAGCGGCTTGTCGCCGAGGCGCCCCGAGTCCATGTGCTGCGCGAAGACCGTGTTGAACGCCTTCACGACGCGGGCGTTCGGTACCTTGCGCTGCAGCTCCTCCGCCCCGCTCGTGGTGAAGCCCACCGCCAAGCTCATGTTGGCGTCGAGCGCGTTCGTGATGTCGACCAGCGTCTTGCCCTCGACGACGTTGCCGACCTCCTTGACGACATCGTCGATCGCAGCGAAGGGCATCGCGAGCAGGACGACCTCTGCCCAGGAAGCGGTGTCCCTGATCGCCGCCTTGTCCTTGCCGACTGCGCGAACCTCGTGACCCGCGCGCTTGAGGCCACGCGCAAGGGCGCTGCCCACGTTGCCATCACCGATAATTCCGATTCTTTGGGTTGCCATGGTTCTTCTTTCCTTTCTTGAGCGTCAGTTGGTTACGCGGCCTTCGCTGCCGCCTGCTTCACGGCCTCGACCTCGATCTCGATCTCGACGCGGTCGCCGACCATGACGCCACCTGCTTCGAGGAGCTGGTTCCACGTCAGCCCGAAGTCCTTGCGGTCGATCGAGGTCTTGGCGGTGAAACCCGCGCGCACGTTGCCCCAGGGGTCCTTGGTCTGACCCGCGTACTCGACGTCAAGGACCACCTCGCGCGTTGCTCCACGGATTGTCAGATCGCCCAGAACCCGCAGTCGCTCCTCGCCGAGCTTTTCGACGCGCGTGCTGTTGAACGTGATCTCCGGATGACCCGCGACATCGAAGAAGTCGGGCGACTTCAGGTGCTTGTCGCGATCCACCACACCGGTCTCGATGCTGGAGGCGTCGATGACGGCGCTCGCCGAAGCGTGGCCGAGATCTCCGTTCTCGGCGACGACGGTCCCGCTCCAGCGTGCAAACTGCCCGCGGACCTTGGCGACCACCATGTGGCGGACCGAAAAGTGAATCCCGGAGTGACTGCTGTCGATTTCCCATGTCTCGAAGGCCATGTTCGTTGCTCCTTGTTGTGAGCCTTTCATTCGGCTCTGCGAGGCTGTGTAGCAACCGGCGATCCACCCAGTGACGCCACGTAATTTCAGATATTTAGCCGCGTGGCCCTGGCGTCTCTATTATCAATATGATAAACGAACTATCATATTGATGACGAGGGTGCCATGCGAGCTGCTGACCTGGATCTGAGGGAACTTCTCCAGTTCGAGCCCAAAGGGGGCGTGATCCGCTTCGGGGGTCAGCGAGCTCTGCTCTTCGATGCAGTCGCGCTCGGCATCCTGCGAAGGGAGCTCATCGAATCACTCGGGCTCGCGGGTGCTCGCGGCGTCCTGACCCGGTTCGGGTACGCACATGGCTGGCGCACGGCCGAAACCTTGAAAAGCGAGTTTCCCTGGGACGATGAGGGCGAGTGGAAGCGGGCTGGTGGCCGGCTTCATACCTTGCAGGGTCTCGTCGTGGTCGAAGCGCCATCCCGCGCGCCCGCTTCGGGCCCGGAACCCTTCGCTGAGTCGATCTGGCACGAGTCCTACGAGGCGGAGCAGCACCTGCTCCAACTCGGGCAAGCGGACGATGTCGTTTGCTGGACGCTGTCCGGCTTCGCGAGCGGTTACCTGTCGTTCTGCAACGGTCGCGAGATCTACTGCATCGAGGATCGCTGCCTCGGCAAGGGTGACGCCGTTTGCCACATCGTGGGTCGCTTGCGCGAGGACTGGGGCGACGCCATCGTCCCGCACCTGCCCTTCTACCAGAAGGACTGCCTCAGCACGGCGCTCGCGCATGTGACCGATGAGCTCAAGCGCGTCGAGCAACGACTACGCGCGCGGAAGAAGGAACTCGGTCGCGTCGTGCCTGCACTCGATGCGTCCGGGATCATCGCGCAGAGCCAGGCGATGCAGCGGGTACTCGACCTGGCGCGCCGGGTGGCCAAGGTCGACTCGACGGTCCTTGTCACGGGCGAGAGCGGCGTCGGCAAGGAGCGCATCGCGCGCTTCATCCATGACGATTCGACCCGCAGGGGCGGCGCTTTCGTGGCGATCAACTGCGCTGCGGTGCCCGAAACTTTGCTCGAGTCTGAGCTCTTCGGCCACGCGAAGGGCGCCTTCACGGGCGCGTCGCAGGACAGGCCGGGGCTCTTCGAGGCGGCCAACGGCGGCACGCTCCTTCTCGACGAGATCGGGGAGGTGCCTGCCCCGATGCAGGTCAAGCTCTTGCGGGTGCTGCAGGAACGCGAAGTACGCCGCGTGGGCGAGAACAAGAACCGCAAGGTGAACGTGCGCGTGATCGCGGCGACCAACCGCGACCTCGTCGCTGAGATCAACGCCGCCCGATTCCGGCAGGATCTCTACTACCGCCTGCGGGTGGTCGAACTCCGCGTGCCACCTCTGCGCGAACGTCGCGAGGACATCCTGCCCCTCGCGCGCCTGTTTCTGGCTGAGGTGGGGACCCGCACCGGACGAAAGGCGACCGGCTTCACCCCGCGCGCGGCGAATCAGCTCGTCCGCTATGGCTGGCCCGGCAACGTCCGAGAACTTGAGAACGCCGTCGAGCGCGCCGTCGTCCTCTCGCGCGCCAGTCGCATCGACGAGGAGGATCTGCCGGAGGAAGTTGGCCTCGCGCTCCCTGGCGCGTACGCGCCGGGGGACGTGCGACCGCTCGAAGAGGTCGAGCGCGAATACATCCTTGCGGTCGTGCGAGCCAACGATGGCAACAAGGCCCAGGCCGCCGAGCAGCTCAAGATCGGGGCCGCGACCCTGTACCGGAAGCTCAAACAGTACGAAACCATCGATTCAAAACCGAGTTAAGAAAAGCGGACAGCATGAGCGAGGTGACGAAGCACCTGATTGACTGCGAGACGGGCCTGCTAATCCGGGTGGCCCGTCAGGCGAGGTCGAAGACGAGAACCTCGGCCTCCTTGGTGGCGTGCATCTCGAACTGCGCCTCGTCGCTGAGAGCCGCGCCGTCCCCCTCACCGAGCTCGACGCCGTTGACTACGATGTTGCCGACCGCCACATGGATCCACGCGTGCCGGCCAGTGGCGAGCTCGTGTCTCACGCTTCTGCCAGCAGACAGCTTGGCCACATAGAGTGCGGCATCCTGGTGCAGCGTCACGGAACCGTCACGTCCGTCACGCGAGGCGACGAGTCGCAGGCGATCGCGCAGCTCGTTCGGCTCGAAGGTTCGCTGTTCGTAGCTCGGCGTGATGCCCATGTTCTCGGGGACGATCCAGATCTGCAGGAAGTGAACCGGCTCAGTCTTGGAATGGTTCCATTCGCTGTGCACCACGCCCGTGCCGGCGCTCATCCGCTGCACGTCGCCCGGGCGGATGGTCGAGCCGTTCCCCATATTGTCCTTGTGCCCGATGGCGCCAGACAGCGCGTAGGAGATGATCTCCATGTCCCGGTGGGGATGAGATCCGAAGCCCGAACTGGCGCTGACGCGGTCGTCGTTGATCACGCGCAACGAACGGAAGCCCATGTGATCGGGATCGTGGTAGTCGGCGAACGAAAAGGTGTGCCAGCTATTGAGCCAGCCCGCGTCCGAGTGTCCTCTTTCTCCGGCATGCCGAACCGTGATCATATTCCTTGCCTCCTCAGGAATAACCTTTGGCTCATCTGGACTTTCGTGTCGGAGCCTTCATCTCGATCGCGTGGACTTTGGCCAGACGACGGAGATGGCGTTCTTCATTCGTGAAATTCGCGGACAGGAAATTCTTGACCAGATCCTGAGCCAGCATTTCCCCGATGATGCGCGAACCGAGAACCAGAACATTCATGTTGTCGTGTTCCACGCCCTGGTGGGCGGAGTAGCTGTCGTGACAGACGGCCGCGCGAATGCCGATCATCTTGTTGGCGGCCACGCTCACCCCAACGCCGCTGCCGCAGATCAGGATGCCGCGTTCAGCACGTCCATCGAGAATGGCGTCGCCCACCAGAACCGCAAAGTCCGGATAGTCCGATGGCTTATCGTCGTACGCGCCGACATCGAGCACGGTGTGGCCCAGGGACTTCAGGAACACGCCCATGGCGTTCTTGAGCTGGAAACCCGCGTGGTCAGAACCGATGACGACAATCATGAGATCTTCACCTGCCCAGAACTTCAGCGATGAGCCTGGCTCCACCACCGCCGAAGCGGGCATTCGAAGGCACTATCGGACAAGATCGCGACCCGAGAAGGCATCCCGGATCGGGCCAGGTGCTCACTATGCACGTGATTCAGAGGCAGGGCCCTTGGAAAGCGTGGACCGCCAAGCAACAGGAAGCTGTCGGCTGAGGCGGTTGAGGTACACGGTATCCGCGTGGGACGCAGCGACAGGCGCTGGGCGAAAAAGTGGCCTTGAAGCCACTATCCCCCGCCCCGAATGGGCGCGGCACCGCGGGCTGCTCGATGCTATCGTGCAGCTCGTGAGCTGTTCTCGCGGTTCCGTGATGGCCTTGCTCGCTATCGCGGGCCAGATCGGATGCGCTGGCGACGAGATTTCAGGCCCCTCACCACCGCCAGCGGCTGACGCTGCGCCCGCCCGTCCTGACCCTGGCGCGCCGGCCATGTTCTACGGGCCGAAGTGTACGGCCGAGGTGTCGGGCATCGCTTTGCCCATGTGTCTCTCGGCCGTGCTCGGCGAGCACGACGGCCTCACCCACGTGTTTCTCAATTTCTGTGTCATCAACCAGATCGATGACTGCAAGCAGAAGGCTGCACCGTCCCCGATTTACGTCTCGCTACTCTTGCCAGCGCCTGGGTGGGCCGAGGGCCGACACCACGAGGCGGCAGCGGGTCGGGTCGAGGTTGCGCTGCCGGATGGGCGTCGTTTCCGTCGCGACAGCGGCCGGGGCGAAGCGCTGCCGATGGACCTGTCGGTGCGACGCCAGCCCAACGGGCCGAACGCGACCACGCTTTTTGGCGAGCTGACGATCTCGCTGCCGCCGGTGGATGGCGCGGGCGAGCCGATCGCGTTGCGGGCGCGGGTGAATTGAGGCCGGCAGCAAGCCACCGGTAGCGTGCTAGACCCCCGGCATGTCAACCAACAAGGTGCCCATGATTGACACGCCCCAGATCACGCACACCGCGGTCCAGTTGACCGCGATGATTCACCTCACCATTCCGCGGGAGGACATCCGGAATGTCATGGGTCCAGGCATCAGCGAGGTGATGGCCGCCGTCGCCGCGCAAGGCCTGGTGCCGGCCGGGCCGTGGCTCACGCACCATCTGAAGATGGCACCCGATATCTTTGATTTCGAGATCTGTGTGCCGGTCACCGCGCCGGTCGCCCCCGTGGGCCGCGTGCGGCCGGGTCAATTGCCCGCCGTGCGCGTCGCGCGGACGGTCTATCACGGGGGCTACGAGGGACTCGGCGACGCGTGGGGGCAGTTCGGTGCCTGGATCGCGGCCCAGGGTCACAAGGCGGCCCCGGACCTGTGGGAGGTCTATCTCGCGGGCCCCGAGTCGAGCCCCGACCCGACGACCTTCCGGACGGAACTTAACCGGCCACTCGTCGGGTAACGCCGAGGCGCCGGGGCCGCGTGGCCTGGTCCGCCGGCGCTCCGGGGCCGCAAGTTCCGCGCTGGTGCGCTTACGACGGCGAGTTGCTGTCCGCCGTCGGTCGCGTGTTCGTCGACTCGGTACTGGCATGGTACCGCCGCCGCATGCGGGGCCTCGGCTCAAAGCACGGTCCACGACCATCCGCACCTGCCTGATGCCCATCACCGGCACAGGCATTGACCACCAGGTGCTGCTTGCGGATGGGGTAGCATTCTTCGGTCGTATCCGGTGCCGTTACGCAACCACGCGTCCTGCCAGCGTTTCCGGGCTGAGAACGAGTTGAAGTTTTACGGCCGACCTGAGAACTTGGTTGGTATGGCCGACCGAATGGGGAGCTCATTCGGTCGGGAGATCGCGGCCTTCTTCTGGGCGGTCTTCGGGTGACTCATCGCCTCGCCTCGGCCAGCAGGCCGCGAGCAATTTCCATTTGGGAAATAGCTATTGGTGATCAGGGCCGGTGGGTTTCCTCGATTTCAGTGTGGATGTCGTTCTCGGGCTTGCCGTTGCCGTCACTCTGCACGGCGGCCATGGTGAGGCGGCAGACCATCCCGGCGGTGTCCCGGGCCATGGTCTCGCGGGTGCGGCGAACGATCTCGGCCACGTCGAGTTCCGCGGCGGCTGACAGCAGGGAGAGGGGGGACAGAGTGTCGAAAGTGACATCATCACGACCGCGCGACCGCGGCGGCAACTTTACAGGAACCGTGCGGCGGGCGTTGCCCGGGGCGAAGGCGGAGTAAGTTGCGGGTGTGGCCGGGACCAGCGGTTACCTGACGGTGGGTCGATGGGGCGGCGCTCCCGTGCGTGTGCACTGGACGCTGCCACTGGGCGCCTTCGTGCTGGGCGAGTTTCGGATCGTGCCGGGGTTCTGGCTGGGCTTCTTCTTGATCGTGCTCATCCACGAGACCGGCCACGCCATCGTGGTCCTCCGTCACAAGTACCGGGTGGTGTCGATCGACATCCACGCCGGCGGCGGACTCGCGCTCGACGGCGGTGCCTGGGTGCCTGCGCCCCAGCAATTCCTCTTCCCGGTTCACGTCCTGGGCGCGTTGTTCAGAGGCAAATTTCTCTCCGGTCTCGCCCGCATGCGCGCCCGCGGTCTGCTGCGGGATCACCTCGACGATCGTGCCGCCAGCCGCCGCCGCGCC
>JANPCZ010000282.1:0-14823 GCA_031431215.1 Myxococcales bacterium
CGGCGCCCGGGTACTGCTTGGCTGTGGCGGCTACGATCCCGACTTCATTCCCGAGGCGCTGGCCACGCTACGGCGCCGCGAGATCGACCTCGCGCCCTTCGTCCAGCAGCGGGTGTGGCAGACATCGGACGCGGCCCTGACGCCGAGCCCTCATCCGGGCAGCGCGATCGTGGTCATCACGCTGTGAGGTCGGCGATCCCAGACGCGATCGCCTGACCCGATTAGCGGCGCTTCTTCTTGTCGGGCTTTTTCGCCCGCGCCGGCTTCTTCTTGGGCGCAGGTTCGGCGGCCTTTGGCGCGTCGGCGGCCGGCTTCGGTTTCACGCCCTCAGCGGGGGGCGGCGCGGCCGCTGGTGGCGGTGCTGCAGCCGCCGGTGCTGCGGCGGGCGGGGCGGCTGCCGCAGCAGGTGAGGCAGACGGTGGTGGCGTCGGTTCCTTCTTTTCGCCGCGCATGGATACAAGAATCACAATGAGGCCGACCAGCACGACTGCACCCACACCGATCACGATCATCGTTTTGCGGGTGCCGGTCACCTCGCGCACGAGGTCTCGTTCCGACATCCCCTCGCCCGGCAGCGGGCCTGCAGGCGAGCTCGGCATCTGGGTCGAGGTTCCCCCGGTACGCAGTGAGAATTTCTTACGATCCTCGACGGTGACCGAGCCATCATCGATGTAACGATCTTCCAAAGGTCGAACGTCGTCGGTCGCGCCCGCTGCGGCCTCGGCCACTGCTTCGGCTGGCTTGCCCGAGGCGGCGATCTTGGCCTTGGCCTCGGCGATCATGGTCTCGACGTCGCCTTTTTTGAACCACAAGGTCTCGCGGAACGCGGCGCCCCCTGGCCCGGTCTTGGCGCCACCACCAGACGGGGCTTTGGCGACCGCTTCAGGCGCAGCAGCCACCCGGCCGGGTGCCGAAGCAACGGGAGCCTCCGCCCGCATCGGCGCGGCCGCAGCGACCGTTGCCTTCGCCACCAACACTGGAGCGGGCGTGACCGGCGGCGGGGTCAGCCGCGAGTAGCTAGCAACTTCCGACGAAGTCGCAGCTGCTGGAGTCGGCGCCGCCGGAGCCGGTGCTGCCGGTAGCACCGCAGCGACCGGTACCGCCACTGGCGCGCCGTTGCCAACCGCCGCGCCGCCCTTCGCGGCAATGGCCTTGGCAACCATGGCCTGCACTTCAGCCTGCCCGCCCGCGAACAGCATGGTCTTGGCGAATCCCATGTCAGCTTTGCCAGGCCCGGGCGCCCCCGCGGGCGCAGCCGCCTGCAGCGCCTCGACCTCCGAAAGGAACAGCCGCAGCGTCAGATGGCGGCGGCTCGAGCTCTTGTCGAGCGCTTTCAGGATCACGCGGTCCACATCAGGAGAGAGCCCAGATTCGGGCCGGCGCTGACTTGGTGCGAGAGGCGGACTCGACACGTGCATGTCAAGAACCGCCTGGGCGGTCGGTCCCGTGAAAGGAGGCTCGCCCACCACCAGGTGATAGAAGATCGCAGCCAGGCTGTAGGTATTCGATCGCTGATCGATGGCCTTGCCCTGCGCCTGCTCCGGCGACACGTACGCGGGCACTCCGGCCACCTTTCCGGTGGCGGGTCGGGCCAGCGGAAAATTGATCACCTTCACACCCCCGGCCGGCGTCACCAGAACGTTCTTCGCCGCCAGATCCCGATGCACCACGCCCACCTTCTGCGCCTCCAGTAGGGCCTGCCCGATCTGCGAGATGATGTTCTTGGCCTGGTCGAGCGGCGTGACACCATTCTTGAACTGCTTGTCCAGCGACTCGCCTTCACACAGTTCCATCGCCACGAACAGCCTGTCGTCCGCGGTCTTGCCACACTCGATGACGGTCGCCAGATGAGGATTCGACGCCCGCACGAGTTGTTTGAACTCGCGCTCGGCTTTCGCCAACGAAGCCGCATCGGGCAGCGCCGCAGAAGCGACGATCTTGTAGGCAACGTCAGCACCAGTCTGCTCGTCCTTGGCGCGGAACAACTCTCCGGTCGACGAGCCGCCGATACGGGCACCCGGCACAAACCGACCGGCTGGCTGATCGACCAACGACTGCAGGCGCGAGGGCCCGGTGTCGGTGGCGCAGGTTTCCTGGGGGCAGAAGTTGGCGTCGTCGGGGTACTTCTGTTTACAGGTAGGGCAGAATTTCATCCGGCTCCCGCTTGGTGAAGTGACTCCGGCAAGGGTCCGTCCCGTTCCGAGGCGCTGTCGAAGCGGGCCGATTTTAAGGCACAGCCGCTGCCAAAATCAACGAAGTTGCGCAGAGACTTCCTGCCGTTCGTTTGTCCGACGATCGGGCCCCAGTCGCTATTTGGCGGCTGCACGCTTGGGAGCCGGCTGCCCGGGCTCGCCCAGCCCGGCGAAAAGCTCGGCCGAAGAAAGTGTCGAGGCCCGAGCATCACGGTTCTTCCGCTTCCGCCCGGCATTGTGTTTGCGGCGTACCCGCCGCTTCCAGCTTTGTCGCGTGTTCGACGCCATAAGAGGCGGGTCATCTATCAGGCCTGCCCGGGGACGTCAATGGTCGCCGACAGGAGTCTTCAAACCCGGCTGACCGACAGGACGCCGTCGATCGACTTGATGGCGTTGGTCACGGTGCGCAGTTGATCGACGTGGCCCACCATGATCTGGAAGGTGTTGATGCCCCGCCGGTCGTCGGTGGTCTTGCACTTGGCCTGGGTGATGTTCACGCCGTGCTCGGTAAAATTCTTGGAGATGGCGGCCAGGATACCGGGTTTGTCGTCGCTTATTACCTCAAGAGTCACGGGCCGCGCGGTGTGGGTACCCTCGTCCCACGAGACCTCGACCCGGCGAGCGGGATCCAGGTCCAGCGCCTTGCTGCAATCCCTGGTGTGCACGATGACGCCACGGCCACGGCTGATGAACGCGACGATGGAATCCCCGGTGACGGGACTACAGCATTTCGCGAAGCGCACGACGATGTCGGACTCGCCCTGCACCCGCACGCCGCCTACAGACTTGCGCCCCAGCCGCTTTACCGGCGCACCGGGATCGGGCGTTTGCAGGGCTGCGATCGCGGCTGCGGTCTCGGCACGCGCCGGGTACACCGCCTGCGCGGCTTGCTCGGGCCCGATCTTGCCGTACCCGATCATCACCAGGAGATCGTCCGCGGTGCCGGCCCGTAGGCGTTCGGCCGCCTTGGTCAGCAGATCGTCTCGCTCGGCTGATGGCAGCGAATGATTCTGCTCGCGTAGCGCCTTCGCCAGCAGATCACGGCCGATCTTCCAGTGGCGCTCGCGCTGCTCGACACGAAGGAACTGGCGGATGCGGGCCTTGGCCCGGCTGGTCACCACGAACTTCAGCCAGTCCTTCGATGGCTTCTGGGTGTTGGACGCGAGGATGTCGATGGTGTCACCGTTGCGCAGCTGGTAGCGCAGCGGCACGATGGCGCCGTTGACGCGCGCTCCGGAGCAATGATCACCGACCTTCGAGTGGACCGCGTACGCGAAGTCGATCGGCGTAGACCCCTTGGGCAGCGGCTTGACGTCGCCCTTGGGCGTGAACACGAAGACTTCCTCCTCGAACAGATCGATCTTCACCGTCTCGATGAACTCGGTCGGGTCCTTGAGGTCGCGTTGCCACTCCATCAGCTGGTGCAGCCAAGCGAAGGCCTTGCTGTCGGAAGGGCCAGGCGCCTTGCCCCGCTCCTTGTAGCGCCAGTGCGCGGCGATGCCGTGCTCCGCCGTGTGGTGCATCTCGCTGGTTCGTATCTGCACCTCCATCCGGTCGGACCGCGGCCCGATGACGGTGGTGTGCAGCGACTGGTACAGGTTGCCCTTGGGCAGCGCGATGAAATCCTTGAACCGTCCTGGCACCGGCGTCCAGGACGAATGCACGACCCCGAGCGCGCCATAGCAGTTGCGCACGCTGTCGGTGACGATCCGGAACGCGACGATGTCGTAGATCTGATCGACGTCGCGGCCGCTCTTGCGCATCTTCTGCTGGATCGACCACAGATGCTTGGCGCGACCGGTGACCTCCGCCGGGACGTCGGCTTCGCGCATGACCTCGCGCAGCTTCTCGCAGACCTCGCTGATATAGCCGGTGCGCGTCGCCTCGCTGCCGGTCATCTTGGCCAGCAGCGCCTCGAAGTCCTGCCGATCCAGGTATTTGAAGGACAGGTCCTCCAGCTCGATCTTCATCCACTGTATGCCCAGCCGGTTGGCCAGCGGCGCGTATATCTCGCGGGTCTCGCGCGCGATGCGTTCCTGCTTGTCGCGCGGCATGTGATCGAGCGTGCGCATGTTGTCGACCCGATCAGCCAGCTTGATGAGGATGACCCGGATGTCACGCGCCATCGCCAGCAACATCTTGCGGAAGTTCTCCGCCTGGCGTTCCTCGCGCGTGTTCCACGCAATCTGGCCCAACTTGGTCACGCCCTCGACCAGGTTGCCGACCTCCGGTCCGAACAGACGGCCGATGTCCTCGGCGGTGGCGCTGGTGTCCTCGACGCAGTCGTGCAGCAGTCCGGCCGACACCGAGGCAGCGTCCAGGCGAAGATCAGCGATGGTGCGCGCCACGCCGACCGGATGCACCAGGTACGGTTCCCCCGAGCGGCGCAGCTGACCCGCATGGCGCTCGGCCGCGAAGTCGTACGCGCGCCGGATCAGATCAACGTCGGCGTCGGCGTCGTGGGCGCGCACCGTCTCGCAGATGGCTTCCACCCGGGTCGAGATCGGCGCGGCTTCGGCGCCGGGCGGCGCCGCGGTTTCGTCGAATTGGGGCGGCGCCACCGGACTCATCCTGCCGGCAGCGCCGCCTCGGACAGCAGCGCCTGGGCACGGCCCTCGTTCCGGAAACGCGCGCAGCCTGCAGCAGTGTAGATGGCCGATAGATCGGCGAAGGCACGATCGAGGTTCTCGTTCACCACCAAATAATCGTACTCGTGGTAGTGCGCGAGTTCCTTGCGCGCCATGGCCAGCCGGCGTTCGATGACGTCGGGCGCGTCGGTCGCGCGCTGGCGCAAGCGCCGCTCTAGTTCTCCCATCGACGGCGGCAGGATGAAACACAGCACGCTGTCCTGGGGCCACTGACGCCTGATCTGCCGGCCGCCCTGGTAGTCGATGTCGAACAGGCAGTCGGTGCCTTGCTCGATGGCCCGGTTGACGGTGGCGACCGATGTTCCGTAGCGGTTGCCGTGCACCACCGCCCACTCGGCAAACTCCTGCGCTTCGACCATGCGCGAGAAGTCCTCGTTCGAGACGAAGTTGTAGTCCTTGCCGTTGACCTCTCCCGTCCGCGGCGGCCGCGTCGTGTACGACACCGAGAAGTGCAGGTTGAAAGTGGCGGCCAGCTTGTTTGCAAGCGTGGTCTTGCCCGCCCCCGAAGGAGACGAGATGACCAGGAGGATGCCGCGCTTGACGAAGTCCATCACTCGATATTCTGCGCTTGCTCTCGGATCTTCTCCAGTTCAGCCTTGGCCTCGATCACCAGCGCCGCGACGGTGGCGTCCTGAACTTTCGCCCCGGTGGTGTTGATCTCACGGCCGATCTCCTGGATGAGAAAATCCATCTTGCGGCCGACCGGCTCGGCCCCTGGGGTCGCCGGTGAGAGTAGATGGGCGAAGTGAGTGAGATGGGCATCGAGGCGCACCAACTCCTCACTGATGTCGAGCTTCTCGGCCAGCAGCGCGATCTCCTGCGCCAGCCGCGCCGGATCGACCGGTGCATCCGCCAGCAGGATGGCCAGACGATCGGCAAGGCGCTTGGCCCCAGCCGCGGGAGAATTGGCCGCTGCGCGCCCGATGGCGGCGACCAGTTCGTGGAGGGTTGCCAGGCGCCGCGAGAGGTCAGCGGCCAGCGCGGCACCTTCGCGCGCCCGCATGGCAAGCAGGGCGCGGAGCGCTTCTTCCACCGCGGGGCGGATCGCATCCCAGGTCAGTGCTGCGGCCGCTCCGCTGCGTGAGTCCACCAGAAAGGCGGCAACCGTCGCCAGGTCGACCGGTCCCGGCAAACCCAGGGACACTCGGATCTGATCGAGCGCAGCGTGCGTCTGCAGAATCCACTCGCGATCGAGCGCCGCGCCGGAGGCAGAGGCGCCCTCTTCGCGCACCGTGGCTACCACCGTCCCGCGCCCAAGGGCGCTTCGCAGATGGCGGTTGAACTCGGCTTCGGTCGCCGGAGCCAGATCACGGCCGTGGACCTTGACCTCAAGGCCGCGGTGGTTGAGCGAACGAATCTCGACCGCGACGCGAACCGCGTCGGCAGTGATGATGCCGCGCCCGAACCCGGTCATGCTGCGCATGGCAGGGCAGTCTCTACCCCGGACCGGGGCCGAATGACCACCACTGCGGTGCTATGCCCGCCCGGTTAGCGGGATTGGGATGCGCCGGTCCGGGCTTCGGTCGCCAGGCGCGCGATCGTCCGATCGAGGGCTGGCAACGAAAGTTCCCGGATGCCCTCGACGATGGCGGCGTGCGCGTCGCCGCCTCCACGGGCGGCAGAAGCCCCGACGGCGGTCCCGAGGCAGATAGCGGCGATGAAGCCGATGACCCAGCGGTTCTTTGAAGTGCTCATTGTTCGACCGTATCCCACCTGCAACCACACGCAAATTTTTTGCTGTCCTTACCCCCAGCCAGGAACCCGAGTTCACCGGGCATTTCCACGTGTTGCCACCCGCGGGTCATATCTGCTAGAAGCCCGGCAGTCGGATTGGGTACCAAGCCCTACATATATCCAGCCACTTTTCCACCCAGGCGGATCTGGAGATGAGCATGCGCAAATCGTGTCGGTCGTCGTGTCCCTTGTCCTTTTTTGCCGCCGCCTCCCTGGCGGTCCTGGCCGCAACGGCGACCAGCGGTTGTAGTGACGAAGAGTTCTCGGACGAGTACTACGGAGCGATCGATCTAGCGCCGTACTTCTTCGATGGCTCGACCCCGTCGGCCCCGACCACGGGGTTGCCAGTCAACGTCAGACCGCTGAGGGGCTGGATGAATGGGCAGCGGGCCGAGTACTACGACTTCGGCCTTGTGAACCACGTCAGGCGGCGCAGCACGGCGGGCGCCACGCTCAGAGAGGCCGACTACTCTGTGCCGCACCCGATGTACCTGTTCTACGACGTGAACGGGAATCCGATGTTCTCGGCGCCCGATCAGGACACGCGCTCGAAGATCTGGTACCTGCGCGGCGGCAAGGATGTGCCCCGGGCCAACCCGCGCGGCGACGCGGCGAAAAACGTTCCCTACTCCGTGCGCGTGCGAGACCGGAAGGCCGACCCGTCCCGTGGCAACGTGTCTGACTATCAGCGGCCCATCGTCGACCGAATCAACCAGAACACCGACTACTCGGGGCTGTGGGAGATCTACGAGGTCAAGGACCTCACCGGCAGCTACGAGCCCGACGCCATCAAGAGCGTGGATACTTTGCAAAAGGCGATCGACGCCAAGAAGTTCGAAGTCAACCGCACCGGCCTGGTCGTGGACTGCCCGCTCATCGATGCCCGAACCTACGTCACGCCTTCGACGATGCGCTTCAACGCCGCCTCCGGGATCGAGGTTCCACGGCCTCGCGTCGAGCTCTGGTACAAGACCAAGCTCGGTGCTTGTTTCCTGGTTCACGGCTGGGAGGTCATCGGCGGCGAGGACGGCAAGCCGTACAAGTACAAGCAGAAAGCGGCACGGGTCGACAGCTTCGACGTCATCCGCTACACCATCGGCGAGGGTGTCGCGGCGCGCTCAAGCGTGGCGGTACCGGTCGGGAAGAGTTACCAGCCGACGGTGCGGGTAGCGAACCAGGATCCGAGCGCCAGGTCCTTCGATCTGCGCTACGGCAGCAGCTTCCTCACCGATTCGGTTCCACGGCACCTCGCCTCGGATCCTCCCGGCTACCGCCCGATTCGGTGGCTGTGGGACGTGCGCGTCGCACAGGACCCGCCCTTCGAGGCTGGAGCGCTGGATTTCCGGGACGTGAACAAGCTCGATCCCGCCCAGATCAGTGCCCGAGACGCCGCCACAACGGTGTGGACCAAGAACTTCCCCCTGATCGGCACGGCGATCAAGTGCGACGGGCCGGGGGACGACGCCAAATGCTTGGGCGGGCTGCAGTGCAACGCCTATCCGGACAGCGACATCTCGTTGAACGAGGCCCCGGCAGGCAAGTCCATGCAGGAGCTCACCAACCAGCGCGAGAACGGGCCACGCTGTGATGAGCCCCAGGTCGGTTTCGGCGAGTACTGTGCGCCCGGGGTTGCACGGTGCATGGAGCAGACGCCAGTGGGCAGCGAGGAGGACAAAGCGATCGCAAGTCTGCTGCCTGCGGTCGTGGGCCCCGTGCCCACCAAGCAAGTGGGATCGATGATAAGTCCTGACGGTGTGGCGACCGGGCGTGGTTACATCTGTTCCCAGCGGGGCGGACCCGGCTTCTGCACGCTCCGCTGCGACGGCGCACTGACCGCTCCAAATGCGACGAGTGGGGCACGCGTCGACCTGACGCTGACGTTCGAACTGCCGAGCCAAGCCGCGAAAACCACGAGAACTGAGACTGTTAAGCCCTTGGTCGATAGCCGTTGCGGCACCCGGAAGGTCAAGGGCGGCGGCGCTGACGGGACCACGGACTTTTATCAGATGCTCGGGTACTCGTGCCAGAATCCGAGCGGCAACTCATCTACCAAGCAGTGGGTCTGCGTACGTACCTGCAGCAGCCAGGACTCGGAAAACAAGAACAAGGCTCTCTGCGACTACCCACTCGTCGAGGACAGCAGCCCGTTGAACCTGAGCGGCAAGCTTCAGGGCGTGAAGGCCTTGAGCGGCCAGCGCTGCACGGCCATCAACGGATTTTCGGCCTGCTCCTGGGACCCGTCCTTCGAGCCCCGACCCAAAGACCAATGGTCCTGGCAGTGAGGTTGCGAATGCCTACCATGACACTTCGAACCGAAAGTGGGATTCCGATGAGAAACCTCGTAGCCGTCCTTCTGATCTCGGTCCCGGGAATCTTTGCCGCTTCAACGGCGCTGGCACAGCCCAAGTGCACTCCGGATTCGCGGCGCGACTGTGTGATGGACGAGGTGGTCGTGCTGAACGGCGACGATCTGGTCAATTGCTCGGTCGCATCCATGATGGTGCCCGACCCGACGGACATGACCATGACCAAGATGATCGCCGTGCCGATCAGACTTAACCCCCAGGAACTGAAGATCGACAACCAGAGCAACTGCGATTTCGACGCGTTGGCGGCCGCTGAGAAGGCGCTGAAGATCCTGGGCTCCGCCGCCAAGACTTACGACGAGGTCGTGGTGTTCGGGGCGGAGGTGACCTCGACTGCGACCAGAGGTCCGCTCTTCTACCGACTCCAGAATTCCATGAAAGAGGATATCAACGAGGTTGACGGCCTCGGCCTTCCGGTCGTCAAGCGCGACAGAGACGGAATGCCGTACGTTGGCGTGGTTCACGCCGGCAGCACCGCGTCGGTCACCAACTTCAACGCGGCTGGCACCGCTGGCCCGGACACAAGCCAGTACACCCGCTGTGGCCTCCTGCCACGGCGCGAAGAGGACGGCCCAGTTGCTCAGCCGATCCCGGCCATGTGCGCGCCCGGCTACTACAGCTTTTTCGACGCCTTGGCTCAAGCCAGCGCGGCGATCTACGGACCGTACATCAACCTCAACAAGGACAAGGCAGTCACCGCCGCTGGTGGTGACCTGAGCAGCTGGACGACCAAGAAGACGGCGTTGGTGGACGCGATGGGCAAGTCGAAGGTGGTGCCGAACATGATGGCGGGCAGCACGGCGAACGGTTTCTTTCAGCCGCGCGTGTGGAACGCCTTCCTCAACCTTCGCGGATCGATCCTGGGCGGTAACAACTGGCGCGACAATGGCAACGGCACTTTCGAGAGCACGCGGCCGTCGCCCTATTACGGTGTTTCCAGGCCGTACAACGGCGGACGTACGTTGCGCTTTCAACCGCTCGATCTGTACCTACTAGGTTTCCAGCCCTCCAAGGACGTGGCGTCCATCGATCATTTCATCGCCGCCAAGGAATTTGACGTCTACAAGCCGACTACGCTCGCAAACGGCAAATTCAACGCCGATGTCGGGCCGCTCATGGGCATGCGCTCCGGCGTCGCCGTCAAGTCCAGTACCAAGGGCAGCGTCGCGATGGCCGACATCCTCGCAGCCAACAATGGCGAACGGAGCCCCGACTATTCCAAGGCGCCGCACTACCTGAAACAGCTCTGGGTAGTCGTCACCAGAGGCTGGCCCGGCGCGCCTCCGGGGGCGGACCTCAAGGTGCTGGATACCCTTCCTGCGGCGACCAAGACCTTCTGGACCAACCAACTCGCCGCTATCTCGAACGTGACCAACTGGCGTCGCCAGTGGAACCAGTACTTCTACATGCTGACCGGCTGGCGCGGCCGCATGATCACCACAGCGACCGGCGACTTCGACGACACGCCCTACTATGAGTTCGGAGCCCCGGTCGACGACGCGGCGGCGTTCACGGCCGAGGGCGGCCTGGTCCCCGAGTTCCCGGACCCCGAGCCGGTGGCGAACTCCCCGGAGATCCAGACCGTGGTTCGAGTGAACACCGATCCTGGCGGCAAGCTGCGCTACACCGGCAGACCCCTGCCTTTGAGGATCAACAATGACCAGAAGGGACCGGGGAACCCGCTCAACATCGTGACCGTGCGGATGCGCATCCCGCCCACTGTATTTCCCCAGTACAACCCGAAGGACAAGAGGAACGGCATCTGGAAATCGAACTCCGTTATCCATTTCGACGGTGGTCCCAGCGTCCGCATCCCGAACAACAACGAGGCCTTCTTGATCCCGGACGGCAAGTGGCGAAACTACTCGGCCAGCCTGGCGAACAACAAGGAGTTCTATTCGGAGACAGATCTCAAAACCTACACCGGGTTCGCGTTCGAGCCGTCAACGCTGGCCGCGCAGGGCATCGAGATCGAGTTCATCCGAATCAGCTACGCCGCGAAGTTCGGCGACACGGACAAGGCCTGCGATGAGAAAACCCCAAAGCCGGACGGATGGGTCGACGCCGAGGACAACTGTCCCAAGAACTACAATCCGTTGCAGGAGGACGGCAACGAGGACGGCGTCGGCGACGCCTGCGAGGACTTTGACGGCGACAACAAAGTGAACGCCTGCGACAACTGCCCCACCACCACCAACTCGCGGCAACGCGATAACGACGGCGACGGCCTCGGCGACATCTGCGATGAGGGCACGCCCGAAGGCTGCCTCTTTCAGCCCGACTCGATCGGCGGACCCGTGCGCTCGGGCAAGAGCGCGTTCCTGGGCTTCCTGGCCGTGTCATTCGTTGGCGCAGTAGCCGTCGCCATCCGACGCGGACGCCGCCGCAAGTAGCGCAGGGGCGAGTCGGTCTCCTACCTGGGAAACGGCAAGCCGCTCAACCCAGCACCGTGCGGGCCGCCCAGTCGAAGTCGCCCGGTGGCAGCGCGGACTTCGATGGCGGGAACCCCATCAGGCCGGCGCGTGTTGGCGGCCGTGAACGGGCACGCCGAAGCGCTCGATTCCACCACCGCCTCAGGCTGCACGCCCAGGCCCGTCAGACGCGTCCCCTGCCCCCCTGCCTTGGCGCCGAGGCCACCCGCGCAGTCGAGTTCCGAGCGCCCCAGCACGCAAACCTCCACTCCCGGTTCGCGCGCGACCGTCACCGTGGCCGCGCCGGTGCGGGACCAGGCGAGTTCGACCCACGCCACGTCGCCCGCGATCGGTACCAGCGGCCCGTATGACATGCTACCCAGTTCGAGAACCCGCACCCCGATGTCTCGCAAGCGCGCCGGCTGCCCGGGTCTGCGCACCAGCTTGTCACCGCGGAGGTAGGCCACCCTGCGCCCATCAGGCGAAGGAGCCAGAGCCAGCACCCGGCCATCCTCGGCGGTAACCTGGCGGTAGCGGCCCAGCGCAGGCAGCCACGCGAAGATCTCCTGGCCCGGCGACAGCACCAGGACGCCCTCGGGGAGCAGCTTCACCGCTGGGCGCACCCGGGCCACGAACAGCAAGGCCCGATCGAGCCCCTGCCCCCACTTCGCGGCGGCGGCGGCCTCCGCCTCTCGCAACAAACGGAACTCGGGGCGAGCGCGCAGCGGCGCGAGGTCGAAGGCTTCGCGGATCTCCCGCGCCCAGGGGACGAAGGCATCCGCCATCAGGGATGCGGCCTCCTGGGCACCATCGGCCCAGCGTTCCTGCCGGACCAGCGAACACGCGATGTTGAGTCGCGGGCCGCGAAATTCGGGATCGGCCGCCAGCGCCGCGCGGTATTTCTGGCGCGCATCGTCCCAGCGCCGCTGCCGATACAGCTCGTAACCATCGTGGTTGGCGGTGACCGCGGCGGGCGCCGGGGCCTTGAACGGATCGGTGCTGCCCAGGGCGCCTGGCGAGGCGACGAGGCGCGGACACACTTCGGACAGCAGGAGCGCCAGTGCCGCTGCGATCATGGATCGACCCAGACCCCACGCAGATCGAGCTCGGCGCCCTGCCCCGCCAGGCCATGCACCCGCCGCGCGACCAGGGCCGGCACGTCGTGGCGGTAGAGAAAAATAACCGGAAGCTCGGCCGCCAGGAGATCGGCGATCCGGCGCAGGACCGGCCGGCGCGCCGTTGGGCCGTCGCTGCCACGGAGCTCATCCAGAAACGCCGCCAGGCGATCGGAGCGGTAGCCGGCGTGCTCGACGTTGCTCTGGGCGCCGAACAGGGGCCGCGGATCCTCGTCAACCCGCCCGTCCCACACCATCGGCGCCAGGTCGAACTGACCGGCGGCTACCCGGGACAGCAGGGTCGCGCTGTCGACCGAAACAATGTCCAGAAGTAGACCGGCCCGCCGCAGATCGTGGGCGAACGCGCGCGCTTCCTGCAGCAACGAGCGAGCGCCGATCGGCACCAGCAGCGTCAGCCGGATAGCCACTCCATTGCGGTCGCGAACGCCATCGCCGTCGCCGTCGCGGTAGCCGCCGCTTTCCAGCTCTCGCACCGCCCCGGCTCGGTCGAATCCGGGCGCGCCAACCGCCGTCGGTGCGCCGAATGGCGGGGCAGTGATCGGGCGCGCGAGACCTCGGTGCACTTCGGACGCCATGCGCTCGCGGTCCCACAGCAGGCCAAGTGCGCGTCGAAAGCGCAGATCGACGAGCGGCTCGCGGCGCAGGTTTATCAGGAGGAAGGACCAGCGCGCGGGCGTCAGTCGGTACAGCGCCAGCGTGTCTTGCAACGCGGCTGGCTCGACCTGGTCGGGGTAGTACAGATCGAGCAGGTGAGGCACAACATCGAGCTCACCCCGCCGGGCTCGGGCCAGGGCCTTACCAGCGTCGGGTTCGATCTCGAAGACGATCTCGTCCAGGAACACGTGATCGCGCCATGAGCCTCGGTTGCGCGCCAGGCGAATGCGCCGGCCGTGCTCCCATGCGGCGATCCTGAAGGGGCCGGTCCCGACCGGCAGCCGGCCCAGCGCCGCCACGCGCGATGGGCCGCCCCGCAGCGCCGACTCGGGCAAGATGGGGACCTCGCACAGTGCGCGCAGCACCAGGTGAGACGGCCGGTGAAGACGCAGGCGCACGACGCGATCGGCGGCAATCTCGACCGCGGCGACGTCGCCAAGCAGAGTGCGGACCAATGGCAGGTGCGACGTGGCGCGCAGCACCGTCTCGAAAGTGGCCTGCACATCAAGCGTGGTCAAAGGGTGGTCGTCGTGCCAGCGCACCCCGGACCGCAGGCGCAGGCTCAGGCGCAGCCCATCGGGAGATGTCTCCCAGCTCTCGGCGAGTGCGGGCACGTAACGATCGGCGTGGCACTCAATGAGGGTCTCGTACACGAGCCCTGTGACCACCCGACCGGCGAGCGGATTGCCATCGGCAAGCGGGTTCAGGTGGGACGGCTCGGCCTCGATTTGCACCTTGAGAGCCCCGCTCGATGGCCACGAACCACCGGGCCGGTCGGCGGGTGTCTCGGTCAGGGTCGCGGCGGGCGGCTGGGCGCGCGGGGCCTCGGCCGAGATGGCCGCGTCAGCCTGCGCGCGTGCCGGGCGTTTTGCCGCCACCTGGCCTCTGCGGCAACCCGTCGCGATCAGCAAGACCACGACGGCCACCAACCAACCTGCTTGAAGCATGAAATGCCGCGTGTTATTCAGGGCAAGCAACTTGAGGACGGGCAGCTTGATGATGTGGCCGTGCCCGTCGGCGACCAGTCGCCAGTCCGCCGTTGGCCGCCCACGGGCTGGTGTGAAAGAAAGGAAATCCATGGTCCGCATCGGAATTCGCGTGTCGTTTCTGTGGTCCTTGGCTTCAGTCCTCCTGTTGCCCGCGCTGACCCAAGCGCAGGGACAGGCGCTGCCGCCCATCAAGGTCAACCTACCCGCATCGCCGACCTTCGACGTTGGCAACGTACCCCTGCAACATCCGACCGGAGAGATGTCGGTCTATGGGTTGCGCAAGGGGATGGCCAAGTATCTGGACAAGGACGTGCGGGTCAAGGGCTTTTTGCTCGAGCTCTACGAGTGCCCGGCCGAGTTGCGCAAGTGCAACGAGGAAGCCGCCGCGAAGTCCAAGAAGGCGATGAAGTCATCGAAGAAGGGCGCGCCCCCGCCGGTGGCGGAGCCTCCAAAGGGCGGCTGCCGCCCCTGCGATCAGCCCCACTTCTTCCTCGGAGATTCCATGACGATGAAGAAAGAGCGCTCGCTGCTGGTGGCCGACTACCCGGTCAAGGACTGGGAGACCGGCAAGCCGAAGCCGCTGGTCGCGAAGGCGGGCGATCAGTTCGTCGTGACCGGTACCTTCGCTATCAACTCGATCACCGGTTTCGCAGCCTCGAACGGTCTCATCATCCACAAGCGCCTGCAGGATCT
>JANPCZ010000283.1:0-2344 GCA_031431215.1 Myxococcales bacterium
GCAGTACGCGCAGACGGTCGCGCGCCACTTTCGCACCGACCACACCGAGATCCCGGTGAAGCCCGATCTGGTCGATCTGCTGCCGCAGGCGGTGCGCCACTTCGACCAGCCGTTCGGCAACCCGACCGCCCTGCTCACGTATTTGCTTTCGCGCGAGACCCGCAAGCACGTCACCGTGGCGCTGGCGGGCGACGGCGGCGACGAGATCTTCGGCGGCTACCCGCGCTACCAGGGCGCGGCGCTGGCGGAACGCTACCGCATGGTCCCAGCATCCGTGCGCCAATTTCTTGCTACCTCCGTGGCGCCGCTCATCCGCGAATCGACCCGCGGCGATCACCGCCTGCGCCGGGCGCGCGAGTTCCTGGGTTCTGGCACCGCCACCCTGCCCGCAATGTACGAGGACTGGATCGGCTACCACAGCCCCGCCGACATCGCCGGGCTGCTGGGCCCGCGCGCGCAACCGTCGGCGGCGTATTTGGCCGAGCCCAGCTTCATTGCTGGCGCCTTCGCCAACGCGCCGTCGTCGTCGTTTCTCGACAGGCTGAGCTACGTCGACCTCAAGAGCTTCCTGCCCGGCAACCTCTTGCAGTACACCGACCGCATGAGCATGGCGCACGCACTGGAGGTTCGCGTGCCGTTCTGCGATCATCGCCTGGTCGAATTCATGGCCGGTATCACCTTCAGCCAGAAGATGGGCGTGCGCACGTCGAAGCGCCTGCTGCGCGCAGCGGTGCGGGACCTGCTACCACCGGAGATCTTGCGGCGCCCGAAGCTGGGATTCAATCCGCCCATGGGCATCTGGCTCAAACGCGATCTGGGGGCGCTGGTAGCGGAAAAGCTGGCGCCGGAGCGTCTGCGCCGTGAGGGTTTCTTCGATCCCGCGCCGGTCGAGCGCATGCTGGCCGAACACCGCGCCGAGCGGCGCGATTTTTCCTTGCACCTCTGGGCCCTGCTGGTGTTCCAGACCTGGCTTGAGCTTTACCAATGAAGCAGATCCTGCAGTCCTACAAGACCGGCCTTCTGCGTGTAGCCGACGTGCCCGCGCCGGGCGTCGAGCCGGGCGCCGTGCTCGTGCTGACCACGGCGTCGCTGGTGTCGGTCGGCACCGAGCGCATGACCATGGACATCGCCAAGAAATCCTTGCTGGGCAAGGCACGGGACCGACCCGACCTGGTGCGCAAGATGATCGCGCGGGCGTCGCGGGATGGTGTGGTCGCGACCATCGAAGCCGCGCGGCACAAGCTGGATCAGCCCATCCCGCTTGGTTATAGCTGCGCCGGCCGCGTGGTGGCGGTGGGAGACGGCGTCGCGGATCTCACCGTCGGCGCGCGCGTCGCGTGCGCGGGCGCCAAGGTGGCCAACCACGCCGAGGTCAACCTGGTACCGCAGAACCTGTGCGTGCCGGTTCCCGAAGGCGTGCCCGACGAGGCCGCGGCCTTCGTCACTGTTGGCGCCATTGCTCTGCAGGGCGTGCGGCTCGGCGTGCCGACGCTGGGCGAGACCTTTGCGGTCATCGGGCTCGGTCTGCTGGGGCAGGTCGCGGTGCAACTGCTGCGCGCCAACGGCTGCAAGGTGCTGGGCATCGATCTGGATCCCAGCAAGGTCGCGCTGGCGCGGCGGCTCGGCGCCGAGGCGGCGGTCGTCCGCTCGGGCGACGTGCTCGGCGCCGCGCGCGCTCTCGGCGTCGGCGGCGGGGTCGATGGCGTGCTGATCACGGCGGCAACCTCGTCGAACGATCCGATCCAGCTGGCCGGCGAGTTGTGCCGCGATCGCGGCCGCGTCGTCATCGTCGGCGCCGTCGGCATGGACATCCCGCGCCGGCCCTACTACGACAAGGAACTAGGCGTCTTCCAGTCGCGTTCCTACGGCCCCGGCCGTTACGATCCGGTCTACGAAGAGATGGGCGTCGACTACCCCATCGGCTACGTGCGCTGGACCCTCCGTCGCAACATGGAAGCGTTCCTTGCCCAGTGCGCAGCGGGACGCGTCGACACGGCGTCGCTCATCAGTCATCGGTTTCCCATCGAGCGAGCCGGCGAGGCGTACGCGCTCATCGACGGCCGAGCGGCAGCCGACGCGGTGCCGCCCCTGGGTGTCGTCTTGAGCTATCCGGCGCTTGCGATCCCTGCCCGCACCGTCGAGGTCACCCCGCCAGTCATCACCCCGCGGCGGGGCACCGTGCGCGTCGGGTTTGTCGGCGCCGGAGCCTTCGCCGCAGGCACGCTACTTCCGGCGCTTGCCAAGATCGACCGCGTGCACCTGGGCGCCATCGCTTCGGCGCGTGGTTTCACGGCCCGCCACCTGGCCGAGAAGTACTTCATCACGTCGTGCACCACCGACACCG
>JANPCZ010000284.1:0-2636 GCA_031431215.1 Myxococcales bacterium
CCGACCGCCGCGCCGACCGCTGAGCCCAGGACCGTCACGCCGTCGCTGCCCAGGACTTCGATAGCCAGGTTGGCCTGCGCGAGCCCGTTCACGTTCGCCGTCGCCCCGCCCTGGGGGCCCTGTGCATAAGTCGATCCCACCGGCGAAACAGACGCGTTGATCGTGGACGCCGCGGCGACCGTGAACGACCACACGTCAATCTCGCCGTTGGCGTCGATCGACAGCCGCGCTGCCGACCCGACCGCCGGCGAAGAAATCGCGCCGAACGACAATGACCCCGGGATTGCCAGGGCGCCTAACGGCTTGGCCGTTCCCGACGTGTTGTTCGGTTCCAGTGCGTCGCCGTAATGCCGCTGCCCTGCACGGATGTCGTCCTGCTGCGGCCCGTCAAAGTTGGTGTTCAGGAACGGCTCCATCAGTTTCTGGCCGCTCGTCGGGTCCACGTGCAACAGGCCGATGCCGTGGCCGTGCTCGTGCGCGATTGTGTTGCGCAGAAAGATGAACGAGGGTGAGCCGCTCTGCCAGGATTCAGACGAGTCCAGCACCATGTCGCCGCCCGCGGGAAACGAGTTGTACGCCAGAACACCGCTGCCGCCATCGATGTTCTTGGACGAGATCCGCACATCGCCGCGGAAGCCCGCCGTTCCGCCCGTGCCCCACGTCGCGCCATCGTCCCAGTCGTTGCCGCCAACCGTGATGCGCGTGTACGTCAAGCCGGTCAGGTTCGCCCAGCGCGCGAACGTGTTCGTGAACTGCGCGATCCATACCGTCCGCCCGCCCACACCCGCGAACTTGGAATCCATGGAACTAAAGAGATTGCTCGGCCCCGCCGGCTCGCCGACGCCGTTGGGGATGTTCAATCCATCCGGAACAAAGCTCCACGTCAGCGCTCGCGGATCACCCTGATTTCCCGACCAGCGCCCCGTCAGTTGATAGTCCTGCCCGCCAAAGCGCATCAGGTTCATCTGGTGAACGATCGCTTCAACCTGTCTGACGTACAGCGGGTTGGTGCCTTCCGCAAAGCACGCCACGATCGGCGCGACAATCAGTTCTTCCCTCGCCCCACCCAGAACCGGCTTCATCCCGTTCTGTGCGACAGCCGCCCCGCACGCCGCGAGAAGCCCAAGAACGCCGGCTACCTGTGTCCGCTTCATTCCATTCTCCTGTATGGGAGCGCACGCCCCCAGCCGGGACGATTGCCCATCTTGACCTATTCTTTGAATCTGTCCAGACTTCCAGCGCAGAATCCTGACCAATCAGGGCCATTTATACGCGGCCGCTGCCCGCCGGATTCGTGATTCCCCCCGAATCCCCCCGGTTCCCGGCCCTTTCAGGAGTCCTCCCCATGAAGTCCGCCAACCAACTCAGGGTCCGCCCCGGCGCCAAGCTCAGCCTCCGCACGTTCGACGCCGCGGAAACGCTCGGTTGGGTCAAAGACGATGCGATTGACCGCACCGCCGCGAATCGTGCCCGACTCTCGGACCTTCACGAGCTTCTCTGGGCCGAGAACCGCCGTTCCATCCTCATCATCCTCCAGGGCATGGACACCAGCGGCAAGGATGGTGTGATCCGCAATGTCATGGCCGGCGTCGATCCCCAGGGGTGCAAGGTCACCGCCTTCAAGCGCCCGTCAGATGAAGAGGCCGACCACGCCTACCTCTGGCGCATCATCAAGGCCCTTCCCGCCAAGGGCGACATCGGAATCTTCAACCGCTCGCACTACGAGGATGTCCTGATCGCGCGCGTCCGCAAGCTCGTGCCCGACAAAGTCTGGCGAGCGCGATACGACCAGATCAACACCTTCGAGAAGCTCCTCACCGACAACGGCACCACCATCCTCAAGTTCTTCCTCCACATCTCGAAGGATGAACAGAAGGAGCGCCTGCAGGCCCGCCTCGACGACCCCACCAAGAACTGGAAGTTCTCAATGCAGGACCTCGAAGAGCGCAAGCTCTGGCCCAGGTACACCGAGGCCTACGAAGAAGCCCTCTCCCGCTGCTCCACCGCGCACGCACCGTGGTACATCATCCCCTCCGACCGCAAGTGGGTCCGCAACCTCGCCGTGTCCTCCATCATCGTCGAGGCGATGGAGAAGCTGGACATGAAGTGGCCGCGGCTGAGTGTGGATCCGAAAAAGATCGTGATCGAGTAGTCCACCTTCGAGCCAACGCGGCCCCCTACGGGCACCCACCCGCATACGCATTCACAAAGCATGAAAAGTCGTTCGCCGTCAGTCCGCCCACGCCGTCACAGTTCGCGTAGCTCTGTCCCGCGGCGAATGCGTTCAGGAAGCACTGGAAGTCGTTGGCGGTCAGCGCGGGCGTTCCCGTGCTCCCGTCACAGTTCGCATAACAACTGGCCACCGTCGCGTCGCCCAGATAAATGCCGCGCCCGTGCGTGACCGCCATCAGCGTCGTGTTGTTCCGCCAGATCAGTTCCACGACCGGCACCAGGCCAATCCCCGGCGAGAGCGGCCCCCACGAGGCCCCATCGTCGGTGCTCACGAACAGACCGATGTCGGACCCCGCGTAGAGCCGGCCCGCCACCGTCCGGTGCAGAGCCAGTGACGGCATCGGCACGGCCGGGAGCGCGCCCCCGCCACTTCCGGAAATGTTCTGCCACGTCGCGCCGGCGTC
>JANPCZ010000285.1:0-2888 GCA_031431215.1 Myxococcales bacterium
CCGCCGTGCGGTGGGGTGACATCGCCGGGACTTTCCGGGCCGACAAAGAATTCGCTGCGACTATTTCCTAGACGCGCGATGCCGATGGCCGGATGCACCTTCACGCTGGCGATGGTGGCCAATTTCTGATCGCGGTCCAGGTGAACCCACTTCGCCACCGAAGGGATGCCCTGCTTGTCGACGATGAACAACATGTAATGCCCGGGCGGGGCCAGGTTGGGATTCGTCGGCACGCGCACGTGCAAGCGGCAGGAATCGCGGCGTTCGATGGGCAGGTCGACCACGCGCTGCTCGGTGTCGCACGAATGCGTGGTGGCCATCGGGCGAATGAGTTGCGCCCACTTGATGTGGGCCGCCTGGGGTGTGGCGATCTCCAGCGCTGAGCCGTAGCTGGTTTCTGCTGGAGCGTTGTCGATGAAAGGCCGTGGGCCCTTGAACAGATACGGCGGGTGGTACAGCTCGAGGCGAAGTTCGTTGTCGCGCCGCTGGGTGTTGGAGCCAGCCGTGATCACCCGGCCGTCGGGCAGCAACAGAGCCACTGAATGGTAGTGCCTGGGCACTTTGGCCTTGGCGGCCCGGGTGAAGGTGTTGGTGGTGGGGTGATAGATCTCGGCCTCAAGGGCTGCGGTGGAGGTGTTCTCGGACTGACTTTCGCCGCCGGTGACGACCACGGTGCGATCAGGCAGCAGAACCGCGTTCAGGTGGATGCGCGGGTTATGCAGCGAAGCGGTCATGCCGAACCCGGGCGCCACCGCAGAGAGATCCGCAATTGCCGTGCTACTGGCGCCGCCGCCTCCGATCACCATCACCTTCTGTGCCTGCGCCGGCGGCAACAAGACCGTTCCGCCCTGGTCGCGAGCGCCAAGATCAAAGGCCGCCGGCAAGGTGATTGGCGTCAGCACGTTGGTGGCCAGATCCAGGACGCCCGGTCCCGGGCCGCCGCCGAAAGTTTTTTCTCCCGAATAGAACACCTTCCCGTTGCGCAGCAGCGTCAGGCCCGGGTACGTCGGCCAAGGCGGATCGACGGTGGGACTGAGCAGCGACCAACCGGTGGTCGCCGAGAAGATCTCGCCCTGGGTCGGACCGCCGGCAACGGTCAGGATGCGGCCATCGCCCAGACTCAGCAGCGTCGGATACCAACGGCCGGCCTTCATGTCGCCGACGCGAATCCAGTCTTCGATGATGGGATCGAACAGGAAAGCGTGGCTGGCGGCGGTGAAGGCATAGTCCTTGGTGCCGCCCGCGACCAGCAACTGGCCGTTGGCCAGGAACGACTGGCCCGAGCAGAAAAAATCAACCGGCGTGACCGGGACGTGGAAGGTGCCGCCCTCGTAGTCCCAGACCGCGCTGCCAAGTCCCGCGGTGTACAGTTCGTCGTCGCCCGAGCCCGAGAAGAAGAGCACCTTGCCCGTGCGCAGAAGCGCGGCGTGAACGATGCGTACCGGCGACTCGCAAGGCAGCAGTTCCCACCAGCCCTTCTCGGCGGCCTCGGCCACGCTCGACGCGACTGCCGACTCGACCATCAGCGGGCCACCGCCGCCGTGCTCCTGGCCACCGGGATCGGCCAGCGCGGGCGCGACCCCGGGTGCAGGGTTAGGTTGGTGGTCGTCCTTACCCGCGGGCGGCCCCAGCACCCGCGGCGGTTTTGGTTGGGGCTGGCAGCGAAACACGTCGACGGATCCGCAGTCGTTGGAACCGTCGTCGAACGGCAACTCGATCGGCAGCTTCCCGAGGATCTCGGGCGTGATCCAGATGTATTGGCGCGAACGCACCAGGCCAACCAGCCCGGACATCATGTGGGGCTCGACGTGACAGTGGAAAAGGTACTCGCCCTTGATCCGCACCCGACAGGCGTTGGCAGGCGGCGCGCACTGCAGATCCTCAAGCGCGCAGGGCAGGCGCAACGCGGGCGGCGCCCAGGTGTCGGCAACAAAGCTCTCGGCCGGGCTGAGAGAGTGAACATCGGCAGCACCGCCCGGCGGCACCGGAAGCTGCCAGCGCATGGCGTGCGGGTGAAAGTTGTGCCAGACGGCGCCCAGATCCAGGTTGAAAGCGTACCAGCGGATGCGCTGGCCGGGTTCCACCTCGACGGTCGGGGTATTGCCGGCGTAGGCGCGGCCGTTGATGGCAAACGTTGACCCGCCCCCGCCGCTGGCAAAAACGATGTGCGCCCGCTCGCCCCGGTGGGTCCATTTCACCTTGCCACCGGGACCGATCGTCACCGACGCCGGCGAGAACAGATTGTCCTTTATATCGACGAACTGCTGCGCCGGTCCGCCCGCCTGGATAACCACCTGGCCAGCCATGGTGATGCCATGAACAAAGCAATAGTAGTTGCAGACGCCGACGGTGGCGCCGAACGTGAATTCGAACGTGTCGCCGTTCAGCAGCCGCGGGCTCTCGAACTGGCAAACGTTGCCGGGTCCCTCCATCAGATGGAAGAAGACGGGCACCTCGTGGTCGGCGCGTGGGGCTTCGGGATCCCTCACCACCAGGCCGCCGAAAAGCCCGCGGTTCACGTTCTTCATCACCTGCCGCACGTGGGTGTGAAAAGCCCAGGCTCCGATGGTTTCCTTGGTGGCGTCGAAAACGTAGGTCCAGGTCTGACCGGGTTTGATCTCGTCGCTGCGCCGACCGTCACGGCCCTGGACTCCCAGCGGCCACGCTCCGTCAGAATCGATGCCGTACTGCAAGCCGTGCAGATGAAAGCTGTGGCATTCGCGATCGCCGTTGAGGACGTGGATGTACAGGCGCTCGCCGGGACGCGCATAAAGGACCGATCCCGGAACGCGCCGGTACCACGGCGGCTCGTTGACATCCGCCTCGACAAGCTTGGCGGTGTTGGGCACCGTGTAGTGCGGATCGAGGTACTCGCGAAACACCAGGGC
>JANPCZ010000286.1:0-29331 GCA_031431215.1 Myxococcales bacterium
GCGCTTCGCCGCGCCAGGCGCCGCGCGGTACAAGGATCACCTGCTCCTGACGACATGGCACGGGGCGGACAAGAAGACGGCACCGACACTGTGGATTCATAGACGCTACCTCCGTGGGTTTCGCGAGCGGGATGGCTGGACGAAGTGACAGCCGAAGAACTCTTCTGGCGGCTCGCCGCCGAACTGCAGGCGGAGGACTCGCGAATCGCGGAAGGTACCATCATGAACGGCCGTTGCCTTCGCGTGGGGAAGGAGTTCCTCGCGCTCGTCGACTACAAGGGCTCGGGCCTGGTCGTGAAGCTCCCCAAGGCACGCGTCGCGGAGCTCATCGAGAGCGGCGCCGGGCAACCGTTTGCACCCGCGGGACGGGTTTTCCGGGAGTGGCTGTCCGTGCCCAAGCCCGATCGACGGCGTTGGCGCTCGCTCCTCCGTGAGGGGGTCGCCTTTGTCGGGTAGCCGTAGACATGGCCGTTGATGTCCCGACTGAGATGGAGGTTCATGGTGTCGCGGGTGGGAGGGCAACAGTGTGGCGCGCCTTTTCCAAGGCCGCCATCAAGCGATAGGTCAGCCGCTCGCGAAATTTCTCCATGTCGCTCGCGTCCCACACGAGGAAGTCGCGGCCTTCGTCCCGCACGCGCTGCCCCCCCGGTTCGTCTGGGCATCGTCGGCTTCGCTAGGAACGTCCGCTTGTCTCTAGGCACGTTGGCTGGGAAAGCCGGCGTGACCAGGGCGGTTCGCTAGGAACGAACCCTTTACTAGTGTTGAGCCTTAGTCAAGCACGCGTTACTGGCGACGCCAAAGGACTGTCGGCTTTGCGAGACCCTCACGGCGGGGGGTGACCCGCTGATCAACAGCATAAACGTAATAGGTTCAACATTTTGTGCGTGTCGATCCTACGGCCTAAGGCAGAGGATCGACTTCAGCCGTGCGAGATCCTTCCGATTCGCTCGGCGCATCGCCGCCGCCATGAAGGGCGCCGCGAGCTTGCCGAAGCCACTCGGCTCGCCGCGGTTCCGCAGGGTCATGCGCGTGCTCCGCTCGCTGGTGGCGGGAGCCCACGTGGAGCGGTGGCGGCGTCTTCCATTCCACGGACCTGATGTTGACGTACCACGCAGGAGCGTTGTCGGGATTGCCGGCGTACGCGGCGATCTCCGCGCGCGGGCGATCGATGATGGTGTCGGTCAGGATGTCGACGGCCATGCTGCCATCCTATCGAGGCGGCGCGCGCCGATCAGGTCGCGTCGGCCTGACCGCTGTCGGTCAGTGGTACACCGTCGAAGAAGTGCACCGCGCCGGTCTCTAGTTCGTATTCGGCTCCAACCACCGCCAGTCGGCCGCCGGCGACCAGTTCTTCCAGGATCTGGCTGCCGTGGCGCAGGTGATCCGCCGACGCGCGCACGTTGGCGCGCACGGCCTCGCGCAGGATGACGTCGCGGTCGCCCGGTCGAACCAGCCCGTTGATGTGTGGGGCAATCCGATCAGTGATGGATCGGAGGTTCTTCGATTCGGGACCAAGGCCAGTCTCGATCGCCTTCACGGTGGCCGCGATGGCGCCGCAGCGGGTGTGGCCCATGACGACCACCAGCCGCGACCCGAACTGCGCGGCCGCGAACTCGATCGAGCCGACCACGGAAGGCGCGACGATGTTGCCGGCGATGCGCACGACGAACAGATCGCCGAAGCCTTCGTCGAACAGGATCTCGACCGGGGTGCGTGAATCCGAGCAGCCCAGGATGATGGCGAATGGGCGCTGCGCCTCGTTGGCCAGGTGACCGCTCCACGAACGTGCCGGCGACGATGTTCCGCTGGCCTCGCGAAAGCGCCGGTTACCCGCCACCAGACGTTGCAGCGCCTGTTCGGGCGTCGGCGAGCTTGGATCCGAGGTGTGAGGCATGGCGCGTGCCATACCACGAAGGCGGGGCGGTATGGCATGTTCCCAGCAATGGCCATCACCCACGTTGCGTTGCTGCGCGGGATCAATGTCGGTGGCAAGAACCTCTTGCCGATGAAGGATCTGGTCGAGCTGTTTCGCGCCGCCGGCTGCACCGACGTTGCGTCCTACATCCAGAGCGGCAACGTCATCTTCCGCGCGGCACCCGCCCTTGCTCGTCGCGTGCCCACGCTGATCACGACGGCGGTCGCGGACCGTTTTCGATTTCACGTCCCGGTGGTGGTCCGTACCGCCGAGGACATCCGGCTCGTGAGCGAGGGCAACCCCTTCCTTCGCGCCGGGGCGGATCCAGAGAAGCTGCACGTTGCGTTCCTTGCTGACCTGCCGACCGCGGCCCAGGTGGCCGGACTTGATCGCGACCGCTCGCCACCCGACCGGTTCGAGGTCCGTGGCCGCGAGATCTACCTGCACTGTCCGAACGGCATGGCGCGCACCAAGCTGACCAACCAGTACTTCGACAGCAAGTTTGCCACCACGTCCACGGTGCGCAACTGGCGAACCGTTCTCAAGCTCTGCGAACTTGGCGCGTCCGCGCCAGCAACAAGGCGGGCGTGAAGAACATGTCGGCCAGCAGCGCGACCGCCAGGATGAAGGCGGTCAGGATGCCGAAGTAGAAGTTGGGCACGAAGGTGGCGGTGGCGAAGCTGGCGAACGACGCAATCAGGATGCCGTTGGTCGACAGCAACGCTGCGCCCGAGTGGGCCATCACTTCCTTCATTGCCGCCTCGGGCGCGACGCCCTGGCGGCGTAGGTAGGCGAAATTGGCCAGCACGTGGCTGGTGTCGTCGATGGAGATACCGAGGCAGATGCTGCTCACCAGCACCGTGCCCATGTCGAGCGGCTGGTGCAGGATCCGCAGCAGCACGCCGCCCGCGAACAGCGGCACCACGTTCGGGATCATTGAAATGATGCCCAGTTTCACCGAGCGCAGGAACAACGCCATGATCGCGCCGATGATCAGGGTCGCGCTCCATAGCGAGGTCAGAAACGACTGCACGACGTAGTCATTGGTCTGCTGGTACAGGTAGTACTTGCCGGTGGCGGTGACCGCGAGGCCCAGCTCGCTGCCTTTGCGCCGCATCGCCTCGACCGCGGCGACCGACTCGCGCGAGGTCGTGATCGTGTTCAGCACGGTCAGGCGGAGGGCGTCGTTTTTCACCGTGACACGATCGTTGACGTCGAGGCCCTGCGGCAGGCCCATGGTGTAAAGCAACAGCTCCTGCGCGATGGTGTTCGTGTCCGCGCCCAGCTTGTAGGCGTCGGGGCGATCGCCGTTGAGCGCCCGGTTCATCTGCTTCAAGACATCCACCAGCGACACGACGCGGGTGATGCCGGGCTGGGCTTCGAGCCACTTCTGGAACGCATCGACCCGGCCCAGGAACGCCGGATCCTTGATGCCGTCCTCGCGTCCCGCCTCGACCACCAGCTCGATGCTGCGCGCGTTGCCCATCTCGCGCTCGAGGAACTCGTTGGCGGCGCGCACCGGTTCCTTCTTGGTGAAGTACTTGATCGGGTCCGAGTTGACGTCGATGCCGTAGGAAATCCACAGCGAAATCGCCGACAGCACCGCGGTCGTACCGATGATGAACCAGCGCCGGCGCACCACCAGATCGACCAGCCATCCCGCCCGCCGGTCGGTCGCGGCCAGGTGTTCGGGCGACGCGGGCTTGACCTTGATTGGCAGGATGAACAGCAACCCGCCGACGAACAGCTGCGATAGCAGCCAGCACATCATGGTGCCGAAGCCCGCCATCACACCCAGCACCGAGATGGGTTTCAGGTTGGCCGACACGAAGCTGAAGAAGCCAACCGCCGTTGTCAGGCTGGTCAGGAACGTGGCCAGCAGGTTGTGGGTCAGGGCGTGGTGCGCGGCTTCCCGGCGCGACATCCCGCGCCGCAACGCCGCGATGTGGATGACCAGGATGTGCACGGTGTCGGCGATGCCGATGGCGATGAGGATGGTGGGGACGGCCGTGCTGATGGTCGACTGCACCAGGCCCGTCAAGCCGGCGAAGCCGAACGCCGCCAGGGTGCTGAGAAACACCAGCGCGAACGGCAGCACGGTACCGACGAAGCTGCGCAAGAGGCCAACCAGGAACAGCGCGGACAGCGCCACCACCAGGGGCACCAGGCGCAGCAGGTCAGCTTGGCTTACCTCCTCGAACGCGTAGGTGACGACCGGGCCGCCGCCGATGTGGATGACGTGATCGCCGCGGCGCGCTTGCACCGCAAGCTTGCGCATGGCTAGCGAAATAGCCTTGGCATCGGGCGCGCGGTCGAGGCCAGGCTTGATCCGGGCGACCACGATGGTGGTCTGGCCATCCTTGCTGATGAGGTAGTTGGGTAGCGTCTCGTGCGCGAGTGCGATGCGGCCACGCTCGGTCAGGATCTCGGGCGTTAGCACCTTCGGGAACAAAGGCTCGATGGCGATGTCGTCACCGCGCGCGTGCACCCAGTTGAAGTTGGCCAGCGAATCGACCCGGATGACCTCGGGCACCTGCCACATCTTCTCGGTCAGCTCGATGACCAGGCCCGCGGTGTCCATGTCGAACACGCCCGACGGGCTGTGCACGACCAGCAACACCGAGTCGTCGTTGCCGAAGCGGCGTTCGAAGTCTTCGAACTGCAACAGCTTGGGATCGTTGTCCCAGAAGAAGCCGGTGTGGGTGAAGTCAGCGCGTACCTTCGGCAGGCCAGGCAAGCAAGCGGCCACCAGCGCCAGGCCGATCAGAATCGACGCCACCGGGTGCCCGGCGATGAAGCCAACGAAACGGCGGTTGAAGGCCGTGACCTTGCGATCCGATTGCAGCTGGTCGTCACTCATGGCGGCTGGGGCTCAGAAGTGGCGGGCGAGGGTGAGGCGGACGTGGTCGGCGTTGCGCAGGGCGGATAGCCCGGTGGGCACGGCGCGCTGCTTGGCCTGGAATACCCGTACCCCCGCGCGCACGGTCCAGGTGTCGCCGAGGCGTTGCTCGTAGCTGGCGTTGACCAAGTATTCGTTTGCGCTTTCCAGGTCGACGACGATGCCGATCAGCAGTTGCCGGCTGCTCTCGTCGTTCAGCGCCAGGCGGTAGCCGGCCAGTGCGTCGCGCTGGAACGGCGTCAGCGTCGCGCGCGTATCAGCGTCGCCGCCCAGCACCACCTGTGCCTCGGCAATGAACGTGGACTCGGCGCCGCCGTCGTGGGCAAGGCCGTATTCAATCCCGGCAGCTACTGTGCCGTGGTCGCGATCGCGGCGGTACCCGAACGGCGACGGCAATGTGTCGTCAACGGCGATGAAGTGGCGGTACGCGCCTTCCAGTTTTGCCAGCACCGGGCCAAGCGCGTGCTGGTAGGTGCCGCCAACCTGGCGCACGGTCTGGAACAGCAAGCGCAACTCGCCGGTGGCCAGATCCACCAGGACCTGCGGCTGCGCGCGATCCATGTGCTCGACCAGATGCAGGCTGAAATCGGCGTGGCCCACGGTCTGGCGGATGTTGACCGCGGCCTGGTGGCCGAAGGCGGCGTCGGTCAGATGCCCCTTGCGGTCCGACATCAGACGCCGGCCGCGCAGCTCGACACCGGCCGGGGCGAAATGCAACCGCGAGCGCGACGACGTGAAGATGGGCGACGTACGGTAGGGCAGGTAGTACGCGGTCGCGGTGGTGCCGGCGGCAAGCCGTGCCTGCAGCGAGACCATGGGCTCGCCCAGCTTCTCGAAGTTCTCGAGATCGCTGTCCAGGTTGCGGGCGTTGATCACGTCGGCCGGGTGGAACGCCTCGGTCGCTGTCCAGTTGACGGTGTCAGCGCCGGCACGCAAGCGGAAGCGCTTCGATTGCACCTGGGCGAAGGCTTCCTCGAACACCAGCATGGATCGAGCGGCGTCCAGGTAGTCCAGCCGGCCGAAGCCGCGCGCCCGTCCTTCGAAAAAGCCGCGCTGATGCTGCACCTCCAGCCGCGCGAACAAGCCGGCAGCGCGATCCACCGTGGTCGGGTCACCGTCGCCGCGAAACAGCCGGCTCTCCAGCGCCACCTCGCCCTTGCTGGACCACGCGGGCGCCGCTTCGGGTGCAGCTGCGATGGTCGCTTCGGTGGTGGCCGGGCCAGCCGCATCCTGGGCGCGGGCGTAGCCACCTGCAGTCACAGCCAGTAGCGCGGCCAGACGCTTCATCGTGGCCGCAGCCTCAGTCCTCGATCCGCGCGTTGTCGAACCGCTCGGGTGGCAGCTTGACGCCCACCTGGCGGCTGTCCCAGGTCAGCACCGACTTCTTCCTGGTCTGCATGTTGTCCATGCGGATGATCTGGAAGCGCCACAGCTTGCCGTACCGTTTGTGGCCCTCGAACAACGCCACCTTGAGCAACTCGTCCTTGCGGTCGAAGTACTCGACGCGGAGCGGGGACAGGTACTCCTTGTCCATCCACACGACCTCGCGCTTGTAGCCACTTTGCTTCTCGACCGGCACGCGCTCGATGCGCCAGGTGTCGCGGCCGTTCACCTTGGGCTCGTCCAGGTACCGGTACGTGAACTTCTCGACCTCGGAGCTGCCCAGATCTTCGTAGGTGAACTCGCTGCCCATGAACGAGCCCGACTTGTTGCTGGCGGCGATGCGCTTGGTGCGCTTGACCGCCGGCAGGTACAGCCACTGATCGTCGTCGGTCTTCTTGTGGCTCCAGGTCAGCAGCCTGGTGCCCTTGACGTCAGGCGGCCACTCGAAGGTCGAGCGCGATCGATCCCCGTCGTCAGCAACTTCCAGGATCTCCATGGTCATCTTGCGCCGGGTGACGTCACCGTGGGCGTTGACGAGTTCCAGAGTCAAGGTCGCCGTCTCACCGCCGAAGCCCTGGTTGGCCTGGTCGGCCGCGCGGGCGATCTCGAGGCCCCGGGCCGCGGGATTAGCGGCGGCACCGACGGCCGGCGCGGCGAGGAGGTGGAGAACCGGCAGGAACGCGGCACCGAGGTGGCTCATGGCGTCTTCCTTCTGTTCGCCAATGCCTCCGCCGTCAAGATCTGCGCGTGCGGACGCGCCTGCGCCCGATCCGAACGTCGAAAACGTTCCGACGCTGAAATGACCACCCGCGCCACCCCAGGTTTTTTGCACCCGCAGTGGCGAAGTTTTCGGGTATATGTGGCATTCGTCTCACTTCAATGAGGTTCACCATGTCGCGCACGTTCAGTCGACTTGTCGTGGTGGCAGCCATCTGCGCGCTGCCGAAGCTGGCAATGGCTCAGGGCGGGGTCACCGGCAGTATCGTCGGTTACCTGTTCGACCAGGGCGGCCAGCCCCTGAAGGGCATCAAAATTGTCGCCAAGTCAGACACCCAGATCGGCGGCGGCAAGACCACCTATACCAACGACGAAGGTTTCTTCCGTTTCGTCGGCCTGCTGCCCGGCAGGTTCGAGGTCACCGCCAGCGCGAAGGGCTTGCGGACGGTGCTTCAGAAGGACATCGCGGTTGGCGTAAGTTCATCTGCCGAGATCAACCTGGTGATGGAAGTCGAGTCGCAGCAGCTCGAAGAGGTCAAGGTCATCGAGAAGGCGCCCATCGTCAGCGTCACAAGCCCAGCCGTCAAGGAGGTGTACGACGAGGAGTTCGTTGACTCCCTGCCGACCGAGAGCAAGAAATGGATCGAGAGCCTCGTCGGCAATGGCGTGCCGGGCGCGGTCACCGTTAGCCAGCGGTCCACGCGCATCCGCGGTGGCGGCGCCAACCAGAACGCGTTCCTGGTCGATGGTTTCAACATGAACGGCCAGAAGATCACCCAGAAGGGCCTGGCTGCCTTCGAGACGCAGACTGCCGGCTACGGCGCCGAGGGCGCGGCGTATTCGGGCGGCCTGGTCAACATGGTCACCAAGTCAGGGTCCAACAAGTTCGAGTTCGACGTCACCATGTACGCCGAGGACTCCTACTTGCGTCTCTTCAAGGTCGAGTCGATCGACAACACGGAGCACGGCTGGAACAACTACATCATGCCCAGTTTTTCGGGACCAATCATCAAGGACCGGCTGTGGTACTTCGTCAATCTTGAGACCGGCACCCTGGTGACGACGCGCGAGAAAGATCCCGCCGGCCTCGCCCCCCCCCCGCGCAAGAATTCGGCTGGCACCGTGCGCGGGTCGGCGAAATTGACCTGGCAGGTCAGCCCCCGCAACAAGGTCCAGGCCGTCACCAACTTCAGCCGCCAATTCACCAAAAACACTGTCGGCGGCTTCGGGGTCGAGCAGGAGGCGCAGGGCAAGGGCGACGAGATGGACGGCATGGTAGGCGTGATCTGGGAATCGCTGTTGACCGACGCGCTGCTGTTTCGCAGCCAGGTCGGCACGACGCAGCTCTGGAGTGAAACCGCGCCCGAACGGTGCCGCACGTCGCCCGAGGATTGTGACCACATCTCTCCCGTCACCCAGTCGTTCCCGCGCGCTCAGACTCTGCAGAACTTCAACTCCCACCAGCAGAACATCCGAAGGTCCGTTGAGTTCATCAACAAGTTCGAGTGGTTCGGCAGCTCAAAGGTTCTCGGCGACCACAACGTCAAGCTCCAGGACACCCACTTCGTCGAGCACAGGGAGATCGCCTCCAGCACGCCGGGCGACTCGCTCATCGCTCTCAACGGCAACGTGCCCCTTACCAGGACCGAGTACTACTCCAACGATCCGCGGCTCGACAGCCCCCGTTACGGCTATTTCATCCGAGCCAGTGACAGCATCAAAAACGCGGCCCTGCTGACTGACACCATGCGGCTCACGCGGCACTTCACGCTTACGCCTGGTTTGAGCTGGATCTACGGCCGCGGTTCCAACAGCATTGGCGACGTCTCGATAGACACGCAGGCCCTGGCGCCCAGCATATCGGCGGTATGGGATGCGACCCATGACGGTCGCACCGCCGTGCGCGGCAGCTTCGGCAGCATGGTCGACGTCGATGTCGTCGGGCTGTCGCAGCACACGCTGGGCAGTCAGGTGACAAAGAGGTGTAACTGGGATGCCGGGGCGGGGGAATTCACCGGCGCCTGCGTCTATACGGGTGGCACCTCCGGGCGCACCATCGGGCTACCCTGTGGCGCCTCGGCGCTGGACCAGTTCGGGCGCCCCTGCAAAGAGAAGCTGCAGATCCCAAGGACCTGGGAGTACACCGCCGGCGTCGAGCGCGAGATCGTCCAAGGCATCGGGATCGGTGCCGACTTCGTCTACCGCCAGTTCACCCGGCAGTACGAGCAGGTCGAGACCAACCAGATATGGAACAACTCGGGAACTGAACTCGATCCCGACGGTGGCTACAAGAACGGCCGCAACCAGGCAGTCCTCGACCTTGAGACGCCCGCGGAAGCGCGCCGGCGCTACATGGGGTTCACCGCATCGGTGCACAAGCGCGAAGGCGCTCTCAAGATCACCGCGTCTTACACCTGGTCTCAGCTCACCGGTACGGTGCTTGACGGGAATAGCAACGAGTACGGCGACATCCCAGGCCGCGACATCTACCTACTCGACGCTTATCTGGGTGACGACTCACGCCACGCGATCCGCACGCGGGGCGTGTACGACGTCAACAAGTGGCTGGCGACCAGCATCGAGTGGCGCTACACCACAGGGCAGCCCTATTCGCGCCGATTCTGGAACACCGCGACCAGCAGTTTCGCCGACTACCGTGCCCGGCCTGGCGAGAATCCGGGTAACAACATCAACGATCCCACCGACGACCGGCCGATTCGGCTGCCCGACCAGCAGATACTGAGCCTCCAGGTGCGCTTCAACCTCAAGCCGCTCACGGGGGCTAACTTGGGCATCTACGTCGACATCTTGAACATCCTCGCGCTGCGCACCGTCACCAGCGTCGAAAACCAGGACACTCCACTATTCCAGCAGGCCACCGGCTACCGGCCGCCCCTGACCATTCGCGTCGGCGCTCGCTACAGGTTCTAAGTCCGCAGCGCCTCAGGCCGGCGCGATTCCGTTGTGCGCGACTATGAGCACCAGATCGCGCTCCTGACCCGCGTGGTACGTGTGCGTCGTCCCGGTCGGCCACTCGATGAGGTCGCCGGGGCGATATAGCCGGTCGCCGTCGAGCATTGTGCCTTCCAGGACCACAGTTGATTCGCGGCCGAGGTGGACGTGGCGGGGAAACGTCGCGCCTGCAGCGAGGCGTACAAGGCCAGCATCGCTGGCGGCCAGCTTTGGACCGGCCTGAAAGTGAATGAGATGGATGATGGGCAATGGCCCCAGTTCCCACGCCTCCGGAAGATCGACCAGCGCGAGGATCGGGCGCAACTTCTCGACCGGCAGATCAAATAGCTGCGACAGCTCCTGGAAGAAGGGCTGAAACCGATCAGGCCCCCGCAGCGTCGCTAGCAGCCGGATGCGGGTACGCTCGGACGGCGCGATGGGCACGATCCCCTTGGCAATCGACAGCGCCTCGGCGACCCGCGAGACCTCGGCACGCAAGGTCGGCGACGCCGCCAGCTCCAAATCCATCACCTGCCGGTCGGTCTCGGACAAACTGCCGAGCACGTACTCGGCAACCCGATCCTCAGATGCTGGTTTCATGGACGGCCTCCGCTGCTGGGACCGATGCGGGCTTTCAACACGTCCACCGCCCGAACCATCCGCGACTTCACCGTGCCGATCGGGATCTGCAGGCGGTCCGCGATCTCGGCTCTGGTGAGCCCCTCGTAGTAGGCCAGATCGATCACCGCACGCAGCTCCTGCGATAGGTCGGCCACTTCACCCCGCACCCGCTCGCCGTCGACGGTCGCCGCGGGCTCGAAGGCCTTGCCGGTGTCGCCCTCGCCCGGGAGTGCCTCACGCTCAAGGTGCAGACCGCGCAGCTTGCGGCGGTGTAGATCCAGTGCTCGCGACCGCATCCGTGTGCCCAGCCAGGAACGCACGCTGCCCCGCTCGGCGTCGTATTCCGAGGCGTGATGCCAGGCTTCGACGAACACGTCATGCAACACATCCTCGGCCTGGGCGCGATCTCCGACGATGCGCGCACCGATGGCAAGCAGGACCGCCGCGTGGCGATCATAGAGACGAGCCAGGGCTTCCCGGTTGCCCGCCGCGGCCGCGGTGACCAGGATGGCGTCGCTCTCCGCAGCGGGATGGCTGGCCTTAGGGATGTCAAGGTCCACGGCGGGACTGTAACCGCGTCGCGAGGACTCTGCCAGCGCGGCAACGCCGTCGCAAATCATGAAAGCCCTGCGGGCACCTCAGCGAGCCGAGAGGTACTCCTCGCGGACCATCACGCCGGTGTCCGAGAGATTCGTCGCCGACACCGTGGCTCGGTAGTCCGTGAACGTGTGAACCGCCACGTAGGTCGCGAGGAAGCCCCGTGATAGATGGGGCGCCGTCGGCTCACCACCCTGAGACTGGGGGCTTCCCAGGACGGCGGCGGCGCGCCGTTCCAGCTCCGCTGCGGTGTGGGCGGCCTGTTCGGGCGTCAGGTGACGGCGCAGGGTCTGGAGGTTCACGAGTTGCCCGTTGGCCTGGAACTCAAAGGTCGCCTCTTCCAGGGGGCCGAGGTCACTCGGCTGTCCCACGGCCGCTGGCGGGACGTCGCTGCATTTCTGAAGATTCTCATTCCCGGCAATGCTGCCGCACGATATGCGATGGCGCGCCGCCCACACCGAGAGATCGCTCCTGTGGGTCTTGTCGAGGTCGAAGCCAAGTGCGGGGCGGGCGGGGGCCGCCGATCTTGCCGCGTCCCGGATGGCCTTGGCCCCCATCGCGTGGGCCCGGTCGATCTGCTCGGGGGTTCCTCTCACGATCGGGCAAACAGCGCCGGAGAAAATCCACCGCAGCATCGGGGCTGCGAACGGGAGGTGCAAGATTCCGATGAGCCCGGTTAGCGCCACCGCTGCGCCGGTCATGCGAACCGCCAGGGGAAACCACCGGCCTGATTTTTCCAAAGCTACATCCGATGAAGCAGTCGAACTCATTGAGGACCTCCAGTAGAAGGCAAAAGGAAAGCGCACACGGTGGGGGCCGGTCGCCGCCAGATCCCCCACCGCAGGCGTCTCGATCAGTTCGGGAACGAGCCCAGAGTTGCGGCCGCGCCGGCCGTGGTGACACTGTCTTTCTGACCGTTCAACGCGGCGGCAAGGGCGTCGAACTCGGCCTGAGTGATCTCACCTGCTTTGGTGGCGCTCGGCTTTACCAGCGGCGCCAGATCCATCGCCACGTAACCGATGAACTTGTCGAAGGTTCCGCTCCCGATGTGGAGCATCGTGCTGGCGCTCTTGTGCGCCGTCACCATGTCCCGACAGGTGAAATTCGGCGTGTTGGCGTTGGCTACATCGTCCACAGGGTCACCAGGGTAGGTGTCCGCCTGGAGCGCGGCGCCGACGAACCTGGCGAAGCACACCTCGATTTGTTTGGCGCTCGGGTGACCCGCGGGAATGGGCGAGGCCACCTGGTTGAAGAAGAACGTCTTCAAACTGGCGTCGGTGAGGATGCGCTTCTCGACCACGCCCTTCACGAACGCCTCGAGGCCGGATTTCCCGCCCAGACGATCGTACAGCACGGGCAAGTAGGGGCCAGAGCCAGGTGCGCCGGCGGTGGTAATGGCGCCCTTCTGGCCGTTGAGCGCGCCGGCCAGGGCATCGAATTCAGGCTGGGTTATTTCGCCCGCCTTGGTCGCGCTCGCCTTGACGAGCGGCATGAGCGACGTGGCGATGTGGCCGATGAACTTGTCGAAGTTGGAGTTACCGATGTTGAGCATGGTGCCCGGGCTCTTGTGCGCGGTAATCATGTCGCGGCAAGTGAAATTTGCTGTGTTGGTGTTCGCGGCATCGTTGACCGCCGCGCCCGGGTAGCGGTCAGCCTGCAGGGCCGCCCCCACGAAGCGGGCGAAACACACCACGATCTGCTTGGCGCTCGGGTGACCCGCGGGGATGGGCGAGGCCACCTGATTGAAGAAGAACGTCTTGAGGTCAGCATCCGTGAGGATCTTGGTTTCGACCACGTCCTTCACGAAGGCCTCAAGTCCTGCCTGGCCACCAAGTCGGTCGTATAGCGACAAGGCACCACCGTCGGCGACCAAACCGGGCCCGCCGGAATCTGCCGCCGAAGAGCCAGCGTCCGCCATGGATGGCCCCGGCTTGGCCGGTGCCGCCCCCGAATCGTCGCTACACCCGATGCCGCCACCGAGACCGAGTGATATCGCCAGCAGTGCAGCGCCAATCCGCTTAGATTTCCAGGTTCCAATCATTGTGCACGTCTCCCTTTTGGACAAGTTCGTCGAAAGTGAGTCTGAAATACGAACGAACCTGGCCAGCGGGTCTCGCCGGTCGTACGATTTCTGTAAGGGTCCCGCGGCGCAGTTCTTCAGCGCGGACGACGAGCCGCCCGATGTTCCATCCGCGCCGGCGTCAGTCCTGGCGCGTGCGACCCAGGCAAGGTAGCCGGGGCGTTGGCGAAGGCGGCCTGGCTAGCGTTGAAGAACGAGCCGCTGGCCGTCACCTCCAGCTTCACCGCCCGGATGAGGTAACGGGCGCCGGCCGGCACCGGCCCGGGATCGGTAAATCCGGTGTCAGCGAGCAACTCGCCGGTCAATCGCCGGGCGGGCAAGTCCGGATCATCGGCCCGGTAGACGTGATAGCCGAGCACCGGCCCGGGCGACCGATTCCAGTGCAAGGTGACGCCGTTGGCCGCGGTTGCGACAGCTGCTGTCGGCGGCGGCACCACGAACATGCGGAGCGACGGATCACCCATCAGCGCAAGGTGGACGAACGGCGCGGTGTTCTGCGTGAGCAGCAGGCCGTCGCCGACCGTCGCGCCGAGCGCGAGCGGTTGCAGAAGCCACGGCGACGAGCCCCATCCCGACGCCAGGCCCACGCTGGTAGCGATCTGAGCCCGGAGGAAGTTGTCGCGGTGGTTCCAGTCGCCGAAGAAGCTGCCCCAGAGGACGCTGAACAGGACCTTGGGATCCTGGCGTGCGAGATCGTTGGTGGTTGCCACGCCCTCGCAACTCGACTGCAGGCCGGGTCCACTCGCGTACCCGAACAGAGTCGGGCGCTTGCGAAGCGCGAGCCAGGCGCCCTCGGTAACCGCCGCCGGCCCGAACAGCGCGCTGCCGGTGGCGAAACCGGTGACGGACTTGGCCTCGGGCGTTTCCCTGCTGAGATTGCCCCGGACGCCGAAGTGATCATCGATCACGGCGGCCCGCTCGCCCGTGAGTTGTCCGTGACGGAATCGATGATTCTTGCCGAGGTAGTTCCGCAACAGGTCGATCTCTCCTTGGGGCAAGAAAGCCGGCATATCCGCCAGGTCCACGCGGCCAACGGCGAGCGCGATGTGTCCCCGGCGTTCGGGCGCGAGGCCGCGGGCGCCGCGTGGCGGCTGCTGATCGGTGGTCGCGAGCCCCTGGTCGAACCTCCCGTCGCCGGGGAGGTTGTCATTGATGGCATCCGAGGGTGGGAATTCGTTGGTGCGCGTATCGACGCTTGTGTCGGTCCACGTGCCATCCATGTCGGCGTAGTACATGTCCGCAGGCCACGCGCCTCGGTGACAGGGAATCCTTCCGATTGGCCGAGAATGGTGGTCGGGCGCTATGTTCCCGGAATAGGGCACCGGGACGTGGCCGAACAGCAGGACCTGCCGCAGCCGATCCGGCGCCGAACGATAGAGCGATCGGATCTTGTCCTTGACCTGGGGCGGCGACAGGGAGCCATGCACCAGCGCGCGAACCGTGGTCCAGCCATCGCCCCGAAGATCCTCCTCCAGGCGTGCGATCTCCGTCGGTAGTGACGCAAGCACGGCCTCATCGATGACGAGGGCGATCTGCCCACGATCCTCGACGAGAGGCAGTTCGATGCCGGCGCGCAGAAAGCCGGCACTGTTGGAGTGGCTCTCGTGGAGGGTGCGCTCGACGTAGTAGTCGTAGGCGACGCCGGGTTGCACGTCAGCATCGACCCAGGAGGTCGCACCTGCTGCGATCGTGTGTGGTGGCTCAGCGAACGAGGCGGTCGCAGGGGACTTGCGACGCACCAGCACCTGCGTGTCGAGAAGGTTGATCGGCGGCCAGGTCAACGTGATTCGTGGCGGGTTGACTGTCGTTGTCGCCGCCAGCTGGACGCACAGGTCCTGGGCAATGGGTTCCAGCGATCGCTTGCAACCCGCCGCCAGCATCAGCGCGGGCAGAGCCAGCGCAAAGGCGCGCGGTCCAACCCAAAGAACGGCGCTCAAGCGACAGCCTTTGGTGAAGTGATGATCTCTGCGTTGTGGGTGAGTCATCGGTAGATTCTCGAGTTCAGCCCGCCCGACCGCCCAGTCGTCGGCTTCGCTACGCGCTGGGCGGAAAGGGCGCTTGTCCTCAGTCGGCTACTGATCAGCGGCGGACGGGGCCGGGCAGTAACTGTTGCATGTGCCGAACAAGCCGGCGCACGTAGGGTTCGCGACGCACCTTGGATGGTTGGCCATGTATTTCGGATAGCCGACCAACTTCTCGGTACAAACCGCGCAGCCGTTGCCGCGACAGCCTGCCCACTGACCTGACGTCCCATTGCAAGCTCCCGCAACGGGCGCCTTATCTGCATCAGTGGGGGTTGGACAATTTAGATTGCATGGCAAGAATAACCCGCCGCACGTATCGTTCCTGTCACAGAGCGGGTGGTTCGAGAAGTAGTACGGAAAATCAACGGTGTTCTCCGCGCAAACCAAACATCCAGAACCACGGCACCCGTTCCACCCTCCTGGCGAGCCCTGGCAGCTGCACTGTCCCCACGAGCAGGCGTTGCCACAGATTCGGATTTGGGGAACAGTTGCGCAATCCTCAATCATTCCGGCGCTGCATTCTCCCGCGCCGGCGCATGCTGACCATGCACAGGTGTTCGAACAGGTACGTGTCCCCTGATTACAGTTTCCGCAGGCCTCAGTTGCACCCGGCGCACATCCGCTGGCGCCGCTGCAGGCGCCCCAATCGCACATGTTGGTGCATGTCTGCGTGCCGCCCATGCAGTTGCCGCAAGCCTGCGTGGTACCTGGCGTGCAGGCGGTACTGGCGCCAGCACACGCGCCCCACTGGCAGGTACTGGTACATGTCATCGAGCCCCGTCCACAGTTTCCACAGGTCCCAGTGATCCCCGCTTTGCAAACGCCCTCGCCCGAACACGTCCCGCTCCAGCGGCAATTGGATCCACAGGTTTCAGTCCCGCAGTTGCCACACGACCGCGTCTCTCCCGGTGCACATGCGCCCTGGCTCTCACAAACACCTGTCCATCCACAACCGCTGCCGCCGCCGCATCGTTCGACGCCGCATTTGCCACACGCGCGGGTCTGGTTGGCGGCGCAGGTCCCCTCATTGCCACAAAGAGTCCACGTGCAGGCTGCCAAGCAGGCTCGGGTGCCACAGTTGCCACAAGCTTCCATGGATCCGGGGGTGCATGTTCCCTGTCGATCGCAGGAGCCGGACCATTGGCATGTCGCCGAGCAAGTCTCAGTTCCACATTTGCCGCATGAGCGAGCTTCTCCTGCCGCACAAAGCCCCTCGTTCTCACAAACGCCCCACATGCAGTCATTCTTGCAAACGCGCGAACCGCAGCGACCGCACATACCCGTGGTCCCCGGCGTACACGAGCCCATGCAGGCCGGTTCCATCCGGCCCGCGTCAGGCCGCGACTCCGACGGTGCATCGATTGGCCGAACTTGCGCGTCGACGCCAGGAGAGAACGGCGCATCTGGCCGTTCGCCTCCACCGCTACCGGTGTCTCTCACGACGCCAGTTTCCTGTGCGCCTCCGGCATCGTACTGCCCTTCGCGTTGTTCTCCGTCAGCATCCGCCGGGCCACCGAGCCTTCGGGTGCCAGTTGGCCCGCCCAAATTCTCTCCGGTAGCGGATGTGGGTGGGGTGGTTGTTGGCATTTCTGCCTTCCCGCAAGCCGCCAGGCCCAACAACGCGAGGACGAACAGAGCCGGGCGAAAGACTAGCGTGTTCATTGGTACCGAAAACTCCTGATGATGAGTTGGGGCGTCTGTATACCAGAGAATATGCGCTGGTCTTCTTGAAAGCCCCTAGCGCGGCAACGTCTGCCGGCGCCACGCGCAACAGCACACCGCCGTTGTTTCTGCCACGCGTCGCAACCGCCGCAGGCCCGGGTCTCTCCGAAAATGTGTTCATCACGCGGCGGTCGATCTTCTTGCGCACAATCTCGGGCTCGGGGGTTTTATGCGCATTGGTGCCCAGGGCTGGGATGCCATCGGCGCCGCCGATCGTATCGACCTCGGTTCGTCGGCCTTTCGTTTGGGGTTGACGGAGGACGCGACTCGCCTCTATAGAGGGGCGCATGACCACGCGCATCCTGTTGTGTTCTGCCGTGCTGGCGCTGTCGGCCGGTGCCTGTGTCACCACCGGTACTTTCGAAAAGGCCCAGGCCGACGCGGCCAAGCGCGAGGCGGGCTTCAAAAGCGAGATCGCCCGGCTCAAGAAGGAGCTGGCGGCGATGACCGAGGAGCGTGACGGCACCCTCAAGCGGCTCGACGACAGCTCGGCGCTGGTGGCCGAACTGAAGGCGCGGCTCGAGAAGCTGGGCCAGAACGTCGACAAGCTGTCGAGCGAGAAGGGCGAGCTGGCGACCGGTCTGGCGGACGCGCGCCGAGCACTGGAAGAGCTACGCAAGCAAAAGGCCCTGGCCGAGCAGCGGGCCGCGGTGTTCCGCAACCTGGTCGAGAAGCTGCGTTCGATGATCGACTCGGGCAAGCTGAAGGTGGTCATCCGGCGCGGGCGCATGCTCATCGCACTGCCCAACGACGTGCTGTTCGATTCAGGCAAGACCGAACTCAAGATCGAGGGCAAGGAGGCCATCAGCCAGGTCGCCGCGGTGCTGGCGACCATCGAGGATCGCCGGTTTCTGGTCGCCGGCCACACCGACGACGTGCCGATCAAGACCGCGCGCTTCCCGTCGAACTGGGAGCTGTCCACGGCGCGCGCCATCGAGGTCACCAAGATCCTGGTGGCCGCCGGCATGAAGGCCGAGCGCATCGGCTCGGCCGGCTACAGCGAATTCGACCCGGTGATCGCCAACGACAGCCCCGAGCACCGCGCGCAGAACCGCCGCATCGAGATCATCCTCGAACCGAACCTGTCCGACCTGCCGTCGCTCGAGGGTCTGGAAGGCAAATAGTCGCGCCCCCAGGTTTCGCGACTACCTGCAGCGACGCCGTCGGCCACGTCCCAACACCATCGCCAGTCCCCCGACCACCATCACAAGGATCCCGATCGGACGCGGCGCGCGTGATCCTAGATCGCAGCCGCAGCCGCTATCGGTCGCCGTCGCCTTAGGATCGGGAGCGCTCGTGTCAGCGCGAGCGTCAGTCGGGCTATTGGCCAGCGTCCCGGCCCCCGCACTGCCGCCTTTGCCCGCGCCGCCGTTCCCACCAAATCCGCTTCCGCCGGCGCCACCACCACCACCACTGCTACCGCCAGCCGGCGCGGGTATACCACCTGCGCCGCCGTTGCCCCCGGCACTCCCGCCGACGGGAGCACGCCCCATATCCACGGCCCCGTCGGTCGCGGCCGCCACCGCGTCGCGCGCGCCCGCATCGGGCTGGCCGCCCGCATCGCCTGCTGGGGTCATCGGTGGCGCTTCGCAGGTGTTGGGGCCGGGCGCGGTGAACATCGCGCCGTTCATGCATGTGCCCGTGCCGAGCTTGTTGGCATCGCCACCACCCGGCAGTTCGACCCGGATGGTGGCGCTGGTGGCGTCCGCCGCGACCAGCGTGATGCTGGGTCCGTTCGGGTCCGGATCCTTGAAGGTGCGTCCGACCGGCAAGGCGGCGTCCGACATGCTGGGGGTCTCGGGCGTCATGTCGAGGATCCAGTTGCGCGAGCTCCGCTGCATGGCGTCGCGCACCTCGCCCGCGACGTGCACCAGCAACCTTGGCGTCAGCCGCTGGTCGATGCCGATGGGCGCGCGCAGCTCGACGAAATAGTTCGATACCGTCACCGGGAACGGCCGCATGCCCGAGTCGGTCGCCATGATCATCCGCGGCGCAGCTAGCGGAATCTGCAACATCTGGAGGCCGGTGCATGCCTTTTCGAGCGGGAAGACGGTGTAGGTTCCGCTGGTGGTCGCCTTGACCACGTTGCAGTCGCCCAGCCAGTCCTCGTACGCTTTCTGGTAGCCGTTCATGTGGTAGCAGCCACTGCCCATCGGATCGAACGGGTTGCCGTACTCACTATGCACGCACCCGGTCTCGCCGTTGTTGACGATGGTGACCGGGGCGCCGTCCTTGGTGCAGCGTAGGCTCGATGAGTGGAGCAAGCCGAAGTTGTGGCCGGGCTCCTGCACCAGTACGACGCATCCGCTGGATCCGTTGTACCAGGTGTCACGTGACGGCCGATCCGAGGTGCCCAGGCTGGCCAGGCCCGCAAACCCGCAGCCCGGCACACGGCTGCCGAAGTACCACAAGTACTGGTGGAACGTGCCCGGGATCATCGGGCGCAGGGTATTGGCGAGTGCGCTGGTGTCGCAGGTCCCCTGCGGCTGGTAGGTGAACGGCCCGAAGATCTCGCCGTTGAGTTCGCGGACGCCGTAGGAGACCTCCCTGTAGTACGACCGGATCGATCCGGGCGCGTCGGCGAACAGCAGTTGCTGGGCGCGCTCCTTGGTCAGGTTCATGCCGCCTCCGATGTCGACCAGCACGAAAGCCCAGCGCCGCTCTGCCTTCTTCGGCCCGCCGATGAGCGCCGCGCGATGGGTCTCGATGCCGCTCTGATCCTCGGGCGCGCGCTCGATGCGGGAGACGCGCAGGTCGGCACCGGTGTCCACGCCCCACACCTTGATCGCCGAACCGGGCGGCAGCTCGGTTGGTGTCGTGAACGACAGCCAGCGCTCACGCCCCGACGGCAAGACCAGCGCGAACTGCTTGTCGATCCGGCCGTCGTCGTGGGTGGCAATGTAAACCGCAAGCTCGCCGTGTAGCGCCCCGTCGATTGCCGGCCGATCGTCGCGCGAGGGTTCGGGGTTGTCGCTACAGCCGTTAGCGATGGCGAGTAGGATCGCAGCAACGACCTGAGGGCGACGGCCAGTATCGGCGTGTCTGGGCATGGGAACCTCCGGGGTTTTCGGGACCTGACCGGACGTCCGAGAACGACCGTGAGATATTGGAGCCAACTGCCCCGACCTTTCGTCACACTATTTTCAGAATCCAAACGTGCCCACGATGGTGCCGATGCCGGCACCGGTGCCGCCCAGGCCGCTTACCGACCCGGCGTGACCGCGATGTGGCCGGCGGAATTGCGCCAGGAATGGTAGCCGGCGCGCTTGAGCACGGTGACAGCGCCGTCAACGAACCCGGCGCCGTCGAGTCGCACCGCGATGGCGGCCACCCGCTGTTCCAGATCGGATGCGGCGACGCCCGCGGGCATGCCGCCGAGGTAACCGTCGGATCTGCGCGGACAGAAATCGAGATCGCCCAGGATGCTGTCGAGCTGCGCGTCGAACGAGCGCCGGAAATCGGCGTCGCTGCGCAGCACCTTCAGAAGCTCCAGGTAAAGCGTGGTCTCGTAGTCGTCGTCGTGAAGGGCGAACCAGCCGTGCTGCTCGACCGGGCGGATGAGCTCGGGCGAGAACGCGAACTCGCGCGCGATCAGCGTAGCGCCGGTCTTCTGGTACACGGTGTATTTCGAGTGCAGCGCGCGCGCGAAGTTGACCCCGGCCAGGAAGATGCCCCCGGGTGCCAGCACGCGCGACGCCCAGCCCAGGGCTGCGCTGCGGAACGCACCGTCGAAGTAGATCAGCACGTTGAAACAGCGAATGATGTCGATGTCGCGCAGATCGATGTGGCTTATGCCTCCTTGCATGAAGGATAGGTTGGGCTGTTCGTACTGGCGCACCGGGTTCTTCACCAGCCGCGCGCCCTCGTGCTCCACTGCGATCAGCGCGTCGCCGTCCGCCACCGGCAGACGCGGCAGCAGCCGTTGCAGCAGATCCGAGAAGCGCGCGCGCGTTCTGGCGGTATCGCCCAGTAGTTCGGCCCATCGGGCTGCGTCCAGCTCGGCGGGCTGGAAGTAGCGCAAGACGCCGTCGCGCTCGAAGCAGGCGTAGTCGCCGCGGCGGTCGTAGACCATGTAGCGCCCGAACGAAGGATCAGCACCGATGATCCGGCAATCGGGAAACCTTTCGGCCAAATCCACGGTGGTGAACGGCGGAAAGCCACATCCGACGTCCAGGATGCTGGTGCCCGGCGCGACGGCTCGCCACGGGTTTCCGGCCAGGTAGTCGTTGATCCTGTCGTGGCGCCCGCGCATGGTGACCGGCGGGACGATGTCGCCCCAGGCGCCCGGCAGAACCCTTGGTGTGATCACCCCCATCTGCCACGCCTGCAGCTCCGAGAAGTCGGTCGCCTCGATACCGGCCTCGTGCATGCGCCGCATGACACGCTCGACGAAGGCGCGAACCTCGGATCGCTCGTTGGGCACGTTCTTGAGATGGCCCAGCACCACCGAAGACAGCCTGCCGTCGAAGAACAACCGGTTCCATTCGTCCACCAGGTCCGACATTGGCTGGTACCTTAAGCTACGGCCGCAGGTCAGGGCCACCGCTGTCCCGGACGCCGCGTGGTCTTAGCCGCGCAGCCGATCGCCATACTGGCGGTCGTAGTACTCGCGGTAGGCGCCGCTGCGTACGCGCTCCCACCAGGAGCGGTTGTCACGGTACCAGGCCACGGTCGCGGCCAAGCCTTCGTCGAAGCCGTGGCGCGGTCGCCAGCCCAGTTCGCCGCGGATCCTGGCAGAGTTCATGGCGTAGCGGCGATCATGGCCCGGCCGATCGGGCACGTGGCGGATGAGATTTTCGCCCTGTCCCGTGAGCCGCAAGATCGCGCGCACCACGTCCATGTTGGGGCGCTCGTTCTCGGCGCCGATGTTGTAGACCTCGCCGCTGCGGCCGGCGGTCAAGGCTAGATCGACCGCCTGGCAGTGATCGTCGACGTGAATCCAGTCGCGCACGTAGAGGCCGTCGCCATAAACCGGCAGCGGTTTGCCCTCGAACGCGTTCAGGATCATCAACGGAATCAGCTTCTCGGGGAACTGGTGCGGGCCGTAGTTGTTCGAGCACCGAGTGATGACCACGTCCATCCCGTGGGTATGGTGAAACGCCTGCGCCAGATGATCCGCCGCCGCCTTGCTGGCCGAGTAGGGACTGCGTGGCGCGATGGGCGTGGTCTCCTCGAACGCACCCACCGGCCCCAGCGAGCCATACACCTCGTCGGTGGACACCTGGACGAAGCGCCTGACGCCGGCGGCGCGCGCCGCCTCCAGCAGGCGCAGCGTGCCCAGCACGTTGGTCTCGACGAACGGCTCGGCCGACATGATGCTGCGATCGACGTGGCTCTCGGCGGCGAAGTTGACGATCGCGGCGATGCGGTGCTCTGTACACAGGCGCTGCACCAGCGCGCCGTCGCGGATGTCGCCCTTGACGAACACGTGGCCCGCGTCGTCCTTCAGATCGGCCAGTGACTCGAGGTTGCCCGCGTAGGTCAGCGCATCCAGGTTGACGACGATCGCCTGGGGACGTCGGGCGCGCGCCAGGCGCACGTAACACGAGCCGATGAAGCCAGCGCCGCCGGTGATCAGCAGATTCACGCCGCCACCTTCGCCCGGCGCCCCCGGATGTGTCAAAGCCCTACGCCCCCGCAACCACGTCGTGCAAGGGCCCGCCGCGCGCGAACAGTCGGTCGACCCGTTTGGTGACCTCGCTATCTTCCTGCAGCGGAGGCGCGTGCTGGGGCTTCTTGCGGGCATCGATCACCAGCGCGCCCCGGCAACCCCAGTGCTTGTGCAACGTGAACGCTTCGATGCCGGCCACATCGGTCGCGGGATTCGACCGCGTGAAGGTGACCCACAGGAAGTTGTCGATCGTGCGCGCCGCGAATTCGCTGTCGTCGCACAGCACAACCAGCGGGAACTGGTTCAAGGCGTCGCGTTCACCGAAGGCCGCGCAGAAGCGCTCAAGGTCTAGTGCCACGCCGCCGGGCCCCGGCACGTGCGAAGGTCCCCGCACCACCAGCACACCGGGCAGTGCCACGCGTGGCTCGGAGAACCCGTCGGGCAAGCGCAACCCCGGTGGCAGCTCACGCGGCAGCGCCCGCAGCGGCTTGCCCACCGCTGCCACCACCAGCTTCGACCCCTGGTTGAGCCCGGTGCCGGAGTAGTCGAGTGTGTCGATGGTGGTGCAGGTATGGAAGTGCAGATCGCGCGTGAAGTCCACGCGCGCCAGCACATGCCCGAGAAACGCCGCGATATTGTGGATATCGAGCCCTGGATCGTCCTCGCCGGCGGCAATGAACAGATACTTCGCCAGGGACAGTTGCCCCTGTCCCAAGATCGCGTTGGCCTGCGTGAGCAGTTCCTGCGGCGCGGCTCGCTCGCGGTAGGGCACGTAGCGCTCGCTGCCGATGGCCAGCAGAAGCGGATGCACCCCGGTCGCATCGACAGCGTGCACCGCCTTGATCCCAGGCAGCACGGTCGGAATCACGGGCCCGGTGATCTCGTGAATCAGCGCGCCGAAGGCGGTGTCCTCCTGCGGCGGCCGGCCCACGACCGTGAATGGCCAGATGGCGCCCTCGCGGTGGTAGATCCGCTGCACCCGCAGCACCGGGAAGTCGTGCACCAGACTGTAGTAGCCCAGGTGATCGCCGAACGGTCCTTCGGGCTTGCGCGCCTCGGGATCGATGTAGCCGACGATGGCGAAATCGGCGTCGACGGCAATGGGCAGCAGGGTCTTCTCCTTTTGCCGTGCCATTCGCACGCGTCGCCCGCCAAGCACACCTGCGAACGCCAGCTCGGATAGCCCCTCGGGCAACGGCATCACCGCTGCCAGCGTCATCGCGGGCGGCCCGCCGACGAACACGTTGACCTTCAAGGCCTCGCCGCGCCGGATGGCCGCTGCGTGATGGACGCCGATGCCGCGGTGGATCTGGTAGTGCAGTCCCAGCTCGGTGTCTTTCTCGTAGGTGCCACCCGACATCTGGATGCGATACATGCCCAGGTTCGAGTGGCGCGCTCCCGGACGATCCGGATCCTCGGTGTAGACCTGGGGCAGGGTGATGAAGGCGCCGCCGTCGTCGGGCCACGACACCAGCTGCGGCAATTCGCTCGCCGTCGTCTGGTGTACGAACACCGGTCCGCCGGCCACGAAACGCGGCAGGGTTTTCAGAGCCGTCCACGGCACTCCGGCGTAGCGCCACGGCTGCTTCCGCCACGCCATGGGATCGACCTTCAGCTCGACCAGCCGGCGCACCTGTTCCAGGGTGTCGCGAAACAGGAAGCGCGCGCGTGCCATGGTACCGAACAGATTCGACACCATCGGAAACTTCGATCCGCGCACCCGCGCGAAGTACAGAGCCGGTCCGCCGGCCGCGAACACCCGTCGCTGGATCTCGGCCACCTCCAGACGCGGGTCGACCTCGGTATCGACGCGCACCAGGTGCCGCGCGCGCGCCAGATCGTCGACGCATTCCTTCAGCGAGGCATAGGCCATGGGGCGACCTGTTCCTACCCCGCCCATCGTGCAGGCACAAAGCGCCCAAGTTGGGTTGGCCGGTTCGATCGCTGACAGGTGAGTGCGCGACTACGCAGCCGCGAGATCCGGCGTCCTGATCCATGCGCGCGGCCGCATGCCCAGCTCTTCGCCCTCGGGAGTCTGCCCGGCACGCACCTGCAGGTCCACCCACAGGCCTGCGAAGCGCCGTCGGTCCATCGTGAGGGTCAAAAAGAAGAACGGCGAATGCCCGGTCGGTATCTGGATGGTGGCGTCCTGGCTGCGGGCTATGCCGTCGGCGCGCAGCGTCCCCTTGGCGGCGTAGGTGTTGTCGCCGGTGCGCTCCACGGTCTTGGCGGTGAAAGAGAACAGATCCTTCTCCCCCAGGGGCGCGAGCTGAGTCGCCGTGGCGGTGGCGTCGAACAGGATCTGCACCTTGCCGTTGTGGGCGTCGTCGGTTGCCATTGCGACCGGGCGCCAGTGATCGAATCGGCCCGACAGGAGAAGATCCGCGCCCGCCACCCTCACGGCCACCGGGCGGCTCGGGGTCAGGGCCGGGAGAATGGTGCGGGATGCGGTCGGTGTATCAATCACGGCGGCCAGGGGAAGCACGACCTGCAGCCCGTCAAGCGCCGCTTCCGTCCTGGCCGATGCGGCCCATGCGTCCGGCCTGGTGGATGGGGGCGTTGTTCGCGCTGACTATTATCGGGTTGGGCCCGTGACCGGGACTCCGCGCCACAGCCAGGTCGTTCCGGCTGGAACCAGGCCATCGTGAACGCGAGGATGCCTCCAGAGCTGTGCCCGCACGTCCCTCGCGATGGAGCTGATGTTGGGCGGGACTCTGTCGCGCCTGCACGGGTTCCTCGTCACCCGGCTTCACCCGGCTTCACCCGGCCTCACCCGGCCTCAGATGCACACCGCGCACCCGCAGCGCTCGATCCACCGACGGCCGACGATCTGGGCCACTGATTGCGCCGGCCGACCGTTGCGTGTTTCGCGTGCTGGGGTGGTAACTTGTTCGGAGCCCTCGGGATTGGGGCAACTAGTTTTGAAGCCGAGCCAACGCCGATCGCCGTCGGGCCCCCACTATGACCACCCGCCCCGAGCCCGACCCGGACCAAGAAGAGCGGACCAAGCAGATCGACGGCGACGCTTCGCCCGTTGCCAGTGGACCGAGGCTCTGGCTGACCGTCCACCGGCAGGGCGAGACCGAGGCCTATCCGCTGCCGCGCGCCACACCCCTGACGCTGGGCCGGACCGATGCGGCGGACGTCGTCGTGGCGGACGACAGCCTGTCGCGCGTCCACGCCTGTTTCACCAACCTGGGTGACGAAGTCCGCATCGAGGACCGGGGCTCGACCAACGGCACGTTCGTGGGCGGGCGGCGGGTGCAGACGGCGCTGGTCAAGCCGGGCGACGAGGTCTTCCTGGGCAAGGTGGCGGTCTCGGTTCATGCGCGTGGCGGACGGAGCGCGGCGGTGGCGGCGGTACCGGCGACCGGGGCTGCGGAGCCACAGGCCCTCGTCGTCAGCCCCGAGATGCGGGCGCTGTACGCGTCGCTTGATCAGGTCGCGCTGACACGGGCACCCGTGCTGATCCTCGGGGAGACCGGCGTCGGAAAGGAGCTGGTCGCGCGTGCGATTCACGACCGCAGCTCGCGCGCCGGCAAGCCGTTCGAGTCGATCAACTGCGGCGTGCTGACACCCACGCTGGTGGAGAGCGCGCTGTTCGGACACGAGCAAGGGGCGTTCACGGGCGCCGAGCGCGCCAAGCGGGGGCTGTTCGAGCAGGCCAACCACGGCAGCTTGTTCCTCGACGAGATCGCCGATCTGCCGGCCGCGATACAGGCGTCGCTGCTCCGCGTACTCGACACACAGAAGATCCGTCCCGTCGGCTCCGGCTCCGAGAGCACGGTGGACGTGCGCATCATCGCGGCCACCAACCGGAACCTCGAGCAGATGTGCAACGAGGGGCAATTCCGCAAGGATCTGTTCTTCCGGCTGAACACCATCGTGCTGCGTATCCCACCGCTGCGCGCGCGGCCCCAGGAGATCGTCCCGCTGAGCGAGCGCTTTCTGGCCGCCGCCGTCAAGGAGGCGAAGCTGGGCCCCAAGTGTTTCGGCGCAGGCGCCCTGCAAGTGCTACAGGCGCATCACTGGCCCGGCAACGTGCGCGAGCTGCGCAACGTCGTCGAACGCGCGGCGCTGTTTTCGCAGGCCGACGAGATCGGCTCCGCGGACCTCCTGTTCGCCGACATCGCCGGCGCGGGGATCTCGCCTGCGGCGGATGTGCCAGCGGTGGCGCTGGCGTCGGCCGTGTCCCAGGACGCAGGCGGCGACGGCGCCCTGCGCGAGCGGGTACGGGCCTACGAGGTCGAGCTCATTGTGCGCGCGCTTGAACGCACCGGATGGAAGCAGGCGGACGCGGCGCGTTTGCTGAAGCTGCCTGCGCGCACGCTGGGCCACAAGATACAGATCTACGGCATCACGAAGGGCGCCGCCCCGAAGCGGTCCTGACCTCGAGAGCGACTTCGAATCATCGCCACACGACGCACAGCAAAAAAAGACCTGAAAGTGCTGTTACAGATGGTTTGACCTGTAGTTCCCGGTTTCGGGGCCAACCGTGAGTGGAACTACCCCTTTGGGACTATTGGGCCGATTTTTTTCCACTGCTTCCGCCAGGAAGACCTAGAAAATGTGACTCGATTCACTCATAGTATCGCTTGATTTGAGCGCCTAGACGCTCAACACCTACTGGCGCCAGATCATGCTTGAAGGCGTCGCCGCTGAGGGCTATCGAGAATGAGATGTACCATCGATACAGCGTCCTGTTTCAGGGCTTGCCATCCGGCCTGTGCCACGCGTATTGAGGGAGCGACCATGCGGACGTTGCGGTCGTTCGCGAAGTTTTCCGTCCTTGGCCTTGGGTTGCTTTGGGCGGGTTGTGCCGACCCGATCCGCACGAGTGCCATTGAAGCGCTGGGGCCCGAGACAGCGGTTCCGATAGGGCCACTGCACCGTCCGGGACAGCCGTGCGGGGTATGTCACCACGATGACGGCAACGCAGGGCCGTTCTCCGTAAGTGGAACAGTGTATTTTACCAAGGGCTCGACCAAGCCGGCGGCAAAGGTCGAGGTCCTGCTGTTCGACGCTAGCAACCGATCATATACGGTGCGTACCAACTGCGCGGGCAACTTCTTCGTTCGGCCCGGCCAGATGCGTCCGGCCTATCCGCTGTGGGTCACGCTTCGTCACGGGGGAAAAAAGTTCGAGATGGAGTCAGCGGTGTTTCGCGAGGGCTCATGCGGCGCTTGCCACGCCGAGTCTGCCGGGCCGCGTTCGGCCGGTCCGGTGTTCCTGGCCCCGGATGAGACCGAGGCGGCCGAGCTGCCGCCCGCGTCGTGCGGGTCAGCGCCATGACGAGGAGAGCGACGATGCTGATCACGCTGGTCCTGGGCGCCTGCGCGGGTGAAACCCAGGACGCGGCGATGCTTGGGCTCGCGCTCCCGTCCAGGGCCGCCTTCGAGCCAGTCGCTGACGCCCTTCAGGACACCTGCGGAACCCTCGATTGTCACGGGCAGAGCGGTCGCAACTTGCGCCTGTTCGGAGGTCGCGGCTTGCGCCTGGCGGCCATGGACAATTCTAGCGACGGCGCGACCACGGATGCCGAGTACGAAGCAAGCTACTGGTCGGTGGTGGGGCTCGAGCCCGAGATCATGAGTGCGGTGGTTCGTGATCGGGGCTCGTCACCCGAACGGCTTTTGATGATCGCGAAGGCGCGTGGCACGGAGAAACACAAGGGGGGCATTCTGATGAAGCCAGGAGACTCACTGGATGTTTGTTTGAGGAAGTGGCTTTCCGGTCGTACGGACGAAGCTGTTTGCATGGCGGCGCGTCCGGCTCCGCCCCCTGTGGCTGGGCGTGAGGTAGCGCCATGAATCGGCGGTGGGGTCTCCTGACAACGCTGGCCGTGATCGGAGCCGTCACGCACTGGGGCTGCCAGCCGCCGCCGACCAATGATCCGCTGTCCTGGACTGGGCGCTCGGACCAGGGCGGCGGGACGGAAGCCGACGCTAACGAGCCTTTGCCAACCGGCGGAGCCGGCGGCTCGACGATGACGACGCCGCCGTCGCCGGTGAAGATGCCGCCGAACATGGTTCAGGATGCTGCTGCACCGCCGCGGACCGACGTGGCGCTCCCGCCTCGTACCGATGCATCGACAGGCAGCCCGGACACGCGCAGTGCCGATGTCGCAGTGATGAAGGATGCGCCACCAGTTGGCATGGGGAGCCCAAGTTGCAAGCTGGCCGTGTCCCTCACTACTGTGACGACCGGGAAGAACTACGATCCCAAGAACGTCGGCGCCATTTGGATCGCCGACGATGCCGGGAAGTTCCTCAAGACGCTGAAGGTCTGGGCCGGGACGCGCATCACCCACCTAAACAAGTGGAACGCTGTCACAACGGCGGCGGGGCTGGCACGCAGCAAGGTTGACGCCGTCACGGGCGGAACCATCTCGACCCAGCAGACCCACAGCGCGGCCTGGACTTGCACAGACGCCAGCAAGGCGCCGGTGGCTGACGGGAGCTACCAGCTCTGCATGGAGATGACCGAATCGAACGCTGCGGGCCCGACCGGGTGCGTGAGCTTCATGAAGGGGGCCACGGCGGCCAAGACCACGCCGGCTGACCTCTCCAACTTCAAGGGTTTGACTCTCGATTTCACGCCATGAGGCGGCCGCCCAACCTGGTCAGACTCGCAGGTGCTTCGGCCGGGAAGGGGAGGTAATGTGGCTGCAACTGAGGTCGCGCCGGCGCTCGACCTTCGCCGTGACAGCGACGCTGGTCGCGTTGTGCTCGTCGCCCAGCAGGGCCGCGCCGAAGCGTGCAGCGGGACATGTGGCGGTGAAGGCGTCGACCGAGATGTCGGGTTACACCG
>JANPCZ010000287.1:0-18526 GCA_031431215.1 Myxococcales bacterium
TACGCGGTGGTCCGGGCTCGCGAAAATCGCACGTACTTGGTCATGGTCGCTGGCATGGTGCCGGATATTCGCACACCAGCCCAAGGGATCAGTACATCCAGCTCACCGCGAGCTGGAACCGCCGGGGCGCCTGGCGGCTGCCCACCTGGCCGAAGGTCGGCAGGTCCGAAGAGGTCACGCCGGTTGGTGTTCGTGAGTTGAGCACATTGAAGATGTCAGCGGTGAGGTAGACGCGGTTCTTTGTGGAACTGGGGAGAACGTTGTACTGCAGCCGCAGGTTGAGGGTGGCGAGAGGCGGCAGCCGGAATTCGCTGATCGCATTTGGGTCGTTTGGGTTCGTGGTCGTGGTGCCGGCCGGGGAGCGAAAATTGGCCCTGCTGTTGGTCTGCTGGTTGTAGAAGGCTTTGGTCATCGTGTCGCCAGCCTGGCTGAGGTAGCTGAACGTCGCGCCCATGTTGAGGTCACGCATCAGGTAGTAGGCGGCATAGAGCCGCACGTAGTGCCGCAGGTCCGCGCTCGACCATCCCGTGTTGAACCGTTGCTGCCGCGGATTGCTGCTCACGTTTTGGCTCAGCGTCCACGACAGCGTGTGGCTCGCGTGATACTCCCACTTGGCCGAGGGGCGGCCTTCGCTCTTCAGAATCACGCCCTGGTACCGGCGGGGAGCGTACGGCGTGGTGTATTTGAACACCGCGAGACCCTCCTTGGCGGGATCGAGGTAGCCGACTACCCGCGTTCCGCTCGGATCCCAGACGCGATTCTGCTCGACGCTGTCCCAGGTGTAGTTGAGGCGCTTCCATGTGTATTCCACGGCGGTCACCGTGTCAGGAAGAAACTCGCGCCGAAAACCGAAGGTGATCTCGTCGGACCGCGGGGCTTTCACGTCCTTGTCGATGACGACCCCTGCGTCACCGCCGGTCTCCGCGATCTTTCGGGTGTAGTCGCGTGCCATCGCATCCCAGCCCCACGTCTTGGTCACTCCCACCACTGTCTCGTCGATGGATGCGGCCACGTCGAGCGGGAGCGTCTCGGTCGATCGGCCGTAATAGCCGAAAAGGACGTTGCGTCCGTCCCGGGTGACGTCGGCGGTGAGCCCGAGCCGCGGCCCGAGAGCCAGGAGCGTCGCCAACGGCTGATTGTTTCGATTGACCACTCGTCCGTAGTCGATGCGGAGTCCGGGGCTGACGCTCAGCCACTGGAGCGGGGTCCACCAGCGGTCCTGGATGAAGAACCCGACGCCGTTGCCCTTCTGTGTGACGTCGTAGGACGCGTAGTCGATGCGGCGGTCGCAGCCCACGAAGGTTGTTGGATCGCACAGGCCCGCCTCGAGCCCCACCCCGGGCACGGTGTCCTGGAACACGCTGCCGCCAGGTGTCTCCTGGAAACGGCGGCGCCAGACGTGCTGGCTCTGAATGCCGACCTTGGCGTCGTGATACCCAAAACCAGAGCCCCGGAGCGTGAGGTACTGATCGAGCGACACGCGGTAGCGATCGTCGGTCCGGTAATTCGGTCCCTGGTGCCAGGTGGTTCCGTCGAACACATTGACGCGGCGAGGACGGTTCCAGTCCCAGGTGCAATTGATCCCCGAGAACTTGTCGCATCCGGCAGCATCGAAACTGCCGCCTAGCCGCGGGTCCGCCTCCGGCCCGATTTCGAGTCCGTTACCGAGGTAGCCCAGCCGGGTCTCGGAAGTCAGAGAATTGGTCGCGAACCACTGCCAGCGCGCGGTCGCGACCAGCCCACCCTGGTTCTGGTGCGTCTCGGCAACGCCGAGGAAGGAATTACCCTGGGCGGTATTGGAAAGCGAGGCAGGATCGGCATTGGCGGAAAGCGTGATGAGATGCTTTTGCGATGGCGCCGCGCTGAGCTTGCCACGCAGCAGGTGGCCGACGAAGACGCGCGACGGGTGCTGGATGCCGTAAGGTGGGACCCCGAGCGGCGGGCCCTTGACGATCGAGGACTCCGTCTGGCTGTACTGGTAGGTGAGCCCATACCAGAGCTTTCGTTTCAGGATTGGGCCGCCGATGTCGATCGAGGCCTCGTACGACTGATTCTTCCCCGCCTCCGTCTCATTGAACGGTTGCAGGCCCTCCCACACGTTGCTCCCGTAGGTGCCCGAGGCCGACAGCTTCTGGTGGTTGAGGTAGAGCGATGCGACCGCATGGTGGTCGTCGCTGCCACGACCCGTCACCACATTGATGATGCCGCCGAGGGCGTTGTACTCGGCGTCGAAGCCGCCCGTGATGATCTCGAGTTGCGACATGGAGTCGAACGTCAGATTCTTCGTGAAGGTCCCGCTGATCGGATCGGTCACGTCCACGCCGTCGATGAGATAGCGGTTGCTGCTCGAAAAGCCGCCCTTGATGTTCGGGTTTGAACCCCCGGATACTCCCGGGACCTGCTGCGCGATGCCCTGGTAACTGCGGCCCGTGGGCAGGCGATTCAGAGTGTCCATCCCTCTCGTCGCTCCGGTTTGGGTGGAGTCGGGCCGCGTGAGCTGTTGCCTCGAAACGACGGACACGGCTTCGGCTTCCAGGGTCTCCAGACTCCACTTGACGTTGAGGGTGGCCGCTTCGCCCAGCTGGACGATCGCGGTACGAACCAGCGGCACGGTGCTGCCCGGATACGAGAACTCGACGGTATAGGTGCCGGGCGGGAGGGCCGGTAGCTCGAAGCGTCCCTTGTCGTCGCTGTCCACGCGCCGGGGCTCTCCGATGAGCGCTGGACTTTTGGCGGTGATAGTCATCCCCGGAAACGGTTGGCCGGAAACCGCGTCGGCAACCACGCCGCGAATGCGGCCCTCCTGTTCGCCGGCGGCGAAAGCGACGCGCGGCACGAGCGCACCGGTAACGAAAGTGAGGCCAACCAGGATGACGAGCGCGCGGTTGTTCGTCATGGCGTCACCGCACCTGCAGGCAATAGGTGTAGCGGGACGCCGCGGGCGCCACGGCCAGGGCCGGGGGCAGGTACGTGTCCGTGATCGTCTTGGCGTCCTTCGGCAAATCCGCTATCGGAAGCGGCGGCATGCCCATGCCGGGCGACGTCTCGTAGGTCCAGAGTTCGCAGAGAGGCGAGTACCCGGGGTCTCCCAGCTTGGCCTCGAGTACGTCGTAACCGGCCCCAGCTTGTCCAGGCGTTGGCATGGCGCCTGCCGTGCGCAGGACGGTACGTGGGATGAACAGTTTTTGCGGGACCATGCGCTTCACCTTGCGCATGACAGGCATCGCCATGGGCCCTTCGCTCACCATCTTCTCCTCGGTCGGGATGTATCCGCCGTCCAGGTAGGCGAGCAGATAGCGGCCGTACCAGCCCCAGCGCTGCAGGCCGATCCCTCCGTGCATCATCCCGGTCGGATCCTCCTTGGGATAAACGGCGGCCGCGGGATCGATGACCAGCCAGGCGAGATACTTGCCGCTCGGCGACGGCTTCGGGAGCCCCTTCGTCTCGAACTGTTTTTCGCTCTTGAGCTGCTGGCACGAAAGGCCACGGGAAGGCATCGTTGTCTCGGCCACCACCGGTACGTATGACGAGGTCGACATCATCCCTTCGGCGTAGGTCGCCACCGGAAGCGCGGTGAAGATGTTGCCCTGCTCGTCGTAGCGGACCTCGTCGCGTCTGCGATCGAAGCTGTAATTTGGCGGGGGGCTACACAGGTACTTGTCGGGGATCGGTTTTCCGGCATCAGGGTCGAAGACGATCGCCGTTGGCGTTGGCACGCGCGCGTAGGGCTTGTCGTCCTCGACCACGCGAAGGGGATCGGGCACGCCCATGGACGGGACGGCATATCCGAAATAGCCGATCGACTCGCCCGCAGCGAAAGCGCGGGTCTCGGCGAAGATGCCGCGCCCGGGCCGCTTGCGGTCACCGCCGGTCCCGATGTTGGCCGCCGGGAAGGTGACGGGATCGACCGGGCCCAGGCCCACGGCCGGGTCGTCATACGTCCCATACGGGTCGCAGGCCCCGCCCAGGACCAAAAAGACCGAAACCGGAAAGACCAGGAAGCCAGTGAATCTCGAGAGCATCGGACACGGCATAGAGCACCTCCTCCTCCGCCTGGCGCACGCCCCGGGTGCCCCGAGGCACGGCTGTACCTAAAGCTGCAGTGGTTGCGTGCGCTATTGGAGCCACCAGTGCCACCCTTTCATCACCCCAATTTCAAATTCGGCTCACCGCCGCTGGAGCGTCGGCAAGCGGACGGTTACACGGCGGAGGGCTGCGGAGGGCGCGCCGGTCCCAGGGGCGGCGGTTACGAGCCCCGGCCGCTCCCGTCCGGCCCCCGTGGAGCAGCGTCGGTCGCGGGTATGGCCGCGTCGGGCCGCGGCTCCGCCCGAGGCGCCGTCGCTCAGCGCGCCCGGGAACCAGAACACAGGACGCAGCCTGGCCATTGCTGCCGAACCCGGGCATCGTGGGCCCCGCATGTCGATCTCCTGGTACCCCGGCCACATGGTCACCGCCCGCAAGGAAGCGCTGGCGGCCATGCGAAAGATCGACGTCGTCATCGAAGTGCTGGACGCGCGGCTGCCGCTGGCAAGCTGCAATCCGGTGGTCGAAAAGATCCGGCGCCAGAGCCAACGGCCAGCGGTCAAGATCCTCAACAAGGCGGATCTCGCCGACAGAGAGCAGACGCGCGCGTGGCTTTTGCACTACAACGCCCAGCCGGGGGTCAGGGCCATCGCCCTGTCCTCGAAGAATCCCAAGGAGGTCGGCCGCGTGCCGAAGGAGGCGCACGCCCTGGTTCCGGATCGCGCGACCCCGGGCAAGCCCCTGCGCATGATGATTCTCGGTATTCCTAACGTCGGGAAATCAACCCTGATGAATGCGTTGCTCAAGCGGCATGTGGCCAATGTGGGCGACGAGCCAGCGATCACGAAGATGCACATGGGCCACGCGCTCGGCAACGGCATGTGGCTCATCGACACGCCCGGCTTGCTGTGGCCGGGCGTCGCGCCCGAGACCGCGATCAAGCTGGCGGCGATCCATAGCATCGGACGCGGCGCCTACGACGACGAGATCGTTGCGGTCGAGCTTGGGCAGTACCTCATCACGCACTACCGCGCGCGCCTGGCCGAGCGCTACGGGGCGAGTGAAATCGGTGACGGAATCACGGATGGGCACCAGTTGCTCATCGCGATCGCACGCAGCCGGTCGTTGCTCGGCAAGGGCGGCGGCCCGGATGTCCACAAGGCGGCGGTGGTCCTGCTGAACGATTTTCGCGCCGGCGCCCTCGGCGCCATCACGCTGGAAACCGTTGCCGCGATGGCCGCTGAATAGCGCCGATTTCACGCAACCCGATCCGCGCGCTGCCGACACCCGGGCATCAACCCGCAAGGAGGCTCCCTCATGTCCATGAATATCGATCTCGGAAACCAAGATGCCGCCGCCCTCTTCAGGCAGATCGACAGCGCCGCGACCACGGTCACCACCGGCGCCGAACCCCGCGCCGAGCTATTCGCAGAGCTGAAGAAAGCATTCACGCCGCCCCAGGACGGCCTGCTGGACGGATTGGCCCTGCCCGGCGACGCGGGTCAGCCCGCGGAAACCGGGACCGAAGCGGGCGCGGGTCTGAAGGACATGGTCGCGAACCTGCTGGACGCAGTCCTGGGCATGTTCGGCGGCGGCGCCGAGGCCACGGCGATGGCGCCGAACGTCGAAGATCAGCGCGAAGCCGCGCGCGGCAATCTCGAACCTGCTGACCTCAGCAAAGCGTGCGGCGACGCCATCGATTGGTCCGAGACACTGCCATGAGTTTCAAGATCAGCATCCCGAATCCCATCAACCTCATCAAGCAAGGTGCCGGGGGCGTCGCGCATGTGGCCACGGGGGCAGCCCACGCCGTCGGCTCCGTGGGCAGCGAGGTGAAGAAGGGCGCGATGGCGGCCGGGGACAGATTGGGCGACGGCATTGGCGTGGCCTGGGACTACAGTCAGGATCAGTCGGCGCGCCTGGTCGATGCGGGACGCAGCCTGGGTACCGGAGCGCTTGACGTGGGTACGGGGCTGTTCGTGGGTGTGGGGGAGGGCTTGCGCGATTTCAGCGCCGGGTTCTGCAACATCCTCCTTGAGGGCGATGTGGGCGGCGGACTGAAGGACATGGGCGTGGGCCTGTTCGACGCCACGGTTCGCAACGTGGTCGACGAGGCCATCATCGCGGGCACACGAGCCATCTCAGCGGTGCAGACCGTCGTCCATCTCGAAGAGGTGGGTCGTGGCCTCAACGATGGCGAGGTAGCCGAGCTGCGCAAGGTGTTTGGCAACACCATCGACTACTCGAAGGTGCGCATCAAAGAAGGCGACGCTGGCATCTTCGACGTCAACGATCGTCCGTTCACGCCTGGCAACACGATCTACATGAAAATGGATGCATCGAACCCGAACTGGCAGAAGACGCTCGTGCACGAGATGTCGCACGTCTGGCAGTACCAGAACGGCAACGCCAACTATCTGTCGGGCTCGTTGTTTTCGCAGGCGGCGAAGGGCGAGACCGCGGCCTATCGCTGGGAAGACGGTGCCGCGGCGGGCAAGACCTGGAGCCAACTTGGCCCCGAGCAACAGGCGACGCTGATCGAAGAAGCCTACGCGCACCGCTTCTTCGATGATTTCGCGAACGCGAGCCTGAAGTTTGACGGGCGCGATCTTTCCGACTACGTGCGGGACGCCATCAACCAGATGCGGGGCGGGGTGGGGGCGCCATGAAAGCGGGAGCTGTCGCGCTCGCCGCCGTTCTCGGCCTGGGCTGCGAGCACGGTTTCACCGTCACCGGGACCATCGAGATTCCGGTCGACGTGCAGAAGGCATTCTCGGCAGACCGGCCAGGTCGGATCATCACCCTGACGTTCGCGCCCATCACAATGGGGACCCTATGCGAGCCCACCGACAAGCCGATCGTGCTGCCATTCTTCTTCGATAGAATGGGCTGCGCGGAAGAGAAGGAGCTGACCGTGTTCGTTGAGCCGGTTCCCGCGGCGCCTTACAAACCCGTGGTTTGCGGCGTTGGTCAGGCCCCTCACATTGTGACCAGGGATGACACGCCGATGGAGGACAGGGCCGTTGCGGTGGGCCGGCAGGTTGTTTTCAAGGGCTACCGGGGATGCGCCTGGGACACCGCCAAGGATGAGGTGCACCTGGTGCTGAAACTCAAGGAAGCAGGGGTGCCGGTGCCCTGAGCGAGCCCAGCGGAAGGCGGCGACGACAGATGGGCCACGCGGCGCCTGGCTTGACGGACGCGGCATTTCGCGCCAAACCTCGCCCGCCATGTTGAACATCGACTTGCGCGGCAAGCGGGCGCTGGTCGCCGGTGTGGCCGACGACGGCGGCTTCGGTTTCGCGATCGCCAAGGCGCTCAGCGAGGCTGGCGCCAGCGTCTGCCTGGGGACCTGGCCGCCGGCGCTGGGCATCTTCAAGACCATGCTCGAGCGCGGTAAGTTCGACGGGTCGCTGGTGATGTCGGACGGGAGCAAGCTGGCGTTCGAGCGCATCTACCCGCTTGACGCCGAGTACGACTCTCTCGATGACGTGCCCACGGACGTGCGCGAGTCCAAGCGCTACCGGGATCAGGGTGACTTCACCATCGGCGGGCTCGCCGATCGCCTGCGCGCCGACTTCGGCGATCCGGCCCTCGACATCGTGGTGCACAGTTTGGCCAACGGCCCCGAAGTGAGAAAGCCGCTGTCCGAAACCAGCCGCAAGGGCTACCTCGCGGCGGTCAGCGCCAGCGCGTACTCGTTCGTGTCGATGGTGCAGCGGCTTGGGCCGCTGGTGCGGCCGGGCGGTTCCTTTCTGGCGCTGACCTACCTGGCGTCAGAGCGTGTGGTGCCGGGCTACGGCGGCGGCATGTCGTCGGCCAAGGCCGCGCTGGAAAGCGACACGCGCGTGCTGGCCTACGAGGCGGGCCGCAAGTGGGGGCACCGGGTCAACGTCATCTCGGCCGGACCGTGGGCGTCGCGGGCGGCGTCGGCCATCGGCTTCATCGAGAAGATGATCGAGTACGGCAAGGCCAACTCGCCCCTGCCCGAAGCCATCACGGCCGTCGAGGTCGGCGCTGCGGCGGCGTTCCTGTCGAGTGCGCTCGGCAGCGGCATCACCGGCACCACGGTCTACGTGGACAAGGGCTATCACGCGATGGGCGTGGCCGTGGATCGGACGATGCTCTGAGGGCGTGTCCGTCGCCGGCATGCCCCGACACATCTTCATCGCCCGCCATGGCGAGACCGAGTGGAACCGGCAGGGGCGCTGGCAGGGACACACGGACATCGCGCTCAACGACGCCGGGCGCGCGCAGGCGCGGACGCTGGCCGTGGCATTACGCGGCCACGGCATCACGGCGGTGACGGCAAGCGATCTGTCCCGCGCTCGCGAGACCGGGGAGATCGTCGCGCGCGAGATCGGCGCGATGTTCAACGGCGTGGATGCGGATCTGCGCGAGCGCCGCTACGGTGTGTTCGAGGGCTTGACCCGCGACGAGTGCGCCGAACGATTTCCCGACCTGTGGTCCGCCCACCGCGCTGATCCACGGCGGCCGCCGCCCGGCGCCGAGGCGTACGAGGACGTCACGTTGCGCATGACCGCGGCGCTGCACCGGGTGGCTGGAGGCGCAGGCGGTGATGCGGGCGCCAGCCTGGTGGTGAGCCACGGCGGCGCCATGCGGGTATTCCTGCTGGCGGTCACCGGCACCATGCCGCCGCCGCTGGAGAACGGCGCCGCGTTCCGGCTCACTGTTGCGAGCGTCGGTGCTGACGGGGTGGTGGGCTTCGAGGCGGTCGAGCGCATCGTGTGACGGCTGCGGGCCGGTGTCACCGTGCTAGGGTCGGGCGCGATGAAGTACCTCCATACGATGGTGCGCGTTGCCAATCTCGAAGAGTCGCTGAGCTTCTACTGCGGCGGGCTGGGTCTGCGTGAGCAGCGACGCAAGGACTCGGACAAGGGGCGCTTCACCCTGGTGTTCCTGGCGGTTCCTGGCGACGAGCACGCGCAGATCGAGCTGACCTACAACTGGGATCCCGAGGACTACAAGGGCGGTCGCAACTTCGGTCACATCGCCTACGAAGTCGACGACATCTACGCCCTGTGCGAGCACCTCATCAAGCGCGGCGTGACCATCAACCGGCCGCCGCGCGATGGCCACATGGCCTTCGTGCGCTCGCCTGACAGGATCTCGATCGAGCTCTTGCAGCAGGGACAGCCCCTGCCGCCACGCGAGCCGTGGGCGTCGATGCCGAATACGGGTGAGTGGTAGGGACCGGCGCGCCGCGCTTCACAGCCGCTCCTGCGCCTTGAGCGCCGCGAATTCAGCCTCAAAACACGCGGCCCTCAAGACGCAGCGCCTCGGTGCGCCGCCTTCGTCGGAGGACAGGTGGTCTTTCCAGCCCTGGCAGGTTGGATGTGTGGCGCAGACGCGGCCCGGCGCGGGTAATCTGAGCGAAGCGTGGGGGGGGTTGCACACCATAGCGTGCCCACATAACCTGTGCAGATGAGCAACGTGACCCTGGCGATCGACGACGATCTCCTTGCGGCAGCGCGCGCCTATGCCCAGGCGCACGGTACGACCCTTAACGCCCTGGTCCGCCAGGCGCTCGGGACGGTCGTTCGACCTCCGGCCGACACGTCGTGGCGCGAGCGTCTCCTCGCGGTCAGCGCCAGGTCCCGGCCGGAGAAGGCCTGGCGCTGGAGTCGCGAAGAGATCTATGCCGAGCGACTCGATCGCTACGGAAAGGGTGTTTCCATCGCGCGGGACGCTGACAGTCTCGCTGCAACTCCGCCACGGCCTCCCGTGCGTAAAAGGCGACGAAGCCGGTGAGGACGTTCGTGGATACGAATGTCCTCGTGTACGCCATCGATGGCCGGGATCGACGCAAGCAAGCGCGCGCGCTCGAGATCCTGGAAGAACTTCGACGCGACGGGCAGGGTGTGGTCTCGACCCAGGTCCTGCAGGAGCTGGCGAACACGGCCCTGCGCAAGCTCGCCTTGCCCGCGATGGTCGTGCGCGAGGCCCTGCTGGCGCTCGACTGGCTGGACGTGAGGCCGGTCCAGAAGGCGTTCGTGCATGACGCCCTCGAGATGGTGGCTACCTTGGGGCTCTCGTTCTGGGATGCCCTCATCGTTGCGACGGCCGAGGCGTCCCGGTGTGGCCGGTTGCTGACCGAGGACCTGAACGCCGGTCAGCGGATCCGGGGCCTCACGATCGTCAATCCGTTCGCGTAGCGGGCGAACCGGCCGTGCGCTCGGAGCGGGACTCGTCGGTCGACCACGTCCTCCTGGTAGCGGGTTTCGGGGTACACTGCCGCGCGTTTGTAGCCTGCCACGGCACGCGCTCACGAGGAGGTCCGGGATGTCCGCGAACGACAAGCTGATCGAGACACTGCAGAAGCTGGTCGATGGGTTTGCAATGGACGTGGGCCGCGTGCGTGCGGCGCTGGCCGACGACAAGACGCCAGAGGCGGCGCGGCGCGTGCTGGTCGGAGCGCTCAACTACGTCATCGATTCGTGGGACATGTTCCCCGACCACTACCAGGGCCTGGGCGTTGCCGACGATGCCGTGATGCTGCGGCTGGCAGCGGCCGCGGCGCTTGCGACGGGCGCGGTGCACCGCGGGTTGCAGCAGCTGGCGGGCGAGATGAAGGCGGTGCGCGAGTTGCTTGGCGATCTGACCGACGGGCTCGAGAAGCTGTGCGCGTTGCTGCCTGATAGGGAGGTCAAGGGGCGCACGGCGTCGGCCATCCTCAAGGACGCCGACGTGCGGGCGCTATTCGAGGCCGACCTGAACCGCTGCCTCAAGAAGCATCAGCCAGGCAAGATCGAGCCGCCGCCGCACGGACCCGACGCGCTGATAACCGAACTGCGTAAGATGGTGAAGAGCTCGTTGCAAAAGGGTGGCTTGGTCAAGTGACGCGCGAAACCGGGCGCTGCGGTGTTGGTGTCGCCAAGCCGTCGCCTAGCCGTCCTTGATCGCGAGCGCCATGTAGCCGCCCGAGTGGTGCGGTGACGGCATGATGAGCTCATCCTTGATCGACCGCAGGCCCGGGCAGTCGATCCGGTTCTCTTCGGGCTCAAGCGAGCATGTCGCGTAGACCAGTCGCCCACCTGGGCGCAGCAGGTGCGCGGCGCGGGCGATCAGGCGCCGCTGCAGCGCCACCATCCTGGTGACGTCGGCCTCGTGCAGACGCCAGCGCACGTCGGGCCGGCGCGATAGCACTCCGGTGTTCGAGCACGGAGCGTCGAGCAAGATGGCATCGAACGGCTCGGGAAATTCGATAGTGGTGGCGTCGCCGGCGACACAACGAATGTTGCTCAGCTGCAGGCGCCCCGCCGCTTGGGCGACCAGGCCGATGCGCTCGGGTACATCGACCGCCACGACGGTGCCCTTGCCGCCCATCAACTCGGCCAGGTGGGTGGACTTGCCGCCGGGTGCGGCACACAGGTCAAGCACGCGCTCGCCCGGCTGCGGGTCAAGCCACGGCGCTACCTTGATGAAGGTCTCATCCTGCACGGTGAAGTGTCCGAGACCAAACCCGGGATGAGCGACCGGATCGCCGGTGATCTCGAACGGGTCTTGCCCCATGTCCACCGGGGCGCGCAACGGGTTGGGACGGGCGGTGACCGGCAGGGGCGTGTTGTTGGCGGCAAGCAACCCATCCAGATCAGCAAAGCGTGGCCGCCAGCGCGCGAGCAGGAAGTCTGGGTGCGAGGTGCGCACGCCGACGTCGGCGGGCAGCGGCCGATCGGCTGCGCGCCGGAGCACGGCGTTGACGAAGCCGCCCATGGCGCGGCTGTGGGACTTCGCCAGCTCGACCGCCTCGAACACGGCGGCGTGGCGGGGGATGCGATCCAGGTAGCGGATCTGGAACAACGCCAGGCGCAGGTGCTGGCGGATCTCGACGTCGACGGTGCGCGCGCACGCGTCGATGAGCCAGTCGAGCGGCCGCCGCCAGCGGGTCGTGCCGAATACCAGCGCGGTCAACAGCGCGCGATCGCGTGGCGACAGGTCACCGGCGCGCACCTCTTCCAGTGCCTCATCGACGAAGCGTCCCTCTGCTGACATCAGTACCTGCGCCGCCAGGCGTCGCACGTTGCTGGCCATGGTTACGCGTCCACCGGGAAAGCCGCTCGCCGCGCCGCCGGCCTTTGCGCCAGGTACATGGCGATGGCGCCGGCAAAGATGGCAAAAGCGGAGAGCAACGCCGCGCGCGCCATCGTCTGGGGCCAGGTGACATAGAGCTGCGACAGCAGCGCCGCCGCGATCAGCGCCGCGCCGATCCCCGCCAAGATCGCGTACAGGGCGAGGGCCCTGCGGGCCGCGGGCGCCGATGCCGCGAGGCGGTCCCACAGAAGTTCCTCGTTGCGCCAGTACGTGTAGATCACTGGGATGATTTCTAGCGTAAGGAAGGCCGAGGTGCAGAGCCCACCGACCATGGGCGCGGCGATCCGCTTCATGACGTCGGCACCCGAGCTGTCCGCCCACAACAGTGGCACAAGGCCGATCAACATGGTGGCCACTGTCATCAATTTGGGCCGCACACGCTGGACCGTGCCCTCCATGACAGCGTCCACGATGTCGGCCAGGGACTGGACCTTGCCTTCGCGGCGGTGCCGTTCGAAGGCGTTATCGATGTAGACGATCATGACGATGCCGGTCTGCGCGGCCAGGCCGACCAGCGCGATGACGCCGACCCACACCGCGGTCGACAGGCGATAGTCGAGCGCCCAGAGCAGCCACACGCTGCCCACCACCGCGAACGGGATCGACAGCAGCACGATCAGCACCTTCGCGATCTTTCGGAACTGCCAGTACAGCAGGATGACGACGATCATCAGCGTCACCGGAATGACCAGCTTCATCCGGGCCGTCATTTCGGCCAGTTGTTCGTACTGGCCGGTCCACTTGAGGTAGGTGCCCGGTGGCAGCTTCAGGCTGCCGGCGGTGACGGCCTGGCCGACGACTTCCTTGGCGTCGTTGACGTAGCCGCCGAGATCGCGCGTTGTCTGATCGATATCGACGTACACATAGCCGACCAGCAGCCCGGCCTCGTCACGCACCATCGGCGGCCCGCCCACGATGCGCACATCTGCCAGTTGCCCGAGCGGCACGAACGCACCGCCACTGACGGGAAGCAGCGCCGTACCCGGCGTTCGCGCCCCCGGGGTCGCGCTCATGTTTGCCTCGGTGCCCATGCGCGGTCCTGCGGGTGGCATGGCGCCGTCCATGCTGGGCTCCATCGATCCCAGCGACGGCGCGTCCGACATCGATCGGCGCCCCGGTAGTCGCAGCGCGGCACCCACCGGCGGCGGCGCGCCCGATCCGTCCATCGGCATGGCTTGCGCCAGCAGCAGGCGGGGCCGAGCGGTCAGCAGCCAAGCGCCCTGGGTTCCCATTCCCATGCCCGGTGCCGGCCGCGATCCCGATCCGGTTCCCGACGTCACCGGCACCAGGAGGCGCTTGAGCTTCTCGATGTCGCTTCGCAGATCTTGCGGGTAGCGGACGTTGATCGAGAAGCGGTTGCGGCCCTCGATGGTCACACCGATCGGCGTGCCACCGATGGCGCCCTCGATGACCCGCTCGACGTCAGCCACACGCAGGCCGTAGCGGGCCAGCTCGGCGGACTTCGGGATGATGTCGACGTAAAGGCCGCCCAGGTTGCGCTCGTAGAGCACGCTGCGGGTTCCCGGCACGGGCGAAATGAGGCGCTCAAGGGCGGTGCCAACGCTTTCGATTTCCTCCAGGCTGGTGCCGAATACCTTGATGCCGACGGGCGTGCGCACGCCGGTGGTCAGCATATCGACGCGGGTCTTGATCGGCATGGTCCACGCGTTGGTCCAACCCGGGAACTGCATCTTCGCGTTCATCTCGGCGGTCAGCTCGCTCCAGGTCAGGGCGACAAGCTCGGGCCAGATGCGGCCGAGCGGCGCCTTGAGCCACCCTGGTGCCCAGGCCGAGTACCAGCGGTCATGGTGGTGCTTGCGCCACGTAGACGGTGGCCTCAGCCGGACGGTGGTCTCGACCATGGTGATGGGTGCCGGATCGGTCGCCGACTCGGCGCGCCCGATCTTGCCGAACACAGTTTCGACCTCGGGGAAACTGCGCAAGATGCGATCCTGGGCTTGCAGCTGCCGCTTGCCCTCCTCGATCGAGATGTTGGGGAACGTGATCGGCATGTACACCAGATCACCTTCGTTCAGCGCTGGCATGAACTCGTGCCCCAGTTTCATCGCCATCGGCACCGCCGACGCAATTGCGAGCAGCCCGATGGCGACCGTCGATTTGGGCCGCCGCAGCGCGATCCAAACGAACGGCTCGTACAGCCGGATCAGGAAGCGCGACACGGGGTGGTTCTTCTCGGGCCGGATCTTGCCGCGGATCAAGAGATCGCGCAGCGCGGGCGCGAACGTGATCGACAGGACCGCCGAGATCAACATGACGAAGGTCTTGGTGTACGCGAGCGGCTTGAACAGCCGGCCGGCCTGACCGGTCAGCGTGAACACCGGCAGGAACGCCACCGCGATGATGAGCAGCGAGAAGAAGATCGCCGGTGTGACCTCGCGCGCCGCCTCGGCCAGTAGCTTGTGTCGATCGGCGCCTGGCCCGGCGTGTTCCAGCTTCTTGTGCGCGGCCTCGATCATCACGATCTCTGCGTCGACGGTGGCGCCGATGGCGATGGCGATACCGCCCAGGCTCATGATGGTCGACGGGATGTCGAGCAGGTACATCGGGATGAACGACAGCGCCACGCTGATGGGCAGCGACAGGATCGGCAATAGCGAGCTGCGCAGATGCAGCAGGAAAAGGATGATGACCAGGCTGACGGTGATGGCTTCTTCCAGAAGCGCCTGCTTGAGGGTGTCGATGGATCGCCCGATCAAGCTCGATCGATCGTAGGCGATGGTCATCTCGACGCCATCGGGGAAGCTGCCCCGTAGATCCTCGAACTTCTTCTTGACCCGGTCGATGACGTCGACCGCGTTCTCGCCGAAGCGCATGACCACGATGCCGCCCACCGCCTCGCCCTCGCCGTTCCATTCCAGCAGGCCGCGCCGCATCTCGGGGCCGAAGCGCACTTTCGCGACATCTTTGACCAGCACCGGCGTGCCGGCCGGCCCCGCCGCCCGCAGTGCCACATCTTCGATCGACGCCAGATCCCGGATGTAGCCCCGCCCCCGCACGTAGTATTCGCGTCCCGACATCTCCAGGATGCGACCGCCGACGTCGTTGTTGGACGCCCGTATGGCGCTGGCGACGTCGTCGAAGCCAACGCCATAGGCGCGCAGACGATCTGGATCGACGGTGACCTGGTACTGCTTCTGGTAGCCGCCGATGCTGGCGACCTCGGCCACGCCTGAAACACTTCCCAGGGCATACCGCAGCGTGAAGTCCTGGAAGGTGCGCAGCTCGTCTAGGCCATGCTTGCCGGTCTTGTCGGTGAGCGCGTACTGGAACACCCAGCCGATGCCGGTGGCGTCCGGCCCCAGCGTCGGGCTCACGCCCTCGGGCAAGGCTCCGCGCAGACCGTTCAAGTATTCCAGCACGCGGCTGCGCGCCCAGTAGATGTCGGTGCCTTCCTCGAATACGACGTAGACGAACGACATGCCGAACATCGAGAAGCCGCGCACGTCGGTGACCTTGGGCGTGCCGAGAAGCTTGGACGTGATCGGGTAGGTGACCTGATCCTCGATCAGAGTCGGGCTGCGGCCCATCCATTCGGAAAAGACGATGACCTGCGGATCGCTGAGATCCGGGATGGCGTCCACCTTCACGCGCCGGATGGCCGCGAACGCGCCCAGCAGCGCGAACCCCACCCCCATCAGCACGATGATGCGATTGCGCGCGCAGAACTCGATGATTCGTTCAACCATGGCGCAGGTTCACTTCCACGGCTTGGCGATGGCCGTCTTGCAGTCTGCTGCCATGGTGCCCATGCCGCGGTGCTGGATTTCGCACGCCCGGCACGCAGCGGCCTTGTCCGGGTACTTCTGGCCGTCGATCAAGGTGTCGCAGTCGGACTTCGTGGCAGCGCCGGTGGAGGTTCCGGTCCCAGCGCCGCCCGCCATCTGACCTTCGATCGCCGCTCGCAGCCGGCTCTCCGAGTCGACGAGAAAATTCGCGGTGGTCACCACCATCTCGCCCGCGCGCACGCCGTCCAGGATCTCGGTCCGGTCGCCGAAGTGGGCGCCCGGCTTGACCCGGCGTGGCTCGAATCGGCCGCCCGCGCGCGCCACGAACACGTACTGAAGGTCGCCGGTGTCGACCACTGCCTCGCTCGGCACGACCAGGCGTGAGCTCTCGGGCAGCGCCAGCAACACCTGCCCGTACATGCCGGGCCGCAACTTCGGGCCCGCCGCGCCGCTGCGGTTGGGAAACTCCAGCCGTACGCGCAGCGTGCGCGTGCCGGCGTCCATCGTCGGATACACGAACGAGACCTTGCCCTTGAACGACTCGCCGGGAAACGCGCCCAGCTCCAGGGTCGCGGGTTGCCCCAGCCGCACGCGCGTGACGTCCGACTCGTTCACATCGGCCAGCACCCATACGCTGCGCAAGTTGGCGATCTCGAACAGCGGCACACCGGGCTGCACCGCCGCGCCCGCGACCGCGTTCCTGGTGATCACGTGGCCATCTGCCGGGGCGCGTACCGCCACCGCCGCGGGCGGCTTGCCGGTACGGGCGATGTCGTCGATTTCGACGGTCGAGACCCCCAGCAGTTCGAGCCGCCGCCGAGCATCTCCGTCGAGACCCGATACCAGCTCATGGTGCGGCGCCGTGGCCGCTGTAGCGCCCGCCGGTTCGGCCGGCTGCGCCGCCTTCCAGGCCCGCGCCGTGATCAATTCCTGGGCCGCCCGCAGCACCTCGGGGCTGTACACCGTGGCCAGGACCTGGCCACGTCGGACCAGCTTGCCGGTCTCGGTCACCGCCAGGGTCTCGATGAAGCCGGCGAATCGCGTGGTCACCTGGGCGAAGCCGCGCTCGCTCGCGGCCACCACGCCCACCGTGCGCAGCGTGCCGCCGGTCGTCTCGTTCGTCGCTGGCGCGGTTCGCATACCGGTGAGCTGGATCCGATCGAGCGATAGCTCCACCGGTGCCAGCCCCGGTACAGCAGCTGCGGCGGCGTGGTTGGCGTGGTCAACAGCGATCGGCGCGGATGCCGATGGCGGGCGCGGCACCAGCTTCATGCCGACGCACTTCGGGCACGTCGCGTTCGGATCGTCAGACGTGACCTCGGGGTGCATGGGGCAATAGAACTTGCCATCGCCCGCAGCGGCCTGCGGTGGCGCCGCGGCGGCTGGGCCGGCCTTGGCACCTGGGGTTTTCGCCACCATGGTCATGTTGCAGATCGGGCAGTCGCCGGGATGGTCCTGCACCACCTGCGGATGCATGGGGCAGTAGTAGGTCTGGGCTTTCCCGGCCGGCACAGCTCCGCCGTCTTGCAGACTGACGCCGGCGTAGCTCAGGATCGATGCGGCGGCCGCCAACGCCATCGCGGCGACCAGCACCCAGCGCACCACCGCCATCGACTTCACGCCGCGCGGGGCGCTGTCTGGCGGACTCACGACGCCACCTCTCGCCCGGCGGCGCGGTCCAGATCAGCCAGCGTGGTGTGAAGGTGCGCGAGAGCGCGGATGCGCTCGACCCGGACCTGCAAGAGCGATCGTAGCGAGTCGAGCAGGCCGACAGCGTCGCCCTGACCAACCGCGTATGCGGCCTCGGCGGCCTCGTAGCTGTGCTGGGCCTGTGGCAGCAGATCCCGATCCAGGATCGCGAAATGCTGCTGCGCCGCTTGAACCCGCACGGCGGCATCGAACAGCTCGAAACGCGCCGCCGATCGCGTGGCCTGCAACGCCTTGGCATCGGCGCGCAGCCCGCGTTCGTTCTGCTCGATCTCGTCACCGCGTCGGCCGCCAAGCCACGGCAGAGTCATCGACACCATGGCGCCGTAGCCGTGCTTTTCGTGATTCATCGGCATGTACCAGTAGTCGAGGCCGATCATGAATGCCGGCGTCCGCGCCTCCCGCCGTCGCAGATCGAGCGCGGCCTCGTCGCGCCGGATGGTACGCGCCGCGGACACTATCTCGACCCGGTTGCGGTCCAGTTCCTTCTCCAGCATGTCGCGGGCGGGTGGCGCGTCGGGCGGTACCAGCGCGGCCGCCGGGCCAAGTGCGGCTTCGGGCGCCCGGCCCATCAGCGCGTTCAGCAGCGCGCTGCTCGACAAACGCTCCTGCTCGATGCGCGCCAGATCGGCGTGCAACCGCGACAGCTCAAGCGACAGGCGCAACACCTCCTGCTGCGTGCCCCTGCCGGTCTGGTAGTTCTGCCGCGCCAGATCGACCAGCTTCGAGGTCAGGCCTGCGTGCTCGCGATGCAAGGCCATCTCGCCGTCGGCGCGCGCGTACTCGGCAAAGGCTCGCCGCACCTGGGCGATGACGTCCAGGCGGCGACCGCGGGCGGCCTCGCGGGCGTTGGCGGCGTCCTCATCCGCCACGCGCGCGCGCGCCGCCCGTGTGCCCCAGGCGGGCAGCGCCTGCCGCACACCCAGCATCAGCGTGTCGGA
>JANPCZ010000288.1:0-1641 GCA_031431215.1 Myxococcales bacterium
GGTGACGGATACGGGCGTGGCCTGCACCACCACGCTGGTGTGCGGACCTCCGCCCGCTCCGGCCAACGAGGAGTGCGCCGGCGCCACCGAGATCACCTGCGGCAGCACCAACACCGTGACTGCTGCCCAGTACGTTACCTACACCGCAGCGGCCAGCGATCCCGACAGCACCTGCGAAATCGCAGGCGGCGGACCGTTCACCAAGGATGCAAGCTGGTGGTACAAGATCACCACCGGCGCTGCTCAGACTTCGCTCAAGCTGAGCATGTGCAGCAGCACCGGCGGCGGGACAAAGGATGTGGTTCTGTCGATCTACACAGGCGCATGCGGTGCACTCGTCGAGAAGGCTTGCGATGACGATTTCTGCACGGCACCGGCGTTTGGGCCTTCCCAGTTGTGCGCCACTGTGACGCCCAACACCACTTACTTCATTCTCGTTGATCACTACTCACCGGCTGACGCGGCTGACTACAACCTCGTGGTTGACTGTGTCACGAGCTGCGGACCTCCGCCGTCTTGCGGAACCTGCACCGGCACGCTCGAAGGTCTGCCCTGCCGCATCGACGGCGATGTTGCCACCGGCGACCCCAACGGCGGCTGCAACTCGACTCCTTCTGCCTTCGGGTTCCCCGTCACCCTCACCACGCAGTACTGCGGAGTCGCGTCGACTTACGTGACCGGCACGCAGAACTTGCGTGATACCGACTGGTACCTGTTCACACCGGCCACCAGCGGCGTCTACAAGATTGAGTTCTGCACCACCAACTTCACCGGTTTGGCCGGCTTTGTCACCAACGGCACGACTGACGTCACAACGTGCGCCGGAGGCGGCACGCTGGCATTTGTCGCGGGTGCTGGCACGTCCGTGGCCAACACGGTCACCACCATCACCTCCACCTTGGTGGGCGGCACGAAGTACGCCGTGTTTGTCGGGCCCTCGGTGTTTACAGGCGTTCCGTGCCCAACACCGGGAACGACCAACTACAAGTTCAAGGTTATCCAGTAACCTGAATCATCCCCGGAACCGGCGACAACTTTCGCCGGCAGTAGAAACCTCAGACCCCCGGCCTCATCAGGCCGGGGGTTTTTCTTTGGTTCACCGCTCAATTGTCAAAGTGGGCAGACCAAACTCGCATGGAATTCGACCCGCTTCAAGGTTGCGTCTGGCATTCAGTCCATGCATAATGACTTGTTGCGGCGTTGTTTACGCACCGCTTTGGCACGCCAATCAAGGCCCGTTCTACCGCGAAGAGATCTCGGGACTCCCCGAATCGATGGTGAACAGACGGATCGAGTAACCCCCGATGGCGAAACGGATCGCCATCGGGAACGCAAGTGCTTTCCACTGTCGTTGGCTCGGCAGTGCATTCTCTATTTTCCCAGGAGGTTGAGGCTGATGAAGACACGTAATTTCCCCACCATCAAAGCGCTGTCGTTGCTGACAGCAGCCGTCACCGGCATGATCCTGACAGCAGGGTCGCTGGCTGACACCGGCAAGGGCCGCATCAAGGCCGAAGCCAGCGCCAGTGCATCAAAGCCTGCCGAAACCGTTGTCGCCAAGGGCGCGCCCAAGTTCCTCAAGTTCGGTCCCGTCACACTCGACGATGACATCTTCGGCCGCGTCGCCGACTATGACGTGGT
>JANPCZ010000289.1:0-27436 GCA_031431215.1 Myxococcales bacterium
TATGGTTTGCTGCCGGTCAAGATATCGCGCGGGTTCTGGATGGGGAGCACCGAGCTGTCGCAGGCCCAATATGAGGCGATCGCCGGCAACAACCCTTCCCGGCACATGGGGCCCCAGCGACCCGTGGAGAGCATCACCTGGAGCGAAGCAATGGCAATCCCCGACAAGCTCAATGTGCGGGAGGTCGCGCGTTTACCGGCGGGGTACAAGTTCCGTCTTCCCACCGAGGCCGAGTGGGAGTACGCCGCCCGCGCCGGCCACACCGGCGCCATCGCGGGCACGGGCAACATGGACGACATGGGATGGTATTCGGGCAACAGCGGTGGCCAAACCCACGACGTGGGCACGAAGATGGCAAACAAATGGGGCCTCCACGACATGCACGGCAATGTCTGGGAATGGAACTTCGACAACGTGGTGCTGCACAGCCAGGGCATCCGTTATCCCACGTCGGCGACGCCGCTCGTCGATCCGGTGAGTTTCCAGCCAGGCCCGGGTCACCCCTATCGCGGTGGCGGGTTCCATCTCCCGGCCTCAGCCTGCAGCGCCGCCCGCCGCGACGGAAACAACCCCGGGACCCGAAGCGATCACCTCGGCATGCGCCTGGCACTGGCGCCCATCTTCCCTCCGGCATGAACACACGGTCCGAAAGGAGTCTGGTATGACCACACGTTTTCTTGCGGTTACCTTGGTTGCCCTCTCTCTCTCAGCCTTCGGATGCGCCTCGAATAAGGCAAGCCGGGTCACGGGAGGCACCGGCACCCTGGTGGGGATGTACGGAACGGAACCCATCAAACCGCAAATGTCGGGGCTCTGGATCGGAATGCCGAAAAATCCGTCGGAGTTGGGTGGCGGCCCGCTCTTCTACTTGTTCTCTGAACCGGTGACCTGCGCCGCTATCTCCGTGAAGCCCAAGTGGCGCGACCTGATCCCCGCAAACGTGCAAATTTTCGAGGGCCTGGTCGGAACGGCAACGGTCAACATGCCGCTCATAGCCTCGCAAGATATGAAGCCAGGTAGCGCGGAGATCAACTACTCGATGGGGATGAAGCCGAAGGAAACGCACGCAATCGACGGCGGCAGCGCCATGCTGACCAAGGTGGTGCCAGGCGAGTACATCGAAGGTACGATCGACGTCGCATGGGAGGGCGGAGGCACCGCGAAGGGACCGTTTCACGCCGATTGGTGCCCGACTGGCAGAGAATTTTAGATCGGTAACCGTCCGACAGCCGACGTGGTGACGACGGTCGGGCGGCGGTTTACGGTGGCAAGGTAGGATGCTCCGGCGCGACCCGGGTTCGAACGGCAGTTGCAAAAATTGAGCGGCCGATGGAATGATTCATCATGCGCACCTACTCGCTGTTCATCGTCCCGGTAACGTTGGCAGTCGCCCTGGCGGCTGCATGCTCTAGCTCGTCGGGTGGTTCCGGTGCCGGAGGTACCGGCGGGGAGAGCAACGGGAGCGCAGGCAGCGGGGGTGTGGGTGCTGGTGGAGTGGCGGCCGGTTCAGGCGGAACCGCCAGCGCGGGCGCCGGCGGAGCTTCCGCGGGCGGAGCTTCGGGGGCCGCAGGCTCGCGAAGCGGCGGAGCTTCGGGGGCTGACGGCGGCGCAGTCGGTGGCACGGCCGGGGCTGCAGATGCGGGAAGCAACGATGTTTCTAGTAGAGGCGGAACTTCGGGCACTGACGGCGGAACTGGCGGAGCGGCAGGCGCGGTCGCGGCCAATCCAGCCACGACGTTTTTCGTGTCGAGCGACACCAGCATGACCGGCAACCTCGGTGGGCTGGTCGGGGCAGACGCACGCTGCCAGAAGCTCGCCGTAGCTGCTGGCCTTGGCCAGAAGACCTGGCGGGCCTACCTGAGCGCAATGAATCCAAAAACCGACGCGCGCGACCGCATCGGCGCCGGGCCGTACGTGAATTCGCGCGGCATGATGATCGGAGCAGACAAGGCGGCGCTGCATGCCAGGCCCGGTGACGCAGCTCTGTTTCTCGACGAGAAGGGCAACCGCATCAACGGTCAATGGGCGGGGTCGCCGTCGCCCAACCAGCACGATATTCTGACCGGTACGAAGGCTGACGGCACCGTGAACGATGGGTTGACCTGCAGCGACTGGACTGCGACCACCGGGATGTCCGGCGTGGGTCACTGCGACGGCCTCGGGCCGGCAATGGCCACCACCGGTACTTTCACGGTGTGGAACGCGTCTCACACAGGTCAGTGCGCGAACACCACACCTGGTGGTGGCGCGGGCCGCATCTACTGTCTTGTCGGGAACTAGCAACCAGACGAGAACCGGTAGCCGCGCGAGCCGCCGGAGGAAGGCGTCGTAGACGCCGCCGCGGCGTTTTCGGAACATCCTTCTCCTGGTCGGAACGACGACGGCCGCCCTGATCGCCTTGCCTCCTGACAGGCTCCGGCGGGGTCGGCGGGCCGCCCGAAAGACCGGCGTCGCGACCGACTTCACCAGCCGCTCGCACAGCCGCTGACCGGAGCCTTGTCAGCGCCGAAACCCGTGTTGCCCCGACGATTCCAGCGCGGTACAAAGTACAACGTGGGGCTCAAAGCTTGGCGCCCGGGACTCCGTGCTAGTTCCGGGCCCGTTGCCTGCATCGCGGTCGCGGCCTGCTTGTCAGTTGTCGCCTGTGGCTCGTCCGGGGGCAGCAATCCGGCGACGGCTGACGGCCCGGGCGAAGGTGACGGAGCCGGCAACGGTGGCGCGCCCGGATCCGACGGCGCAGCACCGCCCGAGTTCGATGCCCTGTCGCCACCGACCCCGTCCGACGATGCGGCTGACATGGACCCACCATCTCCGGGGGTCGATGCTCCCGGTGCGACATTCTGCGCGCTGGGCACGAACGTGGTCGGTGCTGTAGTGCCCGCGGGTTTCTGTCTGCGCCGATTCGCCACAGTCCCCGAGGCGCGGACCATCGCGTTCGCCCCCAACGGCGATCTCGTGGTTGGCGCCCCCAGCATGCAGACCGCGGGTGGTTCGGCCGGCGGCCCGGGCGCGATCCTGGTGCTGTCCGACGACGATCGCAACGGCATCGCCGAGATCACCACCTTCGCCCCGGGCATACCCGACGTGCACGGCATCGCGCTCGGTGGCGGCTATCTGTACTTCACGACGACGCTGTCGGTGTTCCGGACGCCGTTCGCCAACGGGCAGCGCAGGGAAGGCTCCGGGCGCGAGAGTCTGGGCGTGCCGGCCTCGTTCGGCCGCGGCGGGCGCTGGACGCATGGGCTTGCGCGCTCGGTCGGTGGGCAACTGATGGCCTCGCGCGGCGAGTACGGGGTCTGCGGCAGCAGCGCGGGCGGCGAGATCTCGCGCGTGGGCATGGGCACCTTCCAGACGGTCGCCAAGGGCTTTCGCAATCCCATGTACATGCGCTGCCATTTCAAGGACGAGGTTTGCGGCGCCAGCGAGCTGGGCGAGGATCAGACGCCAGGCGCGCGCGAGAAGCTGGTTGTCCTGCGGCCCGACACCGACTACGGCTATCCGTGCTGCTACACGATGGACCGGCGCGCGCCATCGTCGAACCGCACCTGCGCCGACGTGGCCCGCGAGGACGCCGAGTTCACGCTGGCGGACACGCCCTTCGGCCTCGACTGGGAACACAACCTGTGGCCCGAGCCGTACAGAAGCGCCGTGTTCGTCGCGCTTCACGGCAGCTTCTACTCGAGCCCGGCGTGGGCAGGCGCGCGCATCGTGTTCGCGCGCACCAACCCGCAGACGCACGCGCCGGCCGAGGCGTGGAGCAACTTCGTCACCGGCTTTGGGCCCGGCGGATCGATGCTGGACCGCCCGTCAGACGTCGCGTTCGCCCCCGACGGGCGCATGTTCTTCTCCGATGATCAGGGCGGCGCGCTCTACTGGGTGGCCCCGACCACCCTCACCATCCCAAACTGATGAGCCGCCTTCACGTCGCCGCATTGGTTTCGATCGCGGGCTGGCTCGTCGGCTGCGACGGTGGTGGTGGTGCTGCTGCGGGGGGCAAAGACGCGGCTGGCCCGAACAGATCAGAGCTGCCCACCTGCACCCTGGGCGCCACCATGGCCGACATCGAACAGAAGCTGTTCCGCGGACCGAAGTGCATGATCTGCCACGGCCGCGTGACGTTGTTCCCGACCACGCTGGATCTGGCGTCCGAGGGTCTGGCCGCCCGGGTCGTCAACAAGCTGGGCGAGGCCAACCCGGACAAGGGCAAGTGCGCCGGCAAGCCGATGCTGGCGAAGCAGGATCCGCTTACCGGCGTGTTCGTGGAGAAGGTCGCGGTGGCGCGTCCGTCGTGCGGCGATCCGATGCCCCAGGCCTTGCCCCGCCTGACCGACGACGAGATCTCGTGCGTAAAACGCTGGGCGCTGATGGCGGCCCTGGCCGCGCCTTAGCCAGCGGCTGACCGCGGTCACTTCGTCGCGCGGCTGTGCCGATCGAACAGGTCGAAGACCTTCGGCAGGGCCAGCGGGACGATGGTGGTGTGGGTGGCGCCATCGATCTCAAGGAACTCCCGATCGAGTCCGTGCAGGGCAAGCGCCGCGCCCATCTGCCGCGCCAAGGCGACGGTCTTGCTGGCGTCCTGGCTGCCGACGATCACCATCAACGCTTTGCCCTTGAGCTTGTCGAACGGGAAGCCATCCGAGCGCGTGCCAGCGGCGCTGATGGCCAGGCCGGCGAATTTTTCAGAATACTTGGTCCCGATGTACCAGCCGCCTGTGCCGCCCGCCGAATGGCCGAACAGGTACACGCGCGCAAGGTCGACCGGATACTCCTTGGTCACCAGGTCGAACACGTTGAGCACGTCCTGCTCGCTGAGCTCGCCATCGCGGCCTGGGCTGCCAGCGTTGTACCCAGCGTTCGGCCGGTAACCCATCGGGCACACCACCAGCCAGCCGCGAGCCTCGGCAAGTCTGGGCAGAATGCCGAGATCGCGATCGAAGTAGAAGTCGTGGTCGCGGGTGGAACCGTGAAGCACCAGCAGCATGCGCAACCGGGAGCGTCCGTCCCAGGTCTTCGGCACGTAGATCCGGTACGGCATGATCTCGTTGGCGTCAGTGAACTGGTAGTGCCGCTCGTGATCGCCGCGCGCGCGCACCAGCGGGTCCCGGCCGGCCTCCAGCGCCGTGAGCAGGGCTGCTGACTCGCGCAGTTCCTTGTCGAAGTCGAAGGTCTGCGTGCCGTCTTCACGCAGGCCGAAGTCGTTGGTGCCGGGCCGCCGCAACCCCGCCTTGACCAGACGGGCGACATCGTACGGCCAGCGGACACTGGCCTTGGCGCTGTCGTGGCCCTTGATGCGACCAAGGCGCCGCTCGACCGCGGCGCGCCTGGCGTCGATGTCTTCGGGTTGCGCCCATGCTGTCCCCGCTGTCAGGAAAAAAACCACGGCAAGCCCGATCGCGCGCACGCCCTGACGTTGCTTCATTGGCCGTGCCCCGGCCCAAGTTCACCCTTCAGCTCGGCCGCGACATCGAACAACTCGCCCTTGCGGTTGCCGGGGTGGCACTCGCGACAGGTGATCTCGTTGGCCTTCCGAATGGTGCCGGTCTTCTTGTTTTGTGCGCGCACGTGCTCGACGCTGGCGCCGTGGCACGACTCGCAGCCCACGTCGGGTAGGTACTGCCGGGCGGTGGGCAGACTTCGGGTGCCGCCGGGGCGCAGGAAAGCCGTGGTGTGGCACTGCAGGCACTCGGGATCCTGGTCGCGTCCCTTGGTCTTGAGACTTTCGAGCGCGTAGGCGTGCGAGGTGGTCTTCCACTGAACCGACTCCTCCTTGTGGCACAGGACGCAGGCGCCGGTCGATCCGAAGGTCCAGTTCTCGACCAGCCTCGGTGGCGGCTTGCCACCAGCTTTGCCCACCGGCGCGTCCGCGTTCGCCAGGCGAATATCGACCGCGAGCAGGCGCCCGGTCTCGGCGCGCTTGCTGGTGTCACGGCCGTGGTTCTGAACCAGCGCGGTCACCGCAGCATCGTCGACCAGCGTCCGATCGAGCGCGTGGATGTGGTTGCCGCCGAAGTGGCGCGCGTCCGCCGTCACGTGCAAATCAAGTTGTCCGACGACCTTGCCGTCGAGACCCGCCTCGACCAGTCGAACTTCGCGCGAGAAGAGCGGCTGGTCGGTGACCAGGCCCTCGTGCCCCAGCACCACCACGTCCACCCCGGGCGCCAGGGTGGTGACGGCGACGGCTTGCGCGGCCCCACCTGCCAGGTGGAAGAGACCGACTACCACCTGGGCACCCTGCCCGCGCAGCACCGTGACTGCCGCGCGCGCCGCTGCGCCGAGCGACGTGAACGTGAAGCCGGCAGCCTGCAGCCGCGCGGTGTCCTCGGCCGGTGGATCGAGCAGGCCGAAGACGCCGATGCGAGTCTTGCTGGCGCCGCTACCAACCGAGACCAGTTTCGTGCTTTCGAATACCGGCTTGGCGTCGACGCCCAGCAGGTTGCTGCAGAGGAACGAGAGTTTCGCCTTGCGCGCAAGCTCGACAAGCTTGCCCACGCCAAGTGAAAGATCGATCTCGCCAGGTACCACGGCGGCGACGCCGATGCGCGCGTAGGTCCGGAGCATGAACTCGGCGCGGCGTTCCTGCTCGGGCGGATCGCCGTCGAGGAAGGCGACCTGCCCGCGCGGCGGCAACACCAGATCGCCGGCGTCGACCTGCAAAAGTGGCGCGCCCGACTTGCGCAGGGCGGTGATCAGCGCCGCGTGGCGCGCGAGGCCGCCAAGCTTGTGCGCGGGCCGACCCCAGCGCTCGTACTGGCCACGCACGTTCGTCGTATAGACCAGCGCCACTCGCAGGGCGCCGGGCGGCGGCGGCTCGGGCTCGGGCGCCACCGGCAGCGACGCAACCGGGACGACCGGTGGCAACGTTGGGCTCGGCACCGCGGGCGGGGGGGATGCGGGCGCGGGGGCTGCGGGTGGGGGGGGCGCGATGGGTGCGGGTTGGTTTCGGTTACAAGCCGCCGGGGCAGCGATCCCGAGCGCGATGACGAGGGCTATGGCGCGAAGGTTGAGCATCGGGCGAGCGAACCCGGACATGGTAGTGCAGACGCGCGGCTTGCGGGCAGCTCAGGGCAAGTTCGAGGGTGATACGACCATATGCTTGCGCTGATGACGAGCCTCCGCCTCCTCGACCGAGTGTGACTTGAACAGGTCGCGGTCCCGTTTGCACGCGCGCGCAAGCAACTGGTAGTGCTGGTGCAAGACCTGCAGCTCCTGCTCGCTGAGATCCTCCACGTCGATCAGTCGATTGCTGGCGCCCGCAACGGCGGCCACCAGCTCGTTGAGCTTGAGCTGGATGGCCAGCGCATCCTTGTTCTGGGCGCGCTGGATCAAGAACACCATCAGGAAGGTGACGATGGTGGTCCCTGTGTTGATGACCAGCTGCCAGGTGTCGGCGAAATGAAACAACGGCCCAGTCAGAAGCCAGGCGACGATGGTCAGAGCGGCGAGTGCGAACGCCCAGGAACTTCCGGTCCAGTTGGTTACCCGGCGCGACATCGACTCAAGAGCGCGGCCAAGTGACGACGTAGGTTTCATCGATGCGGGATGTCTGGTCATGCCCGAGTCTATTCCGGCCTTGACAACTTCGCGCCGCGGCGCGAGAGACGACGTATGTACCGGCCGGAGGCGCCGCTGGTGGTTCAGTCGGATGGGTCAATCTTGCTTGAGACCCACGCCGCGGGCGCCGATCAGGCGCGCGATGCCCTGGTGCGCTTCGCCGAGCTGGTCAAGAGCCCCGAGCATGTCCACACCTACCGCATCGGCTCGCTGTCGCTGTGGAACGCTGCCGGAGCGGGTGTCACCGTGGACGACGTCCTGGGCGCGCTTGGCCGACACTCGAAGTACGATCTGCCCGGCAACGTGGTGACCGAGATCCGCGAGGCGCTCGCCCGCTTCGGACGTCTGGTCCTTGAGAAGAGCGCCGACGGTGCGCTGGCGTTACGCGCGACCGATGACGAGACCGCCCAGCAGATCGCGGCCACCCGGCGCCTGTCGAGTCTGCTGGGTCCGCGCAACGGCATGTCTTTCGCGGTGGCGCCCCTGCACCGGGGCACGGTGAAGCAGGCGCTGGTGCACGCCGGCTGGCCGGTGGACGATCGGGCCGGGTTCACCGAGGGGCGGCCGCTCGACATCCGGCTCGTGTCGCCGACGCGGGCCGGCCGGCCGTTCGGGCTGCGCCCCTACCAGGTCGATGCAGTCCGCTCATTCGTGCCAGGCGGGCACGGCGTGATCGTGCTGCCGTGCGGGGCCGGCAAGACCGTGGTCGCGATGGCAGCGATGGCCGAGCTTGGCACCAACACGCTCATCTTGTGCACGTCGACCTCGGCGGTGCACCAGTGGGTGCGCGAGATCCGCGACAAGACCTCGATCGCGCCCGAGGACGTCGGTGAGTACACCGCGCGGAGCAAGCAGATGCGCCCGGTGACGGTCACCACGTACCCGATGCTGATCCGGCGCAGCACCGCTGGCATGCCGCACTTGTCGCTGTTCGATCGCGGCCAGTGGGGACTCATCATCTATGACGAGGTCCACCTGCTGCCGGCACCGCTGTTCCGCGCCACCGCCGATTTGCAGGCGCGGCGGCGGCTGGGGCTGACCGCGACGCTGGTGCGCGAGGACGGCAAGGAGGCCGACGTGTTCTCGCTCATCGGTCCCAAGCGCTACGACGTGCCCTGGCGCGAGATGGAAGCGGCGGGCTGGGTGGCACAGGCCAGGTGCGTCGAGGTGCGGCTGCCGATGTCGACGGCCACGCGCATTGCCGCCGCTGCCACCGAGGACGCCCGCGAGGACTACCGGATCGCCGCCGAGAACCCCGCCAAGCTGCTGGCGCTGCGCAACCTGGTTGACTCGCACGCCAACGATCGCGTGCTGGTGGTGGGCCAGTACCTGCGGCAAGTGCAGCAGGCCGCCGCGCTGCTGGGCGCGCCGCTGGTGACCGGCGAGACCCCCGACGCCGAGCGCGAGCGGCTGTACCAGGCGTTTCGTTCGGGCGAGGAGCGCGTACTCGTGGCGTCCAAGGTCGCCAATTTCTCCATCGATCTACCCGACGCCAACGTGCTCATCCAGCTGTCGGGCGCGTTCGGTTCGCGCCAGGAGGAGGCACAGCGACTGGGTCGAATCCTGCGACCCAAGGATCGCCCCGCGACGTTCTACTCGCTGGTGTCGGGCGAATCGAGCGAGCAACGCTTCGCTCTGCACCGGCAGATGTTCCTGGCCGAGCAGGGCTACCGCTACACCATCGAAGACTGGCGCGACGGCGGCGCAGCGCCGGCCGACGCCGCCATCGAGACCAAGGCGACCACTGTCACGACGCTGGCGCTGGCCGAGGGGACGCCGCCGTGACCGCCTCGACGGCGACGCTCGCCGAGATCGACACCCTGCTGGTTTCAGTCGGAGGCGGCGGACAGGGCAAGCGCTGGTTCGAGATTCTGACTGGCGAGCGCTTCGCAGGCGATCTGCGGAAACAGGTCACGGCGCTGCTTGCCGATGAAGACCGGCGGCGGCAGATCGTCGATTCGCTGGGACCCGAAGGGCAGGTGTTTCTTGCGCTGCTGGTGGAGGCAACCGCGGCCGCGACCGAGGTGGTTCTGCACACCGAGGCCATCAAACTGCTGGGTGCCGCGGGCGCGAATCGCGGTCTGAACGCGGTTATCAGCCGAGGGCTGCTGTTCCGCCCTGGCGTCCCCAGCCCCTACCAGGGCAACGACCATCCGCGCATGTGGTTGCCGGTGATCCTCTCTCGCTGGCTTGCGCCCGAGTTGCGCGGGCTTCTGACGGCAAGCGCGCCCGTGCTGGACGTTCCAGCCACCGAGCCCGACGGCCCCGCTACCGATCCAAGCGCGGGCGATCTGCTTGTGCTCGCGGCACTGGCCACCGTCAGACCGCGCATCACTGGCGATCGCCTCTACAAGAAGGACGCCGAACGGGTCGCGGCGGTGCTTGGCCACGAACCGTCCGCCGGCACCGACGCCACCCTGACCTGGCTGCGGGCGCGCACCCTGGTTCGAGTAGACAGAGACGATACCGCCTGGCGGCTGCGGCCAAGGTGGAACCGGATCGAGGCGTGGGCGCGTCTGGCGCCGGGCGTCCGCACCCGCGAGGCACTGGCCGCGCACCGGCGAGGCACCGGGTGGGACCGCCTGGTAGCGGCGTCCGGCGGCTTCGTCCCCGAGGACGAGGTCGAGCGCGCTTTCCGTTTGGGCACGCCGGTGTACGGTTGGGCCCTGCGCGGCGGCGGGCCAGGGGCCATCCTGCAAGCCCTCGACCGGCAGTGGCAGGAACGGCGCGCGGCCATGTCCTCGTGGTCCGAGGTGGAGTGTGTCGAGCTAGGCGGACGGCGGCTCTGGCGCCTGCGACCGGCGCTTGCCGCCGCTCTGCTCGGCCGCGTGGCGCCGACGGCCAAGGTGCACGTGCAATCCAATTTCGAGATCCTGGCACCGCGCGAAACCGCGCCGGCCGATCTGGTGATGCTGTGTCGGGCGGCCGAACTGCGCCGCGCCGACGTGGTGGCCACCTTCGTGCTGACCCCCGCGTCCATCCAGCGCGCGGTACTTGAGGGGCTAGCGGTCAAGGACATCGTCGCGCGCCTGTCAGCGATGGCGGCCCACGACCTGCCCGAATCGGTGCGCCGATCGGCATACGACTGGGCGGCCGACGCCGGCCGCGTGATCCTGCGTTCGGTGGTTCTGTTGCAGTTCGACGATGCCGGGCTCGCCGATCGCGCGGTTCCGGTGCTGGGCAAGCTGTGCGAGCGGGTCGGGCCCGTGGCGTTCGCGGCGTCCGACGCGGATCTCGCCGAGGTGAACCGGCGGCTCAGGCTAGCTGGCATGTCGCCGCGGCAAACCGACGACGACGACCGCAGCCACGACGGCTTCGACGATTACGACCACGACCACGACCACGACGACGACGACATTCTCGCTGTGGCGGCCAGTGCCCCGTCGCTCCCGCTGGCTTCGCTCGGCCTCGCGCAGCCACCGACTCGGATCGATGCGCTCCGGCGCGTGCGCCAGGACGCGGCCCGAGCGGAGCCGGTGGCACCGCGCCTTGAGATTCCGTCGCCGCGTCGCCCGCCCACGATGGTCACGCACGAGGGAATCGCGGTTGTGATCCACCAGGCCATGCTCATGGATGCCGCACTAGCCGTGACCCTGGCGGGCAACCGGCCTGCCGTCCAGGTGCGCCCATTCGAGCTGTCGGGCGCCGGTGGACGAGACGTGCATGCGATCATGCCGGGGGGACAGGAGGTCGTGCTGGCGATGGCCGAGATCACCTCCGCCACCCTACTGCCCGAGACCGCGCGCCGACTTGGCCACAACCAGCCCTGCCCGTGTGGCAGCGGCCGCAAGTGGAAGAGCTGTTGCGCCCCCGACTCGAGGCTGCTCGATACCCAGGAAAATCCCGCCTTCCGTGGCGGCTGATCTGCGCGACCCACAGGCGATCGTCGCCTGCGACTCGACTCCAACCGCCGACTCGGCTACACGTTTCAACGTCAACCGAAAAGGAACGTCTTTCATACTGCACCTCTCGCAATGGAGTTGTCATCGTTGCTGGGCGCGCGGCCGGATGCCACGAGCGCGGCCGGCGCGTTCACGTCGGACGGGACCTCTTGACGTCAGATTGCGTTCCCATCCGGTAACGCCTGCGAAGGGCTTCCTGGTGATACCCTCGTGGGGTCAGGCTCGGAGCGTTGGCTCGCCGGATGCAGCAGGACGGAATCCCCTCGGCCAGCGTAGCGCGATAGTCCGAAGTTGAGCAGCGTCAGGGCGCTACGCTGACCGTAAGCCGAAGATCCCCGTCTTTCTGCTGCTTCGACGAGGGGGAGGCGACAGGGCGAGAGCGTGAATCATGTCCATTCGCAGTCACCGGTTGATCGATCCGTCCGCGCGGCTCATCAAACACCTCGAATCGAAGGATGACGTCCTGTTGCTCACGACGAGCAACCGGTACAGAGCGCACACCTGGGACCTCCCGAAGACGACACAGCTCGCGCTTCGAATCAAGGAACACTTGAAACGAGAAAAAAAGCGCGTGACGCTGCTTGATGTCAGCACGCTGAAGATCCACACATGCGAGGGCAACATCAGCGGAGGGCGCGGCAACAACTGCGGCGTGCCCGGAGCGAAGCTACTCGACCATGCCAAGAACCCGACGGGCCAGCATCGGTGCTGGGCCTCGATCAACAACAAGGACGACCAGCTCTACAAGATCAGCCGCGAACTGTTCAGGTCGCAGGCCGTGGTCTTCTTCGTGTCCGTCCGCTGGGGACAGACCAACAGTGTGTACCAGCGCCTCTTCGAGCGCCTCAGCTGGATCGAGAACAGGGTCACGTCTCTGGGAGAAGCGCCGATACCCCAGTTGAAGAAGCTCGAAGCCGGCATCGTCCTGTTCGGTCACAACTGGAACGACGAACAGGTCCTGAAGACACAGAAGCAGAACTTCCAATGGTTCGGCTGGAAATCACCCGCCGCGCTCAGCTTCAGCTGGCAATACACCAGCGACGCCGAAGAGGAATCTCCGGAGTCCTATCGTGGTGCCGCCGAGGAATTCGAAGGGCTGCTGCAGATCGGGCTGCCACGCGTCGGAGCCCCGCTCAGGGCCGGAGGACGCCCCAGAGACCCATCGCACCGCAGGCGATGATTCCGCCGACCAGCACGCCGCGCGCGGTCTTCATCAGCCCCGTACGGGCCACCGATTTTCCTCCCTTGCGTGAAGACACTGACGGTGCGAATTGACACGCGCGACTCCTAGAAGATCACGACGATCAACAGGATGATCAGCACGACCGTCAGTGCCGAGCCACCGATGTAGAGGCCGGCGTGGCCACCCTGCCACTGCTCAAGCTCCGGCGCAGCGGCTTCACGTGCTGCATAGCTTTCGGCCGCTTCTGCCTGCAAGGGCCGGTCAGCCGACAGGTGCGCCTGCGAAGGATCGGCCGGGGATTCTGCCGCGGGGCGGGACAGCGGCCGGGCGGCCGCCACATCGGCGGCGGCGGCGGGGCCGACGAGCCATACGGAGAGCAGACCTATGAGTACCGTGGTTTTCATATCCGCACATCCAGCAAGCGACATGCCGGGCCCCTCTCCGGCCCCTCGGCGAACGAATCGAAGCCCGGCCCTCAGGCCACGGCTGCGGCCCGTGACGTTGGGGGTACATCTGGGTCCGCTTCGGCGGCCTAGGCGTTACGAAATGGTTACTGCCAAGGTGGTGAGTTCCCGGACGGATCTCTTGTGGTCCCGGTGAGGGCCGCTGGCACGGCGTTTGAGAGGAGCCGCAACCCTCATGAACGGCGTCGAGCAGCTCGCCGCTGGCCTGCCCGAGAAACTCAAAGATGCCCGGCTCACCGCCGAACGGGCCCGGGACACCACGTCCCGCTTCGTCCGAAACAACACCGGCGCGTGCCTCATCGGGGCTTTCATCGTGGGCTACGCCTTCGCGAAGGTGGCCCGTTATGCATAAACCAACCGCCGTCGTCCTTGGCCTGCCCCATGCATTCTTTCCTGTTCCAGGAGGACATCAATCATGCTGATCATACTTGCTGCAATTCTTGGTATCGCCTGGGTGATGGGATTCACGGTGTTTCACGTAGCCTCGAGCGCTATCCATCTTCTGGTCGTTCTTGCAATCGTCAGCCTCGTGTTTCATTTCGTTCGCGGAAAAGGAACATCGTCGGTCTGAACCAAGGGAGAAACCACCATGGGCGAATTCATTGATAAGGTAAAAGGCAAAGCAAAACAGGTCGAAGGCCGGGTCACCGGAAACAAGGTCCGCGAGGCGGAAGGCGTGGCCGACGAACTCAAAGGTAAAGCCAAGGGTGCTTTCGAAGAGTTGAAAACCACCGTGAAGAAAGCGGTGCGAAAGGACCAGGCCTCCCGGCGGTAGCGTCGGTTCACCAAGCTGCCCGCGCGTCACCTCAGGGTGGCGCGCGGTTTGCTGTTTGGCGCCTTCCGAACATGCCGACAAACCATATCGCCGGGGTTGCCGCGGATGCGGCCGTCGAGGTGGAGACAACCGCGCGCCTCGTCGCGGACGATCCGCCGGTGGTGGCACGTTTGGTCGTTGAGATTCGTTCGAACGGTACTACGACGATCGCCCGGGGCGGGCTGACCGACGTCCGCGCCGAGCGCACCACGGTCATCGAGGCGCACGGATCGACACCGCTGGCGCTCGCCCTCAGCTTGAGCCGTCATCTATTCGGGCTATCCAGCGTGGCTGCCCGAGCCGCGCGCGCTCTCCTTGGCCGAGGTGGGCGCTCCGGCTCGTGAGGGCGAGGCCTGAGGCCCAGGTCGCCTCAGTACCGGTAGCTCCACATCGCGTCCGCGCCGCCGACGCCCGCGTCGCCGAACACCGTCTCGACCAGCCAGCGCCGGGTCATCCGGTACTCGACGTGGGCCTCGTTCTTGTTCTGGTTCTCCGTGGCGCCGAAGACGTGCCCGTAGCTCAGGTAGACGCGCTCGCTGATGTACTTGCCGATCTCCACCCGAGTCTCGGTCGCGCCGTTGCCGCCGGCATCAGTGGACTTGTCCTTGACTGCCTCGACACGAAGGATGTCGAGGCCCAGCTCGGGCGCGATCTTGTCTGCCAGCTTTCCGAGCACCAGGTTCGCAACCGCCGCAGTGGGATCGAACGAGCCCCCCGTAGACGGCTGCCCGCCCGGTTGCCCGGTCAGGATCAAGCTGACGATCTGCGCCTGATCGTAGATGGGCGGATCGCTGACCAGCCGCACCTGCGGCTGCTGGGCCGTGCCGTGGATCTCGACCGCGACCAGCGCATCCGGGTACTGATGGGAGATCCGAATCGCCAGCCGCGGGTTCGGGTTCGGGTGGCCGTCGAAACTTATCTGGCCGTGATCGAAATCGAAGCGCTGGCCGGTGATGTTGATGCGTCCGCGGCGGATCTGGACGGTGCCGTTGATGACCGGATTGCCGCCGGTGCCCGTCGTCACGCGCAGGTTGCTCTCGAGCTCGATGTCCAGGTCCTGGCCGCGCACGAAGATGGTGCCCGCCACCGCCTGGATGTCCAGGCGGCGCGACTGGCTGCCAGCCTGCTTCTGCGTCTCGGCGGCCGCCAGCGCGGCGGGGTCGATGAAGCGAACGTCGTCGTGCTGTCCAATCGCCTGCACCTTGCGGCCTCCGATGCCGACCTTGGGCAGCCACAAGCTGGCTTGCGGCACGTTCACCTTTCCCTTCACCAAGTTGTCGTTCAGCTCGGCGGCCACTGCGAGGTCGCCGTCCAGGCGTGCGCCCGAGCTGCCTGCCGCCGCCAGCAGGAAGCGATCGGCGTGCGCGGTGAGCACCATCCCCGTCGGGCTGAGCCCGTCCAAGGTGAGCCACCCTTTGCCCGTCAGCGATCCGGATCCCGAGTAAGCCGACAGCTTTTCCAGTTCCACCCGCTCCGGCTTGAACGCCACCGTTGCGCCGATGCCGTGAACCGTCGGCTGCCCCACCACGCCCAGCCGCCCGTTGTAATAGTAGACCTTGCCTTCGATCCTGGGCTCGGCGACGGTGCCGCTGGCGCGTACATCTCCGTCCACTACCCCGGCGATTTCGCGAACGCCAGGCGCGAACAGGCGCGCGAAGGATACGTCCAGCTGCTTGAGCGTCACGCTCGCATTCAAGGTCTGTCGGCTGCCCCGTCCGAAAGTGGCGCGCGCCATCATCGACCCGCCCTGCACTTGCTGAACCTCGAGCTTGGCTTTGACGTTGTTGCCGTCGGTCACGGCGTGCGCCTGGACGCCGCCGAACCTCAGCTTGTCGACCCGCGCGTTCTGGATTGAGAGGTCGCCTTTTCCGGTGGGTTTGCGCAACGTCCCGCGCAGCGCCAGGTAGCCAGACAGGACGCCCTCGGTGTCGCGCAGACTGTCGTCCCAATCCTTCAACGACGACAGCTGGAACTTGGGGATGTTCACATCCAGCTCGAGCGGTGCCGCCATGATGTCCTGCCCGGCCAGCAGATCGCCCACGTCGGTGCGCAGGTGCGTGTCGAACACCACGAAGCCCGCGCCGTAGAGCAGCGCTTGCCCGGTGAGATTGATGGCGCCGCGCCGGGTGTCGAGCTTGAGGGACGCGCCCACGCCCGGGATGCGATGGACGGCCGCGTCGCGCCCCACGCCGGTCACTTTGCGGAACTCCAGGTCCTGCACGTCGAAGGTCATCTTCGCGTCCGGATGCTTGACATCACCTTGTAGCGAGGCGATCAAGCTCACCGTGCCGCCGATAAGGCCGCGCCGGGCCAGGTGCTTGTTCAGCACCGGCAGCTCCTGCAGGTTGAATTGATTGCTCTTGACCAGCACGGCGATCGGGCCGTCCTTGGACAACTTCGAGGCCGCGCCGTTGCGGCCGGGCCGCACGGGAACGTCGGCGTCCACTTGTAGAGTCGCCTTGGCCATGGTCGCGCGCAGCTTGAACAGGGCCTTGTCGCGCCGCAGGTCGACCGAGGCGTCCATGTCCAGCGGGTCAAGCCCCTCGATGGCCAACTTCTTCACCGACACCGAGACCCGGCCGCGAGGATCGAGCTTCTGCTGCGGATCCAAACGGTACATGCCGCTGGCGCGCAGATCGCCCGAGAGTTTGGCGCCAGCGGCGTGCACCGCCATCTCGCCGAGCTCGATCCTGTCGTCGGCCCGCCAGCGGATGGTGGTCGGCTGGCGCAAGGTGATGTTCTGCTTGAGCTTCGGGCTGCGCAGATCTACCGCAAGCTGCTTGAGCGTGATGTCGGCGGCGCGCTCGGAGACCACGCCTGTCGCGTCGAGCGCGACCTTGGCCTGCGCGCCGGCACCGCTACCATGCAGCCTGAGATTGCGTCCGTCGCTCGCCAGGTTCAGCACCAGACGGTCGATCGGCGGAGCCCCCGGGCTCGGGTAGATCCCGCTGGCCGACAGCTTCACGCTGCCGCTGGGCGTCCGCGCGTTTCCGCTGGCGTGCCCTACCAGTTTTGCCTGCTGAATTTTGGCGCCGCCGGCCATCACTCCCGCGATCTCGGCGCTGGCATTCGCGTTGATCGACAACCTGCGCCTTGAGTTGGACGCCGAGCCTCGCGCCTGCATCCGCAGGGACGCGATCCGTGCGGTGCCCATCTCCAGCTTCTTTCCGATCGCGGTGGCCTCGAAGTCGACTTGGCTGGGGATGGTCCCGCTCAGCTTGGCGGTCAACGCGCCCCGGCCGCGGAAGTCGGGCGTGGGCAACGATCCGTCCGAAGGATCGCCGATGGTGACATGCAAATTGGCCGCGATCTCCTTGTCGCGGCCGTGACCCTGCAGGGCAAGCTCGGCCCCGGCCCCGCGCACCACGGCCCGCGTGATGCTCCACGCGTCCCCTTCGGCGCCGCCGGCGATGTCGACCTCACGAATTTGCAAGCCGGCCAGGCGCGACGGCGGCACCACCAGCGTGCCTACCACCCTGCTACCAGGGGCCAGAGGCGTGCCCGATCCCTGTGCGCGCAGTCGCCACGACACCCGACCGGGCGGCGCCGTCTCGACCAGGGCTTGCGGGTTGACTTGATTGCCCACCACCTCGGCCTGGTAGGCGCCGAGGCCCGCGTCCGTCAGCGCCACGCGGCCGCGCGCGTCCACGCTGGCGTCGCTGGGCAGCGACACCTGGACGTGAAAGCCCAGATCGCTGCGCGGTCCGCCCGCCTCCCCGGACAGCACGACATCGCCGCGAGGGAGCGCTCCGCTGAGCACCAGCCGATCGATGACGGCGTGTAGCTCGGACGGCGAAATCATAGCGCGGCCTTTCACATCGAGCTCGAAGTCCCTATCGTCGACCAGCGCCTGGGCCGAGAGCGCGTCGAGCTGGGCGCGCACGACCGGTCCGTCGAGGCCAAACTTTCCCGATAGCTCAAGCGCCGAGACCGCGATGTGCTGTCCGGCGGCTGTCAGAACGTCGGCACTCCCGTTCATCACGACGATGCGGTCGACCTGGATGGCCAGCGAGGATCCCTGGGAGACCATCTCCTTTTCGGGCTTGGGTTCGGCGCCGGTGATCATGTGCGCCAGGTTCATCGAACCGTCATCCTCGGGCCGGCCGAGGACCGACGGCGAGTGCACCAGCAGCTCGCGCACAAAGAGCCGCTTGTGTAGCAGCGGAATCAAGCTGAAGCGCGCGACGATGCGCTCCACGTGCACGGCCGGCCGCCCCGCCCGGTCCCGCACGGTCACGTCGTTGAACACCAGATCGTGGACGCAGTCACCGCCGATCCCGCCAAGCTCGAGGCCCGGCACCGCCGCGTGCGCCTTCTCGAGCACCAGACGCCGCAGCCTCTCCCGACCGCCTTCGCTGCGCGCGTAGAGAATCAGCGCGCATGACAACGTCGCCGCCACGAGCGGTATCGCGAGCAGCACGTGACCGATGATTGTGAACGCCCTGCGGGTACTGCCGTGAGATGCCGGCATCAGAATGCCTCCCCGATCGTGATGTGAAATGCAAAACGCTGGCCCGGATCGGGGTTCTCGGGCGACATTCCTGGCATTGCAGCTCCCGACAGCCGATTGAGCCGCACGCCCGCGCCGCCGCGAATGATGCCTATCGGCGTGGTGTACTCGAGGCTCAGTCCGGTCGCGTAGTGAAGGCGCCGCAGGGACAGCTGGTCGAAGCGCGCCGTCACATCGCCCGCGTCGACGAACGGGACGATGCCCAGCCAGTTGTCGGCCAGCTGCAAGAGGTCGATGCGCAGGTCGAGAGAGAACAACAGCTCGCCGTCACCACCCACCGGAATGAGACGGTTCTTCTGATCAGCGAGCTGAGGCGACAGCCGTCCGAAGCCAAACCCGCGATGACTCGAAGGACCGCCGGCCTGGTAGCGCCGGGTCACCGGACTGTCGGTACCGGTCCCGCCCACCAGCGGGTTGAGCCAACCCACGAGCCCGCGGGCCGCGATCACGACCCGGCGAGCCAGCGGCACATACCCCCTCAGCTCGGGCGTTACCTTGATGTAACGAAAGTCCCCGCCGACCAGGGGCGAGCCTTGCTCGAAACGTAACGCCAGAAAGCAGCCATATCTGGGATCGATCACGCTGTCGCGCAAATCGAGCTGCGCGAACTCTTCGAGATACGCCAGCCGGTAAGGATCCTTGAAGCCGAACCCCAGCGACGTCTTCTGGGCATCGAAGACATCGCGGTTGATGTTGAAGAAGTCCAGGTACTGCAGGTTCCAGTCGACGCCGGCCTGGACGCGATCGCGAAAGAACGGCCGATCGAAGCCCACCTGTCCGCGCGGGCCGTGGGCCTGGTAACCCTCGGTGATGAGCAGGTCGTACCCGGCCATGCCGCGCAAGGAGGCGTTGGTGCCGAAGATGTCCGGCTGCGTGAGCTGGGCGTCGAGTTCGGCGGCAGGTCCGGTCCGCTGCGGGTTGGTAACAGAAGGAATCACCACGTACGCCGGCTTGGCGCGCAAGCGCAGCTTGCGCAGCCCGCCCAGGAAGTCGCTGAACGTCCACGAGGCGCGCAGGCGCACCTCCTCGCGCTGCCGCTCGACGCCGAGGCCGCCGCCGAGCTTCAGCTCGTGCAGCTGCCCGGGCGTGACGCGAATACGAACGTCGGCGATCTCGATGGGCTCGGGCGGCAGCTCAATCCGCACCGACGAGAAGACACCGAGATAATAGAGGCGCCCTTGCGTGGCAGCGAGATCTCTCGGATCGTACAGATCACCGGGCTTCCAGGTCACCCGGCGCAAAAGCTTCCATGCCGGGATACCGCCGTTGCCCTCGATGCTGGTCTGCCCCATGTGCACCAGCGGTCCCGGCCTGGCTTTCAGGTTCACCGTGGCTGCGTGACGGTCGCGATCCACGGCGAGGTTCGAATCCAGCGTTCCGTAGGCGTAACCATCGGCACGCAGGCGGTCCTGGGCTTTACGCTTGAACGTGCTGTAGTCCTCGTAGCGGGCCAGCTTACCGGGGCTGACGTCCCAGCTCTCGGCCAGGCTCTGGATCCGTTTGACCTGCGCCGGGTTGGCAGAGCCCACAAAGTTCACCTTCTCGATCTTGGTGGGCTCACCCTCCTTGATGGTGATGACGATGTCGACCGAGCCGCCGGCCCGCTCGATGATGTCGTGGTCGGTGACGCGAGCGTCGAAGTAGCCCTGGTCGGCGTAGAAGGCGGGGATCCGCTGCAGATCCATGTCCAGCGCGGCTGGGTCGTGCCACCTGCGCGCCGCCAGCGGCCACCACCCCGTGCGCTCGGTCGCCAGCTTGCCGCGCAGGGTGCGGTCAGAGAAGACCTTGTTGCCCTTGAAGGTCAGATCCTGGACCCAGGCCCCTTTGACGTGTTCGCCGCGCGCGCATCCCACAACAAGTCCGACCGCCACGGATAAGCCAACGAGCTGTCGGAGCGTCGGCAATGTTCTTCCTCGTGACTCTCTCAACCTCTCAACCAGCACGCCAAGCTGCCCGAAAAAACCGTCGGCACGCAGCCGCATTCAAGCGGGGTGCGTGCCGACGAAGCATTCAAGGTAGCCGGGGGATTACTTCTGGTTGGTCTCCTCGATCTTGGTGCCGGCCTTCTCGACCTTGTCGCCGGCCTTCTCGAGCACCTCAGCCGCGTCTTCCTTGGCCTTGGCGTTCTTCTTCATGCGAGTGGCAGTCTTCTGCATCCTCTTCCCCTTTTCCTCGGTCCGCTCACCCGCCGCGTTCAGGTGCGTGCCCCTGTGTACGGTGGCGTCGTCCTCGCGCAGATCATCGCCCTTTCTCTTCTTGAGCGCCTTGCCGCGGTTCTGCATGTCCTCGCCGGCTTTCTCGGTCCTCTCGCCGGCACGGTCCACCGCGGCTGCTCTGGCCTTGTCTCGGTTGGCCTCCCGTTCCATTTCGTTACCCTTCCGCTCGATGGCGTTGCCATCCTTCTGGACAGGGTTTTCTGCGCGAGCCAACGCCGGCATGAAAGCCACCGACAAAGCACCCGCGAACATCAATGATTTGCAGTTGAACATGGTGATTTCCTCCTCAGGCGGTGCGACGGGTAATTGCCCGCCGAAGTCCAATGACGATGCAGGCCCCGATAAGTGCTACGAAGAAACTGGCGATGAGGCCATTGTTGCCTTTGATGTCTCCGAACAGAATGCTCGTTAGAAAGCCGCCGGCAACGGCACCGAGCACGCCGATGATGACGTTTGCCAGACCTCCTTGACGGGCGTCGGTGCCCATGACCTTGCTTCCGATCCATCCGGCCAGGGCGCCGATAGCAATCCACATGATGATTCCGTAACTTGGGTTCATTTTCGATCTCCTTTGAGCCGGGCCTGCATTCAACTGGCGTGCCAGGCGGCGGCCACGGGCTTTCGGGATAATCCCATGACCAGCCGTTTCGACCCGGTAGCACCGCACACGATCCGTGGGCGTCAAACTACACTGCCCAACTCTACGAAAGCTGTTCGACCTCCTTGAGTCGTCTTTCCTCCGCCAGCCGCTCCGGCGCGGCGTGCGGTGCCTCCACCGCATTGGCGTCGGGCGCCACGCCTGACCCGAACTGGTTCGCATACGCGCGGGTGAATTCGGCGCCTAGCAGCACGATCTGGGCCGAGTAGTAGACCCACACCAGCAACACGGCCAAGGACCCCGCGGCCCCGAAGGGCGAGGCGACGCCGGCCTTGCCGATATAGAACCCGATGAGGTACTTGCCAACGTGAAACAGCACCGAGGTGGCGACCGCGCCGATCCAGGCGTCCCGCCAGCTCACCCTCGCGTCCGGCAGCACCTTGAAAATGAGGGCGATGAGCAACGTGATGAGGCCGAGCGAGACACCATAGTTCAACACGTACCCGAGGATGACCCATCCGGGAATGAAGGTGCTAAGCCAGCCACCGAGCGCGGCAAGCAGTGCGCTCGCCACCAGCGAAACCAGCAGCAGGAACCCCAAGGTCACCACCAACGACAAGGACAGGAGGCGGTCGCGGATGAGGCCCTTCAGGCCGCGGCCCGGCTTGGGCATCACTTTCCAGACCGTGTTCAGTGCATCTTGCAGCTCGATCATCACGGCGGTCGCGCCGAGGACCAACGTCAGGAGACCGACCACGGTGGCCACGATTCCGCTTCGCTGCCCGCTGGCCTTGACCACCATGGTCTGCACCACGCCGGCGGCATCGAGTCCAAGCATGCCGTGCAACTGTTCGACGATCTTTCCTTCCGCGGCATGCTTCCCGAAGAACAGGCCAGCCACGGCGATCGCCACAATGAGCACTGGGGCCAGCGAGAAGACCGTGTAATAGGAAAGCGCCGCGCCGAGGCGGGGGGCCTTGTCGGCTGACCACTCGCCGAACGTGGTCTTGAGCAACAGCCGGGTCTGCTTGATGAGTGTGATGAGTCGCGGGGAGAATCCACGTATTCGAACAGCTCGGGTTGGAATGATGATGAGGCGCAGCAAGTCGTGTGCCGCTGCCGAAGGTGTTACGCGCGCCGCCCTACCGGTTCGTTCGCGCCAGCCCGTGTCGGTTCGGAAACGCTCTTGATCGAGATGTTACCGTCTCTCTACTACTCCTACTGCGGGGCGGGCGCGCAAATCTCGACGATCTCCCCTGGCATACACGGTGCACGAGCACGGACGTCTGCGAATTCCGAGACAGGGATGCGGTACCAACTCATAGAAGCGATCGGCTCAGGAGGCATGGCGGAGGTCTTCAGCGCCATCGCGCACGGGCCCAGCGGGTTTCAGCGTCGTTGCGTGGTCAAGCGGGTTCTACCGCAGCTCGCCTGCTCGCCCGCCTTCGTGCAGATGTTCATCGACGAGGCCCGGATCTCTTCGCTCTTCTGCCATCCGAACATCGTCCAGTTTTACGAGTCTGGCGAGGAGCAGGGCGTCTGCTTTCTCGCCATGGAGCACGTCCTCGGTCGAGATCTGACGGCTGTCATGCGTACGCTTGCGCACGACGGGCAGTTGCTCGCGCCGGGGCTGGTCGCCGAAATTGGCCGACAGTGCTGTCTTGGTCTCGAGTACGCGCACACCATGACCGGCCCGGACGGCAAGTCGCTGGACATCGTCCATCGTGATGTCACGCCGTCGAACATCATGATCGGGTTCGACGGCGTTCTGAAGCTGCTCGACTTCGGCATCGCGCGCGCTGTCGCAGAGGCCCGCAGCTCCCACACCCAGGAGGGCGTCATCAAGGGAAAGATGTCGTACGTCGCCCCGGAGCAGCTCGAAAGGCGCCAGGTGGACCGCCGCTGCGACATCTTCACCCTCGGCGTGGTGCTGCACGAGCTGCTCACGGGCCGGCGCCTCTTTTGCGGCGACACCGATCTGCAGAGCCTGCGTCTGATCCTGGACATGCCAATCCCGCCGCCCTCTACGGCCAACCCCGCCGTGCCTCAGGAGCTGGATATGATCGTCATGCGTGCGCTGCACCGCGATCCCGACCAGCGCTACCAGAGCGCGGGCCAGATGGCCACCGACCTGGAGACGTTCCTGCTCCACGGTCCCCTGCCGAGCGATGCCCTCGCGCGCATGATGCGCACCCTGTTCAGCGACGCAGCCCGTGCCGCGGCGGCCGAGGTGGATGGTTTGGATCGCACACTGATCCAGGTCGACGAGGCGGACATGATCCTGGCGCTCGGGGCGCCGGAGTGCGAGGAGTTCGAGCGGGCACCCCGCACGGTGGCCGCCGCGGTGGCCACGGCCGCGGCGCCGCCCGCGCCGGCGCCCAAAGGCGAAGCGCCCGCCGCCGAGGCGAGGGATGCACGTACGTGGCGGGGATGGCTCCCGGCGATCCGCCAGCGGGTCCCACTGGCCGCGGCACCGGTGTTCATAGCGGCGCTGATGATACTGGTGGCAGCCTACCCGAACAGAAACGGCGTGCTGTCGCTCGGCGCCACGGCCGGCGCGGCCCCGTCGAGCGAGACGGTGCTCGTCTCCATCGACTCCGTTCCCCAGGGCGCTACCGTCCTCCTGGGCCCCACCGCGACGCCACTGGGGCAGACGCCGGTGGTGATCGATCTGCCGCGCCACCGCCAGATGGTGGAGTTCAAGCTGCGCAAGGACGGCTACGAGACCGCCACACTGAAGATCATCCCCAGCCAGGACAAGCCTGCGCTGGTGCTCCTTCGCGAGGATACGAAACTAATGCGGTGGCCTACTATTGCCCTCCCCTAGCTGGCACACGGTCTGCACGGTCGAGAGGCATGCGACTTCACGACATCATGAGTACTCCGGTAGCAATCATCTCAGCCACCGCGTCCGTGGGGGAGGCGAAAGAGACGATGAAACGCGAGGGCATTCATCACCTCGTCGTTGTCGGCGCCGGGCGAAATCTGCGCGGCGTCGTGTCGGCGCGTGATCTGGTCGGTTCGCGCCCAATCGATTCGCTCGCTGACCTGGTCTCAGACACAGTGGTCACCGCGACGCCGCGGACGACGGTGAGAGAGGCCGCGAACCTCCTGCGCGGACGGACCATCGGCTGCCTGCCGGTCGTGGACGGCGGGCGCGTGGTGGGGATGGTCACCATCTCCGATCTGCTAGAACTCATCGGTAAGGGTGCAGAGCGCCCGGTCGCGCGCACCGTCCGCCCGACTCTGTCGAAGCGCGGCCAGCGCAAGACGCAGCCGACAGACGATCGGCAGCGGCTACAGTATTCGCGTTAGCCCCCCTTGATGTTCCCGATCGGTAGCAGCACTTCTGCTCGTTCGTTACGATGACGTGCTCGGCCAGCGGTGCTGGGACGAATCTTCTGGATGCTACGCCTGGATTTCTGCGGCCTTGCGGGCAAACGGTGGGATGGCGCGCTTGTTGCGTTGAAGTCTGTCGCAAGCCAACAAGCAAAGGAGATCAATTATGAGAAAGATATTTTGTTGTCAGACCATTGGTGTGGCGCTAGGCGCGATGCTGCTTACCTACGGTGCGCCTTCCGCGCGTGCCAACGACCCGCAGACACAGGCCGCCCCGGCCGCCCCGCAGACGCCGCAAACGCCGCAAACCCCGCAAACGCCGCCGGCAGCGCAGGCACCGCCCGCGGAGCAAAGGGTAGTCGTCGTGAACCCGCAGACGACCGCAGATTCCAGACCTCCTGACATAGCCTCCGCGCCTGATGTCCGGTTTCCACAGGCTCAGGCCTTGGCGTCGGCGGCCTGGACCGCAGTCCCGGCGACGGCGTAGCACAAGCGCAGGCGGGTGCCGGGGAAAACGGTGCGCGTGGCGGTGAGCTTCTCGCAGAGGGCAGCGATGGCGCGGGTCCGATGCGGCGACGAGAGCGGGGTGAGGGTGACGAGCAGCTCGGTCGGCGTGACGGCGATGTCGGCGGCGGAGGCGAGCGCGGTCTGGATGAGGGTGCGGCCCTCGTCCTGGGCGCGTTTGTAGTGCGGTGCTACGGCGCGGACAAGTTCGCTCTCGGCCTGGTAGGCAACCATCTTGAGCAGGTTGGAAAGGTGCTTGCGCGCGGTGGCGAGCTTGATGATGGGCTGGTCGGTGGTGTTGCCGACGGGGACGCGCTTGGGGATACGGTCGCGGCGCTTGGCAACCCTGAGCGCGCGCTGGACGGCCGCCCAGACAGCGCGCTGGCGCGCCTTCAGGTTCGCGACTGCGTCTCGCCGTCTCTGCGGCGAGTCGTAGATCGCGTCGAGCGTGTTCTCGAGAAAGGCTGCGCGCTGGAGCTTGGTGATCTCGGCGCGCGCCTCGCGCAGCTTGGCGTCGGCCACTGCCCACTTCGGGTTCGGGATCTCGCGCAATGGGTCGTCAGGCTCGATCTTGTGATCGACGAGCGCGTCGATGAGGTACTCCTCGCGCAGGTACTTGAAGAAGTTTTCCTGGCGCCATCTTTCAAACATCCGGTATGCGACCTCGACGGCGGACAGGTCGCGGCGCGACGTCAAGACCGGCGTCTGGTGATCGTCCTGCCGACGCGTTACCTGGCGCATCCGCAGCTTACCGACCCGCACTTCCTGGTCGGCAAGTTGGTAGGTCACCTCGCGGTCGTCGAACGTCGCGCACTGCTCGGTGAAGCGGCGCCGCGGCACCTTGCGCCACTTGCCCTTCCGGTAGGTCAGGATGTCGAAGCCGGCGGCGAGGATCTTGACCCAGAGCTTTGGGCTGTAACCTCCGCGATCGAAGACCACAGTCACGCGGCGTTTGCCGATGAGTTTGCGGATCTCGGCGAGCATCACGGGGAGCATGGCGGTGGTGCTGGCGTTGGCTCGGGCGGTGACGACGAAGAGCGGGTCGCCTTGCTGGTCGTTCACCCAGTAGTCGGATGTGGCTGGGGCTATGGCGTTGATCCGCGCGGCGTGGGTTTTTGGGATGCGGCGCTTGCCGTAGTAGATGCGCACGTGGCCGTCGATGTAGAGGAAGCCGAGCGCCTGTCCATGCGTCGTTACCCGACGCTGCGCCAGCAGCCGCCCGAAGGTTTCGACGCCGCCGAGGGCTGCGAAGCGGGTCAGCTTCCGGCGCACCGTCTTGACCTCCGGTGCGCGGTCGAGGCCGAGCACGCGGCCGAAATCCAGAGGTGATCGCTCCTTGAGCGCCTCCGGGCGTTTGATGCGCAAGAGCGACATCAGCAACATCGTCATCACCGTCGTGCGCAGCCCGTAGAAGGCGGGGCCGATCGAGCCCCACACCTGTCGTGCCACGTCGAGCACGCCGGTCGCGGCCAGATCGGGGACAGCGAGCAGCACGCCCGCGCCCGGCACTGCGGCCCCGTCGCGGAACAGCGGCGCCGCATCGTCGAGAAGGCCGAGAAACGCGAAGAAGCGATCCCACTTCCGGTTCGCAGGATCGGTGTCGAGCGTGAAAGGGAACTCCTCGGCCGGCACCGGCACCGGCGGCGGACCGGACAGGTTTGGGTCCGCACCATCGGGAGCCGCCGTCGTCGGCTCACCGACGGGTGGCGACGGCGGACCGGACAGGTTTGGGTCCGCACCCGCCGTCGCCGGAAACGCGAGCTGCGTCGGTGACGGCGCCGGCTTCCAGCCCAGCCGACGCAGCCGCTTGCGTACCGCCTTCTCGTCGATCCCGAGCCGGCGCCCGATCTCGCGATTCGAGTGCCCGGCCGCCTTCAACTCGCCGACGCGGCCGTCGCGCCCGCGCCCCCGCGGCCGGCCCTTCGGATAGCCCGCCACACGCACCAGCGCCGCAAGGCCGCCCTCCTCGTACCGTCGCGCAAAGCGGCGCACGCTGCGCACGTCGCAGCCGAAGCCACGCGCCACCTCGATCTGCTGCGCGTACCCGTGCTCGACCAGCAGCACCATCGCATTCGCCTCGGCCGCTCGGTCGCCGGCCTTGAAGTGCGCCACGGGCTGACCGCCGGCCACCAGCACGCGGTGATCGCCATCGATGCGCAGCACGCACCGACCGTTGATCACGACCACGTCGTCGCGTGGTCTCTCGTCGGGAAACAGCTTCGCTTGCGCGTCCGGCTCCGCCATCCCACCAGCCTGCCCGCTGCGCGAAAAACCGGACAGGTTTGGGTCCGCACCCCGCCCGCGCGGTCCCTTGGATCTACGCGGACTTCACCCCGCTATGTCAGGAGGTCTGGA
>JANPCZ010000290.1:0-11512 GCA_031431215.1 Myxococcales bacterium
CGACCGAGCCATTGGCAACGACAGCTTCATCACGCAGATGCAGGTGCGGTTTCAGTAGCACTTGCACTACTTCCAGATTTCCAACGCGCGCATCAGCGTGGCGTACTCTGTCAGGGTTCGGACGTCGGTATGCAGGAGGTAGTATTTCGAGCGTAGCGAATCGGCGTTGTCGGCCCGTGCACCGGGAACATCGCCTAGCAGCAGTTCGAGCCGCGCGAGGTCGAACGGCTCTTTGCCGACGGCAAGCGCGCTGGTTTCCGCCTCGACGAGGTCACGCGCGCGATCGGTCGCCGCTGCTTCGAGATCCTGCTGCAGTCGGCTTTTCTCGGTCATGACAGCTCAGGCTGCCGACCACGTCGGATGCTCGCCCGCGTGCGCCTCGGGCGTCAACTGCACTGCGGCCCTGATCTGCTCGGGGCTGGCGTGGTCGCCGGCAAAGCGGCTGGCCTGCTTGAACAGCAGGCGACCGCCTCTGGCTACCACCAGAACACCGCCGAGCTGAAGAGCATCGCCCTGGGTGCTGGCCTGGCGGTGACCACTGAAGAAAGCCTTGAGACCCTTCACGATCCAGCGGGCATCCAGCATCGCCGTGCGACCGCGATCCATCCCCGCCGCCTTGTAGGTTGCAAGAGACGGGTCGGTGTAGACCGACAAGGACTTCAATCCGATGGCCTCCTTGAATCCCTGGATGAAGTTCCAGGTGCCATTGCCGATCACCGCCAGCTCCACGCCTGCGTTTCTTATCTCGGGGATGATCTCACGCAGCTCGGAGAGTTGCTGTCGGCAAAACACACAGCCGAAGTGGCGCACGAACACCACCATCACGCTTTGCTTCTCCCAAAGCTGTCGGGTCGCTAGCGATCGGCCGGTTTCGTCGCGGATGGGAAGGCTACCGAGGTCGTCGAGATTCATCATTCACTCCTTGGTTCGCGCCATTTGGCCGAGTCTGTCGACCGAGCAAAAACGCATGTAGCTCATCAAACGTTCGCAGCCGGATGGCGAATGGTGCGGCCTCGGGCCAGGCGCCTTCGCCGCCCAGCACCAGATCAACCCCGGCCGCTCGGCACACCGGGATGATCCGATCCAGCCAGGCCTGCAGTCGGGCCGGCGCGCCCGCGGTCGTTGACGCCGACACCGCCAGGATCGCCGTGCCACCCTTGTCGAGGAACCTCACCACCTCCTCGACGGGCGTTGAGCGCCCGGTCCACCGGGTTCGCAGCCCGTGCTCGCGCACGCAGAGCTCGACCAGGGCGAGGCCGAGCAGGTGCTCGTCGCCCTCCACCGTGGTGAGCAGGACCACCGGGCTGTCCATAGCGACCTGCATGTTCTCGGAGACGCGGTTGATGGCGCGCAGGAGACGCTCGGAGGTGAGGTGCTCCTCGATGACCGACAGCTCGCCTCGCGCCCAGCGGGCGCCGAGCTCGTCCAGCACGGCGCCGATGAAGGTCGCAGCCCGATGCCAGGCGCCGTGTTGGCCGCGCAGGGCCAACAGGCTGGCCTCTACTTCGTGGCCTGAGTCAGCGTCGAGCACGGCCTCAAGCCACAGCTGGACTTCGGTGAGTTGGCCTGCTGGTGGTGACGCCTGGCGCGCGAGGAAGATCGACAGCTCACCTTCCCGAAATCGGCGATGGCCGCCGGCGGTTCGCACGCACGGAAGCAGGCCCAGGTCGGCCCATCGTTTGATCGCAGTCGGTCCGACACCGGCGCGGACCGCAGCTTCCTGGGTGCTGAGCAATCGTTCCATCTAGGCAGAACCGTAGGACGATTTAGCCGATTCGTCAATATATATAGACGACTATGTGGCGACTAGAGCGATTTAGTGTTGACAAGTCGTCTTATTCGTCCTATTTTGGTCGCATGTCAATGAGCATCACGTTGGCGGAGCGAGGCCTGGTTCCGGAGCCCATCATCCGCGTCGGAATCCGGAGACTCCTGTCCAAGCGGCTTCGCGACGAAGCGTTGCGGCACCACAACAGGGAGGGCGCCTTGACGGATTGGGTAGCGGCCATGTCCCGGGCGCCGATTGCGCCGGTGCCCTATCTTGCGAATGCCCAGCACTACGAGGTGCCGGCCGAGCTGTTCGAGATCGCGCTGGGACGACAGCTCAAGTACAGCTCTGGCTACTGGCCAACCGGCGTGCAGAACCTCGACGACGCCGAGGAGGCGATGCTGGCTCTGACCGCGGAGCGCGCCGGCCTGGCCGATGGTCAGCGGATCCTCGAGCTCGGTTGTGGCTGGGGCAGCCTCAGCTTGTGGATGGCCCGGCACTACCCGAACGCTCAGATCACGGCGGTGTCGAACTCCCGCTCGCAGCGCGCGTTCATCGAGAGTCGCGCTTTGGCACAAGGGCTGTCCAACGTTGTCGTGCTCACCGCCGACGTCAACGAGATCGAACTGCCGGAGCGCGCCTACGACCGGGTGGTGTCGGTCGAGATGTTCGAGCACTTGCGAAACTGGTCGGGGATCCTGGCTCGGCTGCGGCGGTGGATCGTCGACGACGGGCAATTGTTCATCCACGTCTTTGCGCATCGCCTGTACGCGTATCCGTTCGAGAGCATCGCCGACGACGACTGGATGGGCCGGCACTTCTTCAGCGGTGGCATGATGCCTTCGGCGGACCTGTTCGAGCGCATCGACTCGCCATTCAGGGTCGCCGCCCGTCACGAAGTGTCGGGCATTCACTACGCGCGTACCGCCGAGGCCTGGCGCGACAACCTGGTCGCCCGAGCGGCCGACGTCGAAGCCTTGTTCGCCAGGGATCTGGGCCGCGTTGAAGGCAAGCTTCGCTACGAGCGGTGGAAGATGTTCTTCCTTGCCTGCGCCGAGCTGTTTGGCTACTGCGGCGGCACCGAGTGGGTGGTGTCCCAGAATCTTCTGGTGCCCAAGGCGGGCGGTGGCGGGCGATGAAGATCGGCATCATCGGCTCCGGCGTCTCGGGTCTGACCGCCGCCCACTACCTGCAGCACGAACATCAAGTGGTGTTGTTCGAGGCCGAGCGGCGGCCGGGCGGCCATACCAACACCGTCGACGTTCGCGAAGGTGATCGGCCGATTCCCATCGACACCGGGTTCATCGTCTTCAACACCAAGACCTATCCCGGCTTCGTCAAGCTGCTCGGCGAGCTGGGAGTGGCCTGGGCCGAAAGTGAAATGAGCTTCTCGGTGCGGAGCGAGCGCCGCGATTTCGAGTACAGCAGCCTGGGTCTGTCGGGCCTGTTCGCGCAGCGGCGCAGGCTGCTCTCGCCGCGCGTGTGGCGCATGGTGCGCGACATCTTTCGCTTCTACCAGGAAGGCAAAGAGCTGCTCGCGCCCGGCTCGGAGCTGACCATCGCCGAGTGGCTGAACGAGCGCCAATATTCGCAGGCCTTCGTCGAGGACCACCTGATGCCGATGGTGCGGGCGGTCTGGTCGACCAACCGTGAGGTGGCCGAGCGCTTTCCGGCGCGCTTCCTGGCGCGGTTCTTCGACAACCACGGTTTTCTCCAGCTCCGGGACGCGCCGCGATGGCTTTCGATCCCGGGCGGCTCGCGCACCTACGTGCGGGCGATTTTGGCGGGCTTCAAGGGCCAGGTTCGGTTGGGGGCGCCGGTCCGCGCGTTAGGTCGCCTCGACCAGGGCGCGACGGTGACGGTCACAGGCGCTGCGCCCGAGCGCTTCGATCACGTCATCGTGGCCTGCCACAGCGATCAGGCGCTCAGGCTGCTTGCGGACGCTTCGCCGGTGGAGCGCGAGCTGTTGTCGGCGATTCCGTACCAACCCAACGAGGTCGTGCTTCACACCGACGAGCAGCTCATGCCCCGGTCGCGGCGCGCGTGGTCGTCGTGGAACGTGCACCTGGACGATGACAGCGCCCACGGGGCCTGTCTGACCTACTGGATGAATCGGCTGCAGCCGCTGCAGGCGAAACGGAATTACTTCGTCACGCTCAACCGCACCGACCGGATCCGTCCCGAGCACATTCTTCGGGTCGAGCAATTCTCGCACCCGATTTTCGGGGTCCGCAGCTTCGCGGCGCAGGCCCGACATGACGAGTTGATCGACCACCGGGCGATGTCCTACTGCGGCGCGTACTGGGGCAACGGCTTTCACGAGGACGGGGTGCAAAGTGCGCTTCGCGTCGTTGAGGGCCTGCGCGCGGTCCGGTCGCAGCGGAAGGCGGCGGCGTAATGAACAGCGCCATCTACGTCGGGCGTCTGGCGCATGTGCGCTTGACCGCGAAACGCCACGCGTTCGCGCGGCGCATGTACATGCTGTACCTCGACCTCGACGAGATTGCGCAGTTGCCGTCCACCTGGCTGTTCGGGATCGAGCGGGCGCGCCCGCTGTCATTCCGCCGCGCCGACTACCTGGGGCGACCGGACCGGTCACTTATCGATGAGGTTCGCGACGAGGTCGAGCGGGCGTTGGGCGAGCGGCCGCGCGGGCCGATTCGGCTGCTTACCCAGGTGCGTTCCTTCGGCTACGCGTTCAACCCGGTCAGCTTCTACTACTGCTACGCCGAAGACGGCGACACGCTGCACGCGATCGTCGCCGAGATAACCAACACACCCTGGGGCGAGCGTCACCGCTACGTGCTTCGGGCTGGCGAACGCGGGGCCAGCGCCAGCTTCCCCAAGGCGTTTCACGTCTCGCCCTTCTTTGCCATGCAGCAGGACTACGACTGGCGTTTCGAATCGCCAGGCCAGCGTCTGACCGTGCGGATGACCAACCGCGAGGCCGGCCGCACGGTGTTTCGAGCGCATCTGGGCCTGCAGCGTCGGCCACTGTCGACGCCCAACCTGTTGCGGGTGGCGTTGCGTCTGCCGCTGATGAGCTGGCAAGCGCTGGTCGCCATCTACGTCCACGCCCTCTTGCTTTGGCTGAAAGGCACGCCATTTCACGGGCACCCCGCGTCGCCAGAGCCGCGGGCCCTGAAGGAGCACTCATGAAGAACCCCAACAGCCTTCTGACTCAGTCCTTCGCGCCATCATGGGGCACCGCCATTGCCGAGGGCCTGCTCAGGACGCGCCTCGAGCGGCTGACCGGCGGCGTGCTGGAGTTCAGCCACCAGGGTCGCACCCAGGCTTTCGGACGTGAAAGCGCTGATGGGCTTTCCGCCAAGGTGACCGTGCTGGACGCGGCGCTTTTTAACAAGGCGCTGTTCGGCGGGACCACCGGTGCTGCCGAGTCGTACCTGGACGGCGACTGGATCGTGGACGATCTGACCCGGCTGATGCGGCTGTTCGTGCGTGATGGCAACTTCATGAATGACTTCGAGTCGGGCGCGTCCCGACTGGGGGGATACCTTCTGCGCCTGTATCACTCGGCCCGGCGCAACACACGGGCGGGAAGCCGGCGCAACATCGCCGATCATTACGACCTGGGCAACGACTTCTTCGAGCTGATGCTCGACCCGACGATGACGTATTCGGCAGGGGTGTTTGCCAGCGAGACCTCGACCATGGCCGAAGCCAGCGCGCACAAGCTGGATCTGTTGTGCCGGCGCTTGGGCCTCGGGCCCAACGATCACCTGCTGGAAATCGGCACCGGCTGGGGCTCGCTGGCCATCCACGCGGCGACACACTACGGCTGCCGGGTCACCACCACCACCATCTCGAAGCGCCAGCGAGAGTGGGCGCTCGAACAAGTGGCGCTGCGTGGTCTGGCGGAGCGGATCACCGTACTCGATCGCGACTACCGGGATCTGAGCGGCAGCTACGACAAGATCGTTTCTTGCGAAATGATCGAGGCGATCGGGCACGAGCACTATCCGACGTTCTTCAAGAAGTGCGCCTCGCTGCTCGCGCCCAGAGGTCGCATGGCGTTGCAGGCGATCACCATCCGCGACCAGCTGTTCGAGGTGGTGAAGGGCGAGGTCGACTTCATCAAGCGTTACATCTTCCCGGGCAGCTGCATCCCCTCGGCGACCGCCCTGCTGCAGGCGGCGACGACATCGAGTGATTTCGTGCTGCGCGAGTACGAGGACTACACGGCCCACTACGCCCGCACCATGCGCGAATGGCGAGACCAGATCGCGCCTCATAAGGCGACGGTCATCGCGCGCTACGGAGCGCGTTTCTGGCGGATGTGGAGCTACTACCTGGCCTACTGCGAGGCCGGCTTCGAAGAGAACTACATCGGGAGCGCGCACCTCCTGTTCGAACGGACGAGGTAAGTCATGCAACGCAACTTCATATTCGCGGTCGTGCTGGTGGGAGCAACGGGTTTCAGCATGGCAAGCCGTGCCGCCGAGCCCGAAGACCGGGTCGAGCGATTCGAGGGTGTCGCGCGGTCGAAGGCCGGCGCCTTCGTCTACAAGGAGAGCCACGAAGTCGAGTATCGCGGGGCTCGACCGCAGCGCTCGGTGACCCGCTACTTCGATGGGGCGGGCAAGAAGATTGCCGAGCTTGTGTCCGACTACCGCAAGGATCCCTACGCACCCGACTACCAGTTCCGTGACGCCCGCGGGACGACCACCGAGGCAGCCGAGCTGACCTTGGACGGGATCCGCTTGCGCTATGGCAGTGAGACCAAGCTGCTCGGGCGCAAGGAGCAAGGCGCCAAGCCGATGGTGCTTGGTCAAGGCCTGCACCAGCTGGTTCAGGCTCGGGTCGAAGCGTTGGCCCAAGGTGAGAAGCTGGTGGTGCGCTTCGCGATCCCCTCGCGCCTGGACAGCTACCTGTTCCGGATCGAACGGCTGGCGGCGTCCGATGCCCGGGTCGTGCGGCTTCAGATCCGCATCGACAACAGGTTGCTCTCGCTTATCGCGCCCACGTTGGAGGTTGATTACGAGCCAGGCACGCGACGGCTGCTCGCCTACCGGGGCGTGTCCAACCTCAGTGGCCCCGACGGTAAGCCGATGCAGGTCACGATCCGCTACAGCTACCCGGCGGCAGCGAGCGCGGCAGCAATGAAACCCGCGGCCGCACTGGCGGCGTTGCAGGAGAAGCCATGAGCGGGCGCGCGGTTCGTGATCCTGTGTTGTGGTCCTCGGGCATCGTGGGCGTGCTCGGCAATGTGCTGGGCGTGGTGTTTCTGGCTGACATTCCTGGCGCCTACCGGCTTGCGCAGCTCGACCAGTGGGCCGCCGGCGTGTTCGCGCACCCGCACGCAGCCAGCGCCAGCGCGGTGGCGTTCACGGTCGGCCTGTACGCGCTCGCAGTGTGGGCGGTGGCGCTTGCGGTGCGGGTCCAAGGTGGAGTGGCCCGCGCCGGACTTGGGTTCCTGGCGCTGGGTTCACTCGGCAACGGCGTGGGCACGGTGACGCCGCTGGTGCTCGGGCTGCACGTTGCCGACGCTGGCCCGGCGAGCGCGCCGCTGGCCCGGGCGCTGCTTGGCGTGACGCTCACGCTGGACGCGGCCTTCAATTTCACATTGGGCGTCGGGCTGCTCGCCTTCGGCCTCGGTTGGTATGCGGCGCCCCGCGCTTGGCTCAAGTGGCTGGCGATCGCGGCGGGCCTGGTCAGCCTGCCTGTGGCAGGCCAGGCCTTCTACGATCCGGCCGCCAACCTGCTGCCGTTCGCGGCGCCGCTGTGGCTTGGTTTCATTCTGGCCACGAGCCTCCGGCGATGGAGCGACGAATGACCACAGCCGAGTCGGCCGTCGCTCCCGTCGTGACTCCCACAGGCCAAGCGCTTTGGCCGCGACGTTGGTTGTCTTCGCGGCTGTTCGATTTGTTGAGCCAGCAGCTGGTTTGGTGGTGTGCGGTCGGCCTGGTGCGCTTTGGGCATTCCGAGCTCGCGGCATTGCCGGCGGTGGGTTTGGTCGCAGTGGCCGCCTGGGCGCGCGGGTTGTCGGTGCTTGCGCTCGCGGGCCTTGGGGTCGGCATCGGCTTTGCGGTGGACGCCTCACTGATTCAGATCGGCACCATCAGCTTGCCGGGTGGGCTCGACCTCGGGCTCGCAGCGAGCTGGCTGCTTGGGCTGTGGGCGGCCTTCGGGGTCGGCTTCGGCGCCTCATTGCGCGGGCTGCTCGATCGATCGCCGGTCCTCGCCTTCGTCCTGGGCGGGCCGGCAGGAATCCTGGCGTATCGCGCGGGTGACAGCCTGGGCGTTTTGACCATCACCATAAATGACGGGCCCTGGCCGTTGCTCACCATCGGCGTCGCGTGGGCGGTGGCGATGACCGCGCTTCGCGTGGGCGCGAGCCTCATTCTCCGGCGCGGGCAGGTGCGTGCGTGAGCTTCCTGGCGCTCGCTACGATCACAGCCGGCGTGCTCGCGCTGTCGTTCGTCGGGCTCTGGGTGGTCTCGCTGACCAAGCACGATGTCAGCATCGTCGACCTGTACTGGGGTCCCGCTTTCGGGTTGGTGGCCTGGCTTGGTTTCGCCCTCGGGGGCGCAAGTGGTTACCGGCCCGGCCTGGTGGCGGCGCTGGTGACGATCTGGGGGTTGCGGCTCGGGCTTCACCTGTACTTTCGCAACCGGGGACAGCCCGAGGACCACCGCTACGGCGCCATGCGTGCGCATCACGGAGCGCGCTTCGGCCGGGTCAGTCTGTACACGGTGTTCCTGCTGCAGGCGGGCCTGGTGCTGCTGATCTCGACACCCCTGCAGTTGCTTTCGGCGTCGGGGGCCAATCCGGAGCTCGGCCCACTCGATGTGCTCGCCGCCGGCATGGTGCTCACCGGGATCGTCTTCGAGACCGTCGCCGATGCTCAGCTGACAGGTTTTCGCCGCGATCCGCACAGCCGCGGTCAGGTGTTGGATACTGGTCTTTGGCGATACTCGCGGCACCCGAACTACTTTGGCGACGCGGTCGTGTGGTGGGGTCTCGGGCTGTTCGGCGTTGCGAGCGGGGCCTGGCCCAGCGTGCTCGGGCCGGCGCTGATGACCTTCCTGCTGCTCAAAGTCTCGGGCGTGTCGCTGCTCGAGCAAACCATCCAGGAACGACGACCCGAGTACGCCGCTTACATTGCTCGCACGGCCGCCTTCTTCCCGTGGCGGCCCAAGCATTCCGCAAGCGCGCATCCGTGACGAGAAAAAGCCCTGCCCCGCCTGTTCGCGAGGACACGGCTTTTGTGGCTACCGATGCCGGGTTAGCGCGTAAAACACTGCCCGACCGGGATCGTCTCGTACCTCGGCGCCGCCTCGATGGCCACGTACAACCTGCTCATACGCAATCCACCGTCGGTCCCGAATCCGCGCGTCTCACACCAGGCGCACCGATGGCTGGCGGTGGCTCACGGCGCGGTCTTCGCGACATCGGCGATCACGGGCCAACGTGTTGCTCGTTCCGCTGCTGACCGCCGCGCTCTCGAATATTCTTTTCGAGTGACCGACGGAGGCCCTAGGCCCCGTCACTTGGGGTATGTTCCCGCGCTGGAGAACTGACCAATGACCAAGACCATGACCATGACAACGACCACAGTGCTCGCAATCGTCTTCGCGTTCGCCGGCGGGGCCGCGACCGCCGAGGACAAGAAGCCGCCCGGGCTGGACAAGAAGCCGGGCGGGATGCCGCCCGGGCAGATGAAGAAAGAGGGCGGCGCCATGCCGGAGGGTGGCGCGGGGATGCCGATGCCGAAGCCGTCGCCCGAGTGGGAGGCGTTCTCGAAGAGCGGGGAAGGTAGCTGGAAGTGCGATACCACCATGCCGGCCGGCGCGATGGGACCCGGCTCGCCGGAAATGAAGATGCAGGGAACCGCGAAGCTGAAGAAGGATCTCGGCGGCTTCTGGCTCGTGGGGGCCTACGAGGTCAAGAAGTCGAAGACCATGCCGGGCATGAAAGGCGCCTTCTCGATGGGATCGCCCGACGGCAAGAACCTCGTGAGCATCAATATGGACAGCATGGGCAACACCGCGTTCACCAGCGGCCCGCTCGGAGCCGACGGCGGGACCACCATGGGCGAGGGCTTCATGATGGGCGCGAAGGTGAAAGTCCGCGAGACGATCCAGAGGAAGAGCGAGAAAGAGATGTATCACAAGTTCGAAATCGACATGGGCAAGGGCTTCATGGTCGCCGGCGAGGACAGCTGCAAGAAGTAGCAAGAAGTAGCGCTCGAACGGACGCGGCGGCTTCACGGCCGCCGCGGTCCGGTCCAGTTTTCGGCGTAGCTCTTTCCGATATCCACCGGGCAAACCTCCCTCGAAATGAAGCTTGCCATCCTCGGTGCGTCCGGTCGCACGGGCCGCCTTATCGTCGAACAGGCGCTGGCCGCGGGTCATGATGTTCGCGTGCTCGTGCGGACGCCGGCCAAGCTTGGCTTCACGCACGCGCGGCTCAGGGTCGTCGCCGGTGATGCGACCGACGCCGAAAACGTCCAGAGGGTTGCGGAGGGATGTGACGGGGTTATCTCAGCGCTCGGCCCTACCAAAGACCGACACGACATCTGCAGTGCTGCCGCGGTCCATGTGATCGGCGCAGGCGTGAAGCGCTACGTAGCAATCTCGGGAGCAGCCATCGACGTGCCGGGCGATAGCAAGGATGTCGTCGGCAGGCTCGTGTCGCTGCTGGTACGGACGCTCTCGCCGGCGGTGTTCCGCGACAAGGTCCACGAACACGAGCTGCTCGCCAAGAGCTCGGTCGGCTGGACCCTCGTTCGCGCGCCACGTCTCGTCGACAAGCCCGCGAGCGGCAAGACACGCTCGAGCCTCGCGCGCTCGCCGGGAGCCAGTATCGCCAGGGCGGACCTCGCAGCCTACGCACTCGCATGCGCGTCCGACGGCTCGCTGATTGGCAAGGCTCCGTTCGTGGCCGGCTGAGGATCACCATGAGTCGAGTGTGCTGCGCCTACCTGGCGCTTCCTTCGCATCAGCACAGCTGCTTCACGGCGTCGAGCAGCCGGTCGAGCTTGACCGGCTTCGGGACAACGGGAAGACCGGGCGGTGCTCGAGAAGGATCTGAAGTCGACACCACGACAGGTATCTTCGCGAGTGCCGGGTCGGCCTGCATCGCCGCGTAGAGGTCGTTCCCGTTCATCCCGGGCATGACCAGGTCGAGAACGACAACGTTCGGGGGAGATCCGGTGGTCAGGATGTCGAGAGCTGCTTTCCCATCTGACGCAGTCACCACGATGTAGCCGCTGTCCTCGAATGCGTCCCGGAGCGACTCCAGGATGTCGCTGTCGTCCTCGACGATGAGCACGGTCTTACTCACGACTCACCTCGATACCCGCCCCTTCAGTTTCCGGCGCTGGCGGCCGCCTCGGAAGTCGCAGGGAGAACGTCGTCCCTTTCGCCTCGTTCGATTCCACGGCAATGCTGCCGCCGTGAGCCGCAGCGATCTGCTGCGTGATGAAGAGCCCGAGCCCGAGTCCCTTCGAGCGCGCATGCCTGCTGGTCCCCATGCGAAGCGGTTCGAAGATGACCGGCAGAAGGACGGCAGGGATCGTGCCGCGGTTCTTCACCTTCACCATCACGAAATCTGGTGCCTGGCCATCAATGCCCACGTAGACCTTCGACGCTCACGGAAATTGACCCGGGGTGTGCTCACCAAAACTGACCCACCGGCGACACGCCCGGAGCGGCGGCATGGAACGTGCTGATACGATCAGACAACTCGATTCCAGCGGAGCCTCTGCTCCCGTTGGCCCGG
>JANPCZ010000291.1:0-15404 GCA_031431215.1 Myxococcales bacterium
CCGGGCCAACGGGAGCAGAGGCTCCGCTGGAATCGAGTTGTCTGATCGTATCAGCACGTTCCATGCCGCCGCTCCGGGCGTGTCGCCGGTGGGTCAGTTTTGGTGAGCACACCCCGGGTCAATTTCCGTGAGCGTCGAAGCGGCCTCGGCGATCTCGCGGCCAAGTGGATCTTCATCCCGCTGCAGGGCAGCCTGACCAAGGACGGGGCCATCGACTACGGGACGCTGTTCCTGGTGCCGACCGCGATAGCGCTTGGGGCTGCGCTCCTGCTGGGGCTGTTCTTCCGGCCGCCGAAAGAGCTGCAGCCCACGGCCAGCGCCGCTTAGCGCAAGCGAACGTTATCGATGAGGCGGGTGCGGCCCAGAAACGCGGCGGCCAGCATCACGGCGGGCCGATCGACGACATCCACCGGCGCCAGCGTATCGGAATCGCGGATCTCGATGTAGTCGACCCGATCCACGGCGGACGCCAGGTGCAGGGTGGCGGCGTCTATCAGAACTGCGGCACGAACCTCGCCAGCAAGACAGCGGTCGCGCGCCGCGAGCAACGCTTGACCGAGCGCTGGCGCGCGCGCGCGGTCCGCGAGCGACAGGTAGGCGTTGCGCGACGATAGCGCAAGGCCATCGGGCGCGCGCACCGTCGGGTGGCCGGCAACCTCGATTGGCAGATCGAGATCGCGCACCATCCGCCGGATGACTGCCAGTTGCTGGAAGTCCTTCTCGCCGAACAGCGCAACCTGAGGGCGCACGATGTTGAACAGCTTGAGCACGACCGTCGCCACGCCGACGAAGTGGCCAGGACGACGGTCACCACACAGACCCTGCTCGATATCGCGCACCTGCACGTAGGTCTGGAAGCCCGCCGGATACATCGTCGCGGGCTCGGGCACGAACGCGACATCGACGCCGACCACGCCTGCCTTGGCGAGATCGCTGTCGAGATCACGTGGATAACTCGCTAGATCCTCCTTGGGCCCGAACTGGGTCGGATTGACGAAGATCGACAACACCAGCCGATCGCCGCGCTGGCGGCCGGCTTCGAGCAGCGCCACGTGACCGGCATGCAGAGCGCCCATGGTCGGGACGAAGGCGATGCGTAGGCCGCGCGCACGCGCCGCCTCCGACCAGGCGGCCATCTCGGCGGGCGTCCTCAGGATCTGCGGCGGCACGGCTCAGCCGAAGGATTCGCCATCGGACGGAAATTTGCCGCTGCGCACGTCAGCGGCGTAGGCGGCAAAGGCACTCTCGACCTCCTTGCCGAGTTCGGCGTATCGGCGCACGAAACGCGGGTTCCAGCCCGGGTCGAGGCCCAGCAGGTCGTGCATAACCAGCACTTGCCCGTCGCAATGCGGGCCAGCGCCGATGCCGATGGTGGGCACCGGTACAGCGGCGGTGACCTCCTGGGCAAGGTCCGCCGGGACGCCTTCGACCACGATGGCGTAAACACCGGCGTCAGCGATGGCACGCGCGCCCTGCAAGATTGCTCGGCGGGACTCTGCATCGCGCCCCTGCAGCTTGAAGCCGCCGAACCGGCGAATCGACTGTGGTGTCAGGCCCACGTGCCCCATCACCGGAATACCGATGCTTGCGAGTCGCCTGACCAGATCGGCCATCTCTTCGCCGCCCTCCAGTTTGACCGCCTCGGCGCCGGCTTCCTTGAGCAACCGCCCAGCGGCGCGAAGGCCATCCTCGATCGACGCCTGGTAGGTCATGAACGGCAGGTCGGCGACCACGTGCGACCGCGAGGCACCGCGCAGCACGGCGCGCGTGTGATAGAGGATGTCGTCGAGAGTGACGGGTAGCGTGCTCGCATGGCCCTGCACCACCATGCCAAGTGAGTCGCCGACCAGGATCACGTCCATGCCCGCGCGATCGGCCAGCCGAGCGAACGCCACGTCGTATGCGGTGACGCACGCGATCTTTTCGGCGGTTTCGCCTTTGACCTTGCGCTGCCGAATGGTCGCGGCGGTGACCTTGTCCGGTGCCATGCCGAAGTGATAGCACGCCTAGCGGCGGCTCCAGTGGCTGGTGCCGGCGTGGGTCTTCCGGATCACATCGAGCAGCGCGGCGCGATCTTCGTGGTTAGCGACAAAGTCGATGTCGGAGGCGTTGACGACCAGCAGCGGCCCGTCTGCATAGTGGAAGAAGAACTCGGCATATGCGGCGGCCACGTCGCGGATGTAGTCGGCCTTGATGGGTCTCTCCTCGGGCCGGCCGCGCTTGGCGATGCGTTCGAGCAAAACCTCGGTGCGCGCTTGCAGATAGACCACCAGATCGGGCGCCACCACGCGCGGCCGCAGCTCCTGGTAGATGCGATCATAAAGCGCCATCTCGGCCGGCGACAGATTCAGGGCCGCAAACAGGCGATCTTTCGCGAACAGGTAGTCCGACACGACGCCGCCCTGAGCAAACAGATCGCCCTGCGCCAGATCGGCCTGATGACCGAAACGCTGAAACAGAAAGAACAGCTGGGTCGACAGGGCGTAGCGCTCACGGTCGCGATAGAAGTTACCCAGAAAAGGATTCTCGTCGGGGCTCTCGCGGATGATGCGGGCGCCGAGTTCATGGGCAAGGATCTCCGCCAGACTGGACTTGCCGGCACCGATGGGCCCCTCGACGGCAATGTAGCGCGGCCGCTGGGTGGCTTTGGTCATCGCGGCGCCTGTCGTCGCAAGGACAGCACCAGCTGGATGCGCGCGGTGGTGGGCCGGGCGATCGAGGGTTTCGCCACCGACAGGCCGCCGCGCAGGTGCGCATCGAGGCACCCGGGCACACTGCCGCGCCACTCGGCGGGGCAGTTCTCGGCGGTGACCTTCTTCACCGCTCCTTTGGCGTCGAACACGACGTCGAGGGATAGGCGCGGCGGCCCGTGGGGCAGCGGTACGATGTCGATGAAGCAGCCGTCGACGAGGCCCGGCTGGCTCTTCCAAGCAGCATCGATGAGCGGCGCGGGAATGGGCCCGTCAGCATGGACGGTCGCGGCGGCCACCACACGATAGGTGGCCCTGGCCGGGCTGGAGTTTTCTCCGGGCGCGGGTGCGGCGGCGCGTGCGTCCCCGGGACCGCCGATCTCGGCCAGATGCGCGAGGGTCCGACGCTGCCACTGGCTCTCGGGTGCAAGGGCGAGAAATCGTCGAAAGGCTTCACTGGCCTCGCGCATCCGGTTTTGCGCGGCAAGTCCGAGGCCGCGGTAGTAGTGCACGTCAAAAGCCGGCACGAAAAACACCCCCGACCGTGGGTCCGCTGCGGCGTCAAGCAGGACCATCTTGGCATCGAGTTGCAGCGCCCGCGCCACCGCTTCGCCAGCCGCCACCGTCTGCTCATCACGATCGAACGCCACCGCCAGTCCATACCAGGCCAGGGCCAGATTCTCCTGGTGGTCGCGTCTGGTCGGGCCCTGCTCCTCGATCCGGATGGCTTCACGGTAGCGCCTCTGAGCCTCGGGCAAGCGGCCGAGCGCCATCAGAATTTCGGCCGCGTTCGCGTACGCGGTACTACTGGGCTCGCCAAGCCGGATGTGCCGGTCGTAGTCGCCCAGAGCTTCTTGGTAACGCCCCACCTTGGACCGCTCGATACCCAGCCGCAGGCTGCACCAGGCTTCCTCCTCGGACGCCCGCGACAGCACGCAGGCACGTTCGAACTGCACGATGGCGTCGTCGCTCCGACGCTCCAACACCAAGGCCTCGCCCAGGGTCACCGCGGCCAAGAAGTGTCGCGGATCCAGGCGCAGCGCCTCCTCCAGCAGCGCCCGGGCTCGAGCGGCGGCCTCGGGCGGCACGCTACCTGGCCCGCGCTCGTCCAGTTCAGCCTGCGCTCGTGACACCAGGTTCTGCACCCGATCGCGGTGCGGAAAGGCGACCTTGTCCCAGAACGATTGTGCCGCGAATGCAGCGTCGGCGCGCACAATCGCGGCCACCGCAACGAGAAGCACCAACCTTTTCATTCGACGTGCAGGGGATTAAACCACGAAGATACGCCCCGCACGGAGATCTACAGATCGATATCGGCTTGCGCGGCGCGCTCCATGATGAACTTGAAGCGCGCCTCGACGTCCTTGCCCATGAGTTCGGTCAGGACGCGCTCGGTCTCGATCGGATCGACAATCTGCACGCGCAGCAGCCGCCGGGTGGCGGTGTCAAGCGTGGTGCGCTTGAGTTCTTCAGGTTGCATCTCGCCCAGGCCCTTGAAACGCATGCTCTCGGGCTTGGCGTTCTTGGGCAGCGCCGCGATGATGCGATCGCGGTCGGCTTCGTCCAGCGCCCAGTAGGTTTCTTTGCCGTGATCGATGCGGAACAGGGGCGGCTGCGCCAGGTACACGAAGCCACCTTCGATGAGTGGCCGCAGGTGCCGGTAAAAGAAGGTCAGCAGCAAGGTCGCGATGTGGTGTCCGTCGGAGTCGGCGTCCATCAGCAGTACGATCTTGTGGTAGCGAAGCTTGTCGATCACGAACCCCTCGCCCACGCCACATCCCAGCGCCGACACCACGTCCTGCAGCTCCTTGTTGGCCAGCACCTTTTGCAACGACGCCTGCTCGGTGTTCAGCACCTTGCCGCGCAACGGAAGGATGGCCTGGTACTTGCGCTCACGGCCCTGCTTCGCCGAGCCACCGGCGCTGTCGCCCTCGACGATGAACAGTTCGCTGCGCGCTGGATCCGTGGAAGAGCAGTCGGCCAGCTTGCCCGGCAGGTTCAGCCGGTGCGAGATGGCGGTCTTGCGCGACACCGCCTGCGACGCCGCTCGCGACGCCTCGCGCGCCTTCGCCGCCAGCGTCACCCGCTCGACCACCGCCGCGCCGACGCTGCGGTTCTCGAGCAGGAACGTCTCCAGCGCGGGCCGGATCGCCGAGTCCACCTGGGCCTGCGCCTCGGGGTTGCCGAGCCGCTCCTTGGTCTGGCCCTGGAACTGCGGCTCCGACATGTAGATCGATAAGACCGCGACGATGCCCTCGCGGATGTCCTCGGCGGTGACGCTCACGCCCTTGGGCTCGAGGCCGGTGGCCTCCATGAACGAGCGCAGCGCCTTCACGATGGCTGACCGGAATCCTTGCTCGTGCGTGCCGCCCTGTGTGGTCGGGATACCGTTGACGTACGAGCGGATTGTCTCCTCGTGCGACTCGGTCCACTGCATCGCAACCTCGATCATCAGGCCGTTTTCGCGCTGGAAATAGAACGGGTTGGGCGCGGTCGGAGCCTTGCCGCGATCGGCGACGATCTTGGCAAGAAAATCCGCGATGCCACCCTCGTGCTCGAACACTTCGCTGCTGCCGGCCGACTGGTCGCGAAAGGTGATCTTGAGGCCCTTGTGCAGAAACGTCTTGGCGTCGAGACGGAACCTGATGGTGTCGGCGCTGAATTCCTGTTTGCCGAAGATCTCGGTGTCGGGCCGGAAGAAGATCGTGGTTCCGCTCCCACGAGCGGGGCCTTTCTTGGTGAGCTTGGTCTTCGGGACGCCGCGCTCGTAGCTCTGCTCCCACTCGTGCCCGTCGCTCTTGACGGTGGCGATCATCTCGGACGACAACGCGTTGACCACCGACGATCCCACGCCGTGCAGACCGCCCGAATACTTGTACTGCGACGACGAGAACTTGCCGCCCGCGTGCAGCGTGGTCAGCACCAATTCGAGGCCGGACTTCTTGAACTCTTTCTTGATATCGACCGGGATGCCGCGCCCGTTGTCGGACACGGTCATCGACTTCTTGTCTTTGTGTAGCGTTACCTCGATGTGTGTAGCATGGCCGTTGATGACCTCGTCGACCGAGTTGTCGACGATCTCCCATACCAGATGGTGGAACCCCTTCGCGTCGGTGCCGCCGATGTACATGCCGGGCCGGCGCCGCACGGGTTCCAGGCCCTGAAGGACCTGGATGTGTTCGGACGTGTAGGACGATGGTGGCGCTGCCATAGACATCAGTTGAGCAACGTCGACGCCGGGGACGCGGGCGCGGCCGATTCGGCCGGTACCACGCGGGCGATCTTCGAGCGCTTGGCCAGATGGTGTCCTCGACCCCCGCGCGCGGTGACCTTGTAGCGGCCAGGGCCAACCGGGATGTTCTTGCCGCTCTCGGTCTCGGCCACGATCACATCCTTGTCCTTGGGGCCGCCAAGGCCGAAGCCCAGGACCGCGTCGTCATCGGCCACTTTGATCATGGTGACGCCGCGACCAGGGTTGGCGAGTTCTGGCGCCTCATCGGCCTTGCACACCAGCGCCCGCGCGTCGCGGGTGACCACACACAGGATGTCGCCCGGCCTGGTCGCCAGGACGCCAACCATCTCGTCGCCCTCGGCGGGCCGGGCAAAACGACGTCCTGCCCGCGTCGACAGCTCGCGGTGGGGATCGATGTTGAAGCGCAGGCCGTAGCCATTTTTGCTCACCGCCAGCGCCAGGGTGTTGGCCGCCGCGGCGCGGGGCGCGACCACCATCGCGCCGATTACCCGCTCGCCGTCGCGGAAATTGAAGATCTTCTGGATCGGCTCACCGTAGCCAGTCGACGCCGGCACGTCGTGAATGCGCATGACGTAGCAGCTGCCCAGGTTCGAGAAGATTGCGATCGGCTCCTTGGTCGACCCGCGCAGCGCCGCCAATACGGCGTCGCCCTCGCGCAGCCGCGTGGCCGACAGATCCTTGACCTCGCGGACGCGCTTGAGCCAGCCATCGCGCGACACCACGACCGTGACTTCCTCGTCGACAATGAACGCCTCGGCGTCGAATTCCACGTCGTCGCCACCACCGCCACCGATCTTGGTGCGCCGCTTGTCGGCGTAGCGCTTGCTCGCGTCCTCGAGCTCGCCGCGAATCACCCGCCACAGCTTGCGCTTGTCCTTGAGAATGCCCTCGATCTCATTCGCACGGGCGCGCTTCTCTTTCAGCTCGTCGAGGATCGCCTGGATTTCGAGGCGCGCCAGCTTGTAGAGCCTGAGTTCCAGGATCGCGTCGGTCTGCAGGTCGTCGAGGCCGAAGCGCGCCATGATCTTGGCGGCCGCGTCCGCCTTGCCGTCGGACTTGCGGATGATGCGAATGGCTTCATCCAGCACGTCGAAGATCTTGGTGAAGCCAACCAAGATGTGAATACGGCGCTTGAGTTCAGCGAGCTCGAACTCGAACCGCCGCGTGACGACCTCTTCCCTGAAATCGAGGAACTCGATCAGGATGGCTTTCAGATCCAGGCGTGCTGGCCCGGCCACATCCCGGTTCTCAGTCGGCACCAGCACCGTCATGTTGACGTGGAACGACAGCTCGATCGGTGTGTTCTTGTACAGGTACGCCATGACCAGCGCCGGATCGGCGCCCGGTCGCAGCTCGAGCACGATGCGCACGTCGCGGGTGGATTCGTCGCGCACATCGATCAACATGGGCAGCTTCTTGGCGAGGATGACCTCGGCAATCTTCTCCACCAGGGTCGACTTGGTGACGTTGTACGGGATCGACGTGAGAATGATGCTTGCGCCGCGCTTCGCGTCCTCCACCTTCCATTCACCGCGCAAGCGAATGGGCCCCTGGCCGGTCTCGTAGATGTCGCGCAGCTCTTTCTTCGAGTTCGTGATCTGCCCGCCGGTCGGAAAGTCGGGCCCTTTGATGTACTTGAGCAGATCCTTGGTCTCGAGCTTGCGATCATCGATGAGCGCCATCGCCGCCTCGCACACCTCGGCCATGTTGTGCGGCGGGATGTTGGTCGCCATGCCGACGGCGATGCCAGCGCAGCCGTTGACAAGGAGCTGCGGCACTTTCGCCGGCAGCACCACCGGCTCTTCCACGGTGCCGTCGTAGTTGGGCCGAAAATCCACGGTGCCCTGCTTGATCTCGTCGAGCAGATGCATCGCAAGCGGCGCCAGCCGCGCCTCGGTGTAGCGGTAGGCGGCAGGCTGATCGCCGTCGAGCGAGCCGAAGTTGCCGTGTCCGTCGACCAGCGGGTAGCGCAATGAGAAGTCCTGCGCCATGCGCACCATGGCTTCGTAGCTGGCGACGTCACCGTGCGGGTGGAACTTGCCCAGCACCTCGCCAATGATGGTCGCGCACTTGCGAAACCGGCCATCAGGGTAGAGGTGGAGGTTCGCGTACATGGCGTACAGGATCCGGCGCTGCACCGGCTTGAGTCCGTCGCGCACGTCAGGCAGGGCACGGGCCGTGATGACACTGACCGCGTAATTGAGGTAGCGACGCTGCGCCTCGTCCGACAGCGAGGCGTCGGCAGGTGGCCGGGGCCCATCCTCACCGCCGCCGCCGCCACCGCCGCCCTTGCGGCCCCCGCCACCCTTGCCCGCGGGGGCCTTGCCGGGATTGTCCTTTGCGAGGAGATCGAGCTGTCGCTGAGCCATGTCCTGCCGGGCGCGCCTGCGCCCGGGCGCCACCCTACGTAACCGGGATCGTCAGGTCAAGAAATGCCCGGTCCGAATTCAGCTCTGACGGCGCTTCACGCCACGGGGCGGGCGCTTGTCGGGCGAGTTCGGATTCGAGCGGCTCCAGTCAATCCAGCGGTAGCTGGGCGGAGGCCGCATATCGACATGGACGAAACCCGAGCGCGGATACAGACCCACACCCATCCCACCCGCATCCAGGCTTTCGACGAACGCGCGCAGCTTGGTCGCCTTGACGCCGGGCACGCGGATATCCGCAGCGGTGCCGGTGAAGTGATGGCTGCTGGTACGGCGCTGGTTGCGAAACCCCGACACGATCTCCAGGCGCTTACCGAACTGGTCGTAGACGTGCGACAGAACGGTAACCAGACGGGGTTCGATATCCTTTTCGCTGTCGGTGCGCTTGCACCGCAAGATGTGCGACACCTGGCTCAGAGCTTCTACGTTGTAAGAGCCGTCCTCGTTGTAGATGTTGACTTCGACGTCCTCGCGCGCGGCGATGCTGTAGAGCCGCACCTTGCCGCTGGGCGCAGGCGGCGGGGTAGCGCGCAGGCGGCTGTCGGGCACGACGCGGCCTGCGACTTTACTGACGCCCCGGGAAGAACGGCGCCCGCGCGACTTGCTGGCTTTCCCTGCTGGGGCTTTGGCAGACACGGTAGCCGACGCCACAGGCCCCTCGGCTTCTTCGCCGTCATCAGCGCGAGCACCGGCTACACCTGTCGCGGTGGTCGCGAGCAGCAGGGCGAGACTCAGCCTCAGCATGCGGACCTAGGCTCGGCCGAACCGCGGTCTCTGTCAACCCCCTAAATTCGACGGACCGAAAATGTGTGCCCCTATGTGCTCCGTCGTGCGCCAGGTCGGCAGCGAAGAAATTTTCATCATTTTTTTTCTGCGAGTGTCGGCGCGATCGAGCCGGTGGGTACCACCGACGCAAGGTGATCGAGCGCGATGCCGAGACGCTCAGCGACGGTAAAAATGCGCTCGTCGCGATAGAACTCACCGAAGACGATGCGACGGAGCCCGGCGTTCGCGATCTGCTTGAAGCAGTTCCAGCACGGACTCGCGGTCACATAGATGGTGGCGCTGTCGATCATCACGCCGTTCTTCGCCGCTTGCAGGATCGCGTTCGACTCGGCGTGGATGGTTGCGACACAGTGATCGTTCTCCATCATGTGTCCCACGTCCGAGCAGTGGGGCATGCCGCGAATCGAACCGTTGTAGCCAGTCGACAGGATGGTCTTCTCGCGCACGATGACGGAACCGACAAACTTGCGCGGGCAGGTTGAGCGCGACGCGACCACCTGGGCGATGTTCATGAAATATTGGTCCCACGACGCGCGTTCTGCCGACATGCTGGAACGTCTACCACGCAGGCGTGACGTTGGCAGGCCTTGGGATTCTTGAAACCCGTTGTAGTATCGCCGCCTCCCGTGGACTGGAAATCGACGCTCAACCTGCCGAAAACCGAGTTCCTGATGCGCGCGGATCTCGCGAAGCGGGAGCCGGTCTGGCTGCAACGCTGGCAGGATGAGCGCGCCTACGAGAACCTGCTGTCCGCGCGCGAGGCGCAAGGCGCGCCAAGCTTCGTGTTGCACGACGGCCCGCCCTACCCGACCGGCGGCATTCACTACGGCACGGTGCTCAACAAGGTGCTCAAGGACGTCATCGTCCGATCGCAGCTCATGATGGGTCGGGCGGCCCGCTTCGTGCCTGGCTGGGATTGCCACGGCTTACCGATCGAGCAGCAGGTCGAAAAGCAGCTTGGTGGCAAGACCGAGCTTTCGCCCACCGACTTTCGCAACAAGTGTCGGACGCACGCGCTGAAGTTCGTCGACGTGATGCGCACGGAGTTTCAGCGACTCGGCTGCGTGGGCACCTGGGACACGCCGTACCTGACACTGTCGAAGGACTACGAAGCGACCATCGTGCGACAACTCGCCGGGTTCGCGCGCGCCGGGCTGCTCTACCGCGCCAAGCGCCCGGTGCACTGGTGCGCCACCCACAAGACCGCGCTGGCCGAGGCAGAGGTTGAGTACGCCGAGAAGGCATCGCCGTCGATCTACGTGCGTTTCGCCCTGCTGCCCGGACAGGCCGCAGTCGAGGCCATCTTCGGCCAGACGCCGGCGGCGCTGGTGATCTGGACGACGACGCCATGGACCTTGCCCGCGAATCTGGCGGTGGTCGCCAACCCGAAGCTCACGTACGTGGGGCTGCCGATCGATGGTTCCAGTGGGCGTCCAGGCGGGCGCGAGTACCTGATCGTGGCCAGGGATCTGGCGGAAAAATTCATCGAGGCGTGCGGCCTGACGTCGCCAAAATCAGACTGGATCGAGATCGCTGGCAGCCAACTGCAGGCCTTGCGCGGTGTTCGCTACCAGCATCCGTTCATCGATCCACCGCGCGCCGAACGCGACTTTCGCCTGTGCTTCGCCAGCCACGCGACCAGCGAGGCGGGCACCGGCCTCGTCCACACCGCCCCCGGCCACGGCGCCGACGACTACGTGGTCGGCCGCAACGAGGGCCTCGACATCTATGCGCCGGTTGATGCCGACGGACGCTTCACCGCCGAGGTCCCGGCGTGGGCCGGCCTACCAGTGTTCGCGGCCAACCCAAAGGTGGTTGCGGCGCTGGATGCCTCGGGGCACCTGCTCAACCGGCCCGGTGACAAGGTCACGCATAGTTACCCGCACTGCTGGCGTTGCAAGAACCCGATCATCTTTCGCGCCACGGCCCAATGGTTCGCAGCGCTCGACCGGCCGCTCGTCGGCGGCAGCGCGAGCTTGCGTGAGCAGGCGCTGGTCGAGATCGATCGCACGCAGTGGATCCCGGCGTGGGGCCGCGATCGTATACACGGCATGATCGAGGTGCGTCCCGACTGGTGCCTGTCGCGGCAGAGGGTGTGGGGCGTGCCCATCCCCGCCGTCCGGTGCACGGCCTGCGAAACCGTGCACGCGTTGCCCGCAGTGATGGATCACGTGGCGAAGATCTTCGAGGTTGAGGGAGCCGACGCCTGGTTTGCTCGCCCGACCAGCGAACTGTTGCCGCCAGGAACCGTGTGCCCGTCGTGCGGTGGCGCCAACCTGGACTGCGAGCGTGACATCGTTGACGTGTGGTTCGAGTCGGGCGTGTCGTGGGCGGCCGTGGCGGAGGGCAAGCTCGTGCCCCACAACGCGCAGGTGGACCTGTATCTGGAAGGCGCCGACCAACACCGCGGTTGGTTCCATTCGTCGCTGCTGGTCGCGACGGCGACGCGCGGCCATGCGCCCTACAAGGCCGTGCTCACCCACGGCTGGGTGCTCGACGAGCAGGGCAACCCGTATTCAAAGTCCGACATCGAGAAGAAGCGCGCGGCCGGCGGCAAGATCGACTACGTCGACCCGGCGGTCTGGATGGAGAAAAACGGCGCCGAGCTCCTGCGCTTCTGGGCCGCCTCGGCCGACTACCAGACCGACATCGTTTTCTCGAAGACCATCATCGACCAGCTGGGCGAGAGCTACCGCAAGATCCGCAACACCTGCCGCTTCTTGCTGTCGAACCTGTACGACTTCGTGCCGGCTCGCGACGCGCTTGAAGACCAGCACCTGCGCGAGCTAGATCTTCTCGCGCTCGGCGTGTTGCGCGAGCGCGATCACCAGGTGTTCGAGGCATACCGGCGTTTCAGCTTCCACGAGGCGATGCGGCTGCTGGGTGACTTCGCTGTGAGCGTGTCGGCTGAGTATCTCGATCCGGTCAAGGACACGCTCTATTGCGAGCCTGGCAGTGGCCGGGCGCGACGCAGCGTACAGACCGTCCTTCACGAGATGGTGCGCACGCTCGCGACCTGGATGGCGCCGGTGCTGTGCTTTACCGCGCAGGATGTGGCGGACGAACTTGGGCGCACAACCGGTACGGCGTTCGATGTCCACGCGTACCAGCGAGCCGAGCTTGCGCCGGTGGGCAAGGCGCTCGGCAGTCCGAACAAGCGCTGGACCGACGAGATCCGCCCACGTCGGCAGGCGATCCTGAAGCAAATGGAAGCCTTCCGCGCCGCCGGTCACAAGTCGCTCGCGGCGCGCATCTGCGTGCGTCCGGCTGCTGCCGAGCGACCACACTGGCAGTGGAGCGTGGCGCATCTGCTTGAGCTGTGCGTGGTGTCGCGGATCGACCTGGCGGCCGACGACGCGCCCGGCTCGACCGAGATCACGGTCGATGAGGCGCCGGGCCCTACCTGCCCACGCTGCTGGCGCCGCACCGGTGCCGCCTCCGGCCACCCAGAGGACGCAAACCTGTGCCACCGCTGCGCGGCGGTGGTGACAGAGCTGAGGACGGTATGAACCCCAACACACGCAAGTACGTCATCTTCGGTGTCTTCGCAGCCGTCAGCCTGGTGCTCGACCAATGGACCAAGATCTGGGCGCGCAAGGTGCTGCAGCCACTGATCGCGGCCGGCGGCCCCGAGCGCATGAAGACCGTCATCACGGGCTACTTCGACCTGCAATATTCCGAGAACCGCGGCGTCGCATTCGGGATGTTCCAGACGTTGCCCGGAGGCCAGGTGATCCTGACCGTGGTGGCCCTCGCGGCGTTCGCGCTGGTCGTCCACTACTTGCGTAAGACCGACCCGGCATTGGTGCGGCTGCAGGTCGCGCTCGGGCTGGTGGCGGGCGGCGCCATAGGAAACCTCGCGGATCGCATCGCGCACGGCAAGGTGACCGACTTCATCCTCTGGCACGTGCGAGACAAGTTCCACTGGCCCAACTTCAACGTGGCTGACGCCGCCCTGGTGATAGGCGTCGGCTTGATGGCCATCGACATGTTCAAGGGCGACAACAAAGCTGCTGTCGCCGACCCGCCCGCTACCGAGACCAGCGCCAAGGGATCGTAGCGGTGCACCGGGCGGTGCGGGTCGGCCTGGGGTTGGCCGCCGTGGCGCTGCTGGTCACGGCGGACGCGACCACCAAGACCTGGGCCACCGGCGAGTTGCGCTCGCGTGGCCCGCGACTCATCGCCGCAGGTCAGATCGAGCTCCGGTATCGGGAGAATCGCGGCATGGTGTTCGGCCTGTTTCGCGAGCGCGCCGGCAACGCCACCCCGCGCTTCATCTTCATCTACAGCGCAGCCGTCACCCTGGGCCTCGCAACGCTGCTGGCCCTGCGCCTGCGCTCGCGCGCACCCGGGCGAATGACGCTTGCGGGTTTGATCACGCTGTTCGCCGGCAACGCCGGGAACTTGCTCGACCGTTGGCGCTGGAGCTGGGTGGTCGACTTCATCGAGATCGTGCCCGGCGGCCGTCGCGGTTTACCAGCGTTCAACCTGGCCGACGGCTTGATTGCCGTCGGAATCGTGCTTTGCTTGCCGGCGCTGGTGCGCGGTCTGCAGGCGCGCGGCGTCTGAACGATGCGACCGATTCTCTACGACTTCGGGATCGACATCCCGCTGCTGGGGCCGCTCAACTTCCCGGCCTACTTCACGATGCTGTCGTTGTCGTTCGGCATCGGCATGTGGATGACCTGGCGGGCGGCGCCGAAGCTCGGCATGGACCGTGACCGCGTCCTCGATCTCGATCTGTACCTGGTGGTGTGGGCGGTCATCGGCTCGCGCCTGCTGCACGTGATCGCGGACGGGCACTTCATGGACTACGTCAACCTGTGCGTCGACAACTTCAAGGTCGCGGCGACCGAAGCCAAGGTCGCGGTGTGCACCGCCAGTACCGAATGCGGCTTCGAATACGTGTGCAACCCCGCCACGCACACCTGTCACCCGCCACGCGATTGCCTGGCGGTGGTGAAGGTATGGCGCGGGGGCCTCGCCTACTATGGCGGCTTCATCTTCGCCGCTGGGTTCGGCTTGTTCTACGCGCGCAAGCACAAGCTCGGCATGTGGAAGATGGCCGACCTGGCCGCGCCGTGGGTCGCGATGGGCCTGGCGCTGACCCGGCTCGGATGTTTTCTCAACGGCTGCTGCTACGGCAAGGTGACGACTGCGCCGTGGGGCGCACGCTTTCCCGTCGGCGGCGCGGTCCACCAGGCCCAGCGCGACGCCCACCTCATCGTCGGCAACGCCGCCGCCCTGCCCGTGCACCCGACCCAGATCTACCTGGCGTCGCTGAACCTGCTGACGTTCTTCCTGCTCTACTACCTGGTCCGTCCCAAGAAGCGCTTCGACGGCGCCGTGTTCGGTTGGCTCCTGATCTGCAAGGGCGTGTTCCGGTCGGTGGTCGAGATCTGGCGCGACGACGAGCGCGGCGTGCTGTTCGGCTGGCTGTCGACTTCGCAGATCTTGTCAGTGCCGCTGGTGGCACTTGGCATCTACATCGTCTTGCGCGGCCGCAAGTTTGCGCCCGCGGCCGCAGCGCCCGCACCTCCGGCAGGACCGGCCGCTCCCGCCCCGGCGGCCGCGTGAAACCGACGCTGTTTTCGCTGCCGATCGCCGGGGGTATCGGCTTTCACAGCTATGGCGTCGCCATCGCCATCGGTTTCTTTCTGGGCGTGATCCTGGCGCTGCGCCAGGGCCGCCGCTGGGGCATCGAACGCGATGGCATCCTCGACGCCGCGTTCTGGATGCTGGTAGGCGGGCTGGGCGGCGCGCGCCTGCTGTATGTGGTGCTCAACGCCGGTGACTACGTGCGTTTGTGCCGGGGTACCGGCGCGCCGCGCGGCTTCGGACGCGCCGTCGGCGACTGCACCGTGGCCCTGCGCGTCTGGGAAGGCGGGCTGGTGTTCTACGGCGGCGGTATCGCCGGGCTGCTCGTGATGGCGTGGATGGCACGGCGACGCGGCTGGCACTTCGGCAAGCTGGCCGACGTGTTCATTCCGTCGCTGGCGCTGGGCCACGTGTTCGGCCGCCTAGGTTGCTTCGCCTCGGGTTGCTGCTTCGGAAAAGAGTGCGCGCCCGGCGCCGCGTGGGCCGCGGTGTGCGCGGCCTTCCCGCCCCGCAGCGTCGCGTACGAAGATCTGCAGCGCCACGGCCTGCTCGCAGCTGGTGCCATGGCCACCCCGCTCCTGCACCCGACGCAACTATACGAGGCGGGCGGCGAGGCCTTGATCTTCGTCGCGCTGGTATTCTTTCGCGGCC
>JANPCZ010000292.1:0-16372 GCA_031431215.1 Myxococcales bacterium
TTCGCCGGCTTGGTATTCGCGGGCTACCGGTTCTGGAAAGTGCGCTGGGGGCCGCCGCCCGCGCCGGTGGTGCGGGTAGCGCCGGAGGCGCCGGCGACTGGCAAAGATCGACGGCGCAAGAAGCGCGTGCGCGGGGCGACCAGGCTGGCCCGCACCGGCAGCCACGTTACGGCCGGCGGGGTCACACCGCCGAGCGAGCTCGGCGCGGCCACGCCAGGCGCGCCAGCGCCCGAGCCTGATCCGCCCTGGACCACCCGCCCGGCGCCCAAGACCGCACCCGTGCAGGATCCGGGCAGCGCGAGTCGCTTCGAGAGCCCGCGTGATCCGGTGCCCGCGCCGGTAGTCGCTGCCGGTGCGCGGCCCGGCGCTGCCCCCGACCTGGAACCCGAGCCCGAACCCATCAAGCTATCCGCTGCCGATCTGAGGATGGTGGCTCAGGGTGACAATCTGTCGTCCCGTCCGGAGGTGCTTCGCTTCGACATGAGCAACGACAAAGAGGTCGGCGAACTGTCGCAAGACTCGATCGACGAACGATTTCGCGGCGAGGAGAGCGCCATCCTTGGCTGCATCGCGAAGTCGCGGCCCGATCCCGAGACCTATGTGCCCGGTCGGGTCACGATTGCGTTTCGCATCCTGCGCGCCGGAACCGTGCGCGGCGTGCGGGTCGAGGCGCCCGCCATCTTGCAGAAAGGCGGCCTGCTCGGTTGCGTGAAGGGCGTGCTCGGCCGCATGCGTTTCCCGGCCGGAGCCACCAACCAGGTCGTGAGCTACCCGTTCAGCCTGAGCTAGGTGCGGCGGGACGCGAGCTTGGCCGACCGGCCCTCCAGAAATGCATGTATCCAGTCGATGGGGCTGGTCGTACCCCACGCGCCTGTACCATCGAATGCCCAGAAAGCGCTGTGTCCGCCCGCGCCTCGTGACGAGGGGATTGGCCGCGCTGTCGTGCGCGCTCCTGGCTTGTAGCGAGCCGGGCGTCGGCTCCGACGATGTGACAGATGCGGGCGGTGCCGGGGCGGGCGCCGGCGGTGGAGTCGGTGGCAACCGATCGGGCGGCGGCGGCCCGGACGCACCAGCGGCAACCGACGCCTTCCAGTTCGGGGGCGGCGGGCGGTCCGGCAGCGACGCCGCCGCCACGGCGCCGCAGGCGGACGCAGCTTGTGCCACCCAGACGGCGCGGGCGCAGCGGCTGCCCATCGACCTGTATCTGATGCTCGACTCGTCGCTGTCGATGTCCCGGCTAACTGCCAGCAAGCAATCGAAGTGGGACGCCGTCCGCGGCGCGCTGGGTACGTTCTTCGCGGATCCGCAGTCCGCGGGCGTGGGCGTGGGGCTGCAGTTCTTTCCGCTGGTGCGTCCCAATACCCAGGACATTTGCCTGCAGGACGCCGAGTGCGGCACCTTTGGTCCCTGTTCGAGCCGCGCCTGCAATCGCAAGGACGGGCAGGTGGTCGCGTGCAACAAGGAGCCAGACTGCGGGGCCGGCGAGGCCTGCGTGTTGCTCGGCGTGTGCAGCCAGATGACGTCGCGGTTCTGCTTCAATGTAGGCAGCCCATGCGAGGGTGGCGCTGGTCAGTGCGCGCCCTACGGCGGCTACTGCGAGGGACGCGACATCTGTGAGGCATCGGCCTACGCCAAGCCCGCCGTCGAGGTGGCGACCTTGCCAGGCGCGGCCACCGCACTCGGCACGGCCCTGGCGGCCAAGAAGCCGGATGGTCAGACGCCCACGGCGCCCGCACTGTCCGGCGCCATCGCCCACGCGCGCAGCCTGGCCATCGCGAACCCGGGCCGGAGGATCGCCATCCTGCTTGCCACTGATGGCCTGCCCCACAACTGCCCGCCCACCGACATCGGTAGTGTCGCCGCGATCGTGGAAGCTGGTGTCAAGGGCACGCCCTCGATCGCGACGTTCGTGGTTGGCGTGTTCGCGCCCGCGGAAGGAGCCCAGGCGACCGCCAACCTGGGAGCACTGGCGCAGGCCGGCGGCACCGGGAAGGCCTTCGTCATCAACACCGATCAGAATGTGTCGCAGGAGTTCCTGGCGGCACTCAACCTCATTCGCAGTACAGCCCTGCCGTGCGAGTACACCATCCCGCCGCCCGCCATGGGCAGCCTGGACTTCGACAAGGTGAATGTTCAGTTCACCGATGGCGCCGGGCAAGCAGCGCTCATCGGTAACGTGCGCAACCAGGGCGCGTGCAGTCCGACCTCCGGCGGATGGTACTACGACGTGGATCCTGCCACGGGCGGCAAGCCCAGCCAGGTTGTCGCTTGCCCGGTCACGTGCGGCAAGCTCAAGGCGGATGCCATGGGGCGCGTCGATGTCGTTCTTGGCTGCAAGACCTTGGTGATCGACTGATGCGCCGGGAAGACTCGCGGTATCCAGCCGCGCCCGGGTTGGTGTCTCCGCGAAAGGGGTTTTCCATGCACGGTTTTCGATCGGTCACCGCGGTTCTGTATTTCGCCTGTTTGACCACTGCGGGGGCGGCGTGCGGAGGCAAGGGCAGCGGCGTGATCACCGAGCAGGATGGCGGCGACGATTCGGCCTCCGCTGGGCAGGCCGGGCAGTCGGGAACGGCGGGCCGCGGTGGTGAAGCTGGTAACCCCTCGGGGCAGGCGGGGATCGCTGGAACTGCAGGCGGGGTCGGTGGAGGCACCGCTACCGGCGGCGCAGGCGGTGAGGCCGGCAGCGGATCCTCCGGAGCCGGCGGCTCGCTCGCGGGGGCCGGTGGGGTGGACGCGGGGCCAGGCGCTGGTTCGGGCGGCTTCGGCGCGGACGCGGGGCCTGGTGGCGGTTCGGGCAGCGCGGGCGGCAGCGCGGGCGGCGGCGCTGGCGGTGTGGATCCGGGCGCTGGCGGCAACGGCGGTGTGGGTGGCAGCGGTTCGGGCGGCGCCGGCGGATCCACCGGAGCAGGTGGAAGTGCCGGAGGCGCGAGTGGGACGGCAGGCGCGGGCGGGACCGGTGGATCGGTTGCCAGTTGCCTGGCTCCGGGCGCGACGTGCGTGACCAACCAGGGCTGTTGTACGGGCGTGTGCGATTTGACCTCGATGAAGTGCGTTTCATCTGTCACGTCGTGCTTGACCGGCGGTCTTGCCTGTCAGGTCGGCACCGACTGCTGTAGTTTGTCGTGCCTGGGCGGCGTGTGCGGGATGGCCGCTTGCACCCAGGACGACGCCGCATGCACGATGCCGTCGCAGTGCTGCAGCGGAAACTGCAACGGCGTCTGCCAGCCTTTGGGTGGCGGCTGCACCAGCGCGGGGAACGCGTGCACGACCGGCAGCACGTGCTGCTCGAAGCTGTGCGTCGGTGGGCGGTGCGCGCTGGGCTCGTCGTATTGTTTGCAGCCGTCGGATCTGTGCTACCGCTCCACCGACTGCTGCACTGGCAATTGCCAGATCGCGGCCGGAGCCACCGCGGGCCTGTGCCGTGTCATCGCCACCACCGGCTCGGGCGGCTGCACACAGGACGGCATCGTGTGTGACGGCTGCGTGGGCTGCTGCAGCCGGGTGTGCGCGCTGTTCGGGCGTTCCGGGGTCAAGATCTGCCAGCCCGCCAGCGGTTGTCACGTCACCAACAACCTGTGCCAGAAGGACGGCGACTGTTGTGGCTCGGCCGGCTCGGGCGGGTCGGGCGCGGGTAACGTCACCTGCACGATCGCGAGCGGAGTGACACCGCCGGTAGGTACGTGCCGCAATCCCACGGGTTGCCAGCCACGCGGCAATGTCTGCGGGCCCAAGAACATCCCAAACACGTGCGCCGGGAACGCGCGCGAGGATTGCTGCGACTGTCAGTCGCCGCCGTGGCAGTGCTGCAAGCTCGACACGCTTGGCATCCCGCGCTGTTTCGGTGGCTCGACCAAGCTGTGCCCGACCGGGTACAAGGGCAGCGATCCCAACTGTTGCATCAAGGCCGGTGAGCGCTGCACCTTCGCCGCCGAGTGCTGCGGGTCCGTGCCGTGCGTGCCCGACGCGCAGGGCGTGCTGCGCTGCCTGCAACCGCCGCCGAGCGGTCCGACCTGCGTGGCCGCCGGCGCGGCCTGCACCACCACCGCCGATTGCTGTGTCGGCCTCACCTGCAACATCACGCCCGGCAGCCCGTTCGGTTCCTGCGGTAGTCCACCGCAACCGCCACCACCGCCTCAGGGTGGGTCGGGTGGCACTGGCGGAACCGGCGGAACCGGCGGTGCCAGCGGCCAGGGCGGGAGCAGTGGCACCGGTGGAACTGGTGGCACGGGTGGAACTGGCGGCACGGGCGGCACGGGCGGCACGGGCGGCACGGGTGGCACGGGAAGCGGCGGCACGGGTGGGACCGGCGGCTCGCCACCGCCAGTGTGCGCGCTCTACGGGCAGTCTTGCAGCAGCACCGTGTCTTGCTGTGATGCCGTGCCCTGCACGAGTCGCGTGGACTTCCTGCCATGCACCGACGCCACCCAGCCGTGTGGCTGTTTCAACGTCATCGACTGACAGCGCTCAATCGCGGCAGCACAGCACGCCGCCAGCGGCGGCCCCGGGCTTGACCACGCCGGTCGCCTCGTCGTTGGGGCTGCGATCGCAGTTCCAGGGCACATCGAGCGCGCGACACAGATGGCTCGAGTAACGGTCGAGCGGCTGGCAGTTGGCGTTGGCGGCGGCACCCAGGCTGCCACAGCCATAGAGATCGTTGGCGCCCTGGCCGAGATCATTGCAGTCGGCGCCCGCCAATGCTGCGCTGGCCAGTGGCGAAGAACAGCACCTCGGTCGACCCTGCCGGCAGGATGCCAGCGCAGCCGGTCGCTGAACGCGCGGCTACTTCCAAGCGATCCCGGCACAGGTGCCAGCCGGACGCGCAGAGATCTTCGGCGTTGCAGCCCTGGCCCGTCGGGTTGCTACCGTCGTCGCCACCGGCGCGCCCGCACGCCGGGCCCGCCAGACCGATGAGGGCAGGTAAGGCGAAGCCCCCGGCGCAACCCGCGAGGCTGGGCTCGTCCGTGAGCGACAAGAAGCCCTCGCGCACGCGCCGCCGGACGCGGTTCCCGACCCCGCGTCGAAGGTATTACGAAGGCCGTTGGCTCAAGAAAGCAAGAATCCGCGGTGTTTCTGGCGGCAAACGGTCGATGATCAGCGGCACTGGCCTGCGCTGCAGACCGCGGGAGTTCCGCAGTAGTCGCCGGCGCAGCACGGCTGGCCGCGCTGACCGCACGCCACGCAGGTACCGTCGCCGCCGCCGGTACACGTGGTACCCGACGCCGAGCAGAAGCGATCGCCCATGCCCCGGCCGCCGCCGCCGCCGACGCAGCAGCGCTGGCCGGCGCCGCCACAGGTTGTGCACGAACCGGATGCGATGCACATGCCTGGCACCGGCTGCCCGCTGCCGGCCATACCGCCACAGGAAGTCGTGACCACGATGCAGGTTCGGGCCGCGCCACAACATCCGCCCGCGCACGAATTCCCGGCGCAACACGACTCGCCCGGCTTGCCACACGAAGCCCCACACAGGCCGCTCGCGTTGCACATCTCGGGGCCGTAACAGAGGCTGCCCGGGCAGCACTTCTGACCAGCGCTGCCGCACAGGCTGCACTTTCCTGCGGTGCACGTCCCGTTGGCGCCCGGACACATGGTGCCGGTCGCGAGGCAGACGCCCTGCGCGCAACAGCCGCCGCCGTTGCACGCGCTGTTCGCGCAGCAGATCTGACCGGGCCCGCCGCACAGCGCACCCGAGCCGCCGGTGCCGCCGCTGCCGGCGCTGCCGCCGCCCGTGCCAGTACCGCCCCTGCCGCCGGCGCTGGTTCCGCCCGTGCCCGCGCCGGCCGTGGTACCACCCGTGGCGCCGCCGCTCTGCCCAGCCGCGCCTCCGACGGTGCCGGCCGATCCGGTGGACCCGCCACGAGTCCCGCCGGTGCTCGTGGCGCCACCGGCTTGCCCGCCAAGGTTTACCCCGGGGCCACCTACCGACGATCCGGAGGAACCTGCCAGGGTGCCTCCCAGGCCCGTGAGGTCGCCGCCATCCTCACCGATCGGACCGATGCCTTCGTTCGAGGCGCCGCAGCTAGCGGCCAAGAAGACAAGAATCGGCAGAAGCTTCCTGGGCATGGTCCCTCGCGGTGAATGGGCGTTTTCGCCCCGTGACTGTACGAGACGACATCGTCTTGGATGCACGAGCGCAGAAGCCATGGCCCGGGCCGCAGGCGAAGGTCCGTGTCGCTCACATGTAAGGGTGGCTGGTCTCCAGCGGAACGCCACACCGTCGACAGGTCTGCGACGGAGCTTGCCCTGGCCGCCGTCATGACCCGCACGTATCCGCCACCGCCGTCGCTCGTTACTCACGAGACACGGGCATGAACGAGGCTTGCGGACCTTCGCCTTCCTACGTTCGACCCCGATCCGCCGTGGCCTACCTGGCGCTGTCGGTCGCACTCCTGGCCTCGTGCGCGTCGCACCCGACGCCGCCGGGTGACGAGAAGGATCCGGCAGCGTGCGCGTCCGACACCACGTTGGTTCAGCGCGAGATCCTGGTTCCCAAGTGTGGCACTGCCGGATGTCACGGCGCCAAGGATTCACAGCAGGGCCTCGATCTGGTGTCGCCGGGTATCGAAGCGCGCATCGTCGGTCGTGCGGCGCTCGGTTGTCCGGGCCAGACCCTGGTGGTGGCCCAGCAGCCGGCGAATTCGTACCTCATTCACAAGCTGGGCGCCAAGCCGTCGTGCGGGACGAAGATGCCCGTGATCGATACGCTGACTGCCACCCAGATCGAATGTCTGCGTCGCTGGGTGGCGGCGCTGCGTACCAGTCCTCCGTTCACGCCTGATGCAGCGCCGGCGGCGGATTCGGCTCGCGACGCCGGACCGTCGAGCGACGCGCCCGCCGCCCCGATCACCGATGCCAGCGCCGGCAGCGATGGCAACGCGGGCGCCTGCCCGCAGGGCAAGACCGCATGCGGAGCGGCGTGCGTCGACACCGTCACCGACAACGCCAACTGCGGCGTCTGTGGCAAGGCGTGCGGCAACGGCAGCTCGTGCGTCGCGGGGGTTTGCGCGTGTCCAGCGGGACGCAGCTTGTGCGGATCGTCCTGTGTCGACACCCAGACCAGCGCCACCGACTGCGGCAAGTGCGGCGTCGCCTGCTCGGCCGGTCTGGCATGCGTAGCCGGCGCCTGCGCCTGCCCCTCGTCGACCACGATGTGCGGCCAGGCATGCGTGAACACCGCCACCGATCCCGGTCACTGCGGTGCCTGCGGTCGGCCGTGCAGTGCGGGCCAGACCTGCACGGGCGGCAAGTGTGCCTGCGGCAGTGGAGTGACCGCGTGCGCCGGGGCGTGCGTGGACACGCGCACGAACGGCTCCCACTGCGGCACGTGCGGCGTCGCGTGTGCGGCGGGGCAGGTATGCGCGTCCGGCGTGTGCGGCTGCGGCGTTGGCCTGACCGCATGTGGGGCTCGTTGCGTTGATACGTCGACGGACGTCGCCAATTGCGGTGGCTGCGCGAAGCCCTGCGACGCCGGCAAGGTGTGCAGCGGCGGCCAGTGCATCACGACTTGTCCCGGCGGCGCCACCAACTGCTCTGGCTCGTGCGCAGATCTCCAGAAGGACCAGAATAACTGCGGCATTTGCGGCAAGATCTGTGGCGCGGGGCTTGGTTGCGCGGGAGGCACGTGCCAGTGCGCGGGCGGAGCGATGCTGTGTGGCTCGTCGTGCGTGGATCTGTCGGTGGATCCCGCGAACTGCGGAGCGTGCGGCAAGATCTGCTCCGGCGGAACCTCCTGCGTCGGTAGCCAATGCGTGTGTGGCGCCGGGCTCGTGCTGTGCGGGTCGAGCTGTGTCGACACCAGCAGGGATGCCGCCAACTGCGGAGCGTGCGGCAAGCTATGTCCAGCAGGCACATCGTGCGCCGGCAGCCAGTGCGCATGCCCGATGGCGACGACCTTGTGTGGGGCTGCGTGTGTGGACACCAGCAAGGATGCTGCGAACTGCGGCGTATGCGGCAAGGCGTGCTCGGGCGGGACGTCTTGCGTCGGCGGCCAGTGCGTGTGCCCGGTGGCGATGACCCTGTGCGGGGCGATCTGTGTCGACACCAGCGGCGACGCCGCGAACTGCGGCGCGTGCGGCAAACCCTGCGCCGCCGGCCAGTCTTGTTCGGCCGGGATGTGCACCTGCGGCGCCCCGGTCGCGTTCAAGACCAGTGTGGTTCCCATCTTCACGGCATCCTGCACGCAGGCTGGCTGTCACGCGGGTGTCAAGCCCGCTGCGGGGCTGGCGCTGACCATGGATGCCGCCTGGGCAGGCCTCGTCAACGTGGTCTCATCTTGCAATGGGCGGCTGCGGGTCAAGCCCGGCGTCGTGGCCGATAGCTACCTCATCAACAAGCTGACCGGCGTGGGCACCTGCATGGCGGGAATGAACCCGAGGGCCCACGATTCTGTGTCGGCAGCGCAGGTCGATCTGCTGCGCGCCTGGATCTGCCAGGGCGCGCTCGACAACTAGGAACCCGCCGTGTTCATGCCCTACCTCAACGACTCTCTCGACCGGCCGCGCGGCCGATGGACGGTCTTGTTGATCGCGGTCGCCGGTCAGGTGGCGTGCGGGCAGGACCTGTCTCCGATGTACGCCGCCCCGGCGCCTGGAACTTGCTCGGCGGATACCACGTCGGTGCTGCGTCAGATCCTGATCCCCCGCTGCGCAGGGGCCGGCTGCCACGATTCCAAGCAGCCGTCGATGGGCCTCGACCTGGTATCGGGCGGCCTCGAGGTGCGCACCATGGGGCGCCCTGCCGTCAGCTGCGAGAATCAAATTCTGGTCGCGCCCGGCGATCCCTCGGGTTCGTTCTTGCTCCACAAGCTGGCCGATGATCGCCCGGCGTGCGGCGAGCGCATGCCGGTAGGTCCGCCGCTGTCGGCCGCGCAGATCGATTGCGTGCGCCGGTGGATCCTGTCGCTGCGTGCGGCTCCGGCGGCCCCCGGCGATGGTGGCACCGGCGCCGACGCGCCCGCCACCGATGCTGTCAGGACGGACGCCGCGGGCTGCGTGGCCGGACAGCTGGCGTGCGGCGGCCGCTGTATCGACGTGGCCACCGACAGCGCCAACTGCGGCGCTTGTGGCAAGGCGTGTGGCGCCGGCACCTCGTGCACGGGTGGCGTGTGCACGTGCCCTGTGGGCCAGGCACAGTGTGGCGGCAGCTGCGTCGATCTTCAGAAGGACGCCGCCCACTGCGGCGCCTGCGGCATGGCGTGCGGTGCCGGCCGTGCCTGCGCCGGCGGGCGATGCGGGTGTACGGCGCCCGGCACCCTGTGCGGCACGACCTGCGTGAACACGGCGACCGATGCCGCCAACTGTGGCATGTGCGGCAAGGCGTGCGGTGCGGGCCAGGCTTGCGGGGCAGGACTGTGCGCGTGCGGTGGTGGCCAGGTGCTGTGCGGTTCGGCGTGTGTCGATCTCGCCACCAGCGCATCCAACTGCGGGGCGTGCGGCAAGACGTGCGGCACCGGCCAGAATTGCTCGGGCGGCCAGTGCGGCTGTCTTAGCGGGCAGATTCTGTGCAGCCTAGCTTGCGTCGACGGCGCCACCGACAACGCCAACTGCGGCGGCTGTGGCAAGCCTTGCGGCGCTGGCCAGACCTGCTCGACGGGCGAGTGCAAGTGCGCGACGGGGCTCACGGCGTGTGGCGGGGGGTGTGTCGATGTGTTGGCCGACGTCGCCCATTGCGGCGGCTGCGGAAAGCCGTGCGACGCGGGCAAAGTGTGCTCGGCGGGCCAGTGCGCTGCCGGCTGCCCTGCCAGCACGACCAACTGTGGCGGCTCCTGCGTGGATACCAGTACCAGCCTTGCCAATTGCGGCGCCTGCGGGAAAGTTTGCGGCCCCGGATTGACTTGCGCGTCGGGCGCCTGTCAGTGCCGCGCGGGAACCACGCCCTGCGGGACCAGTTGCGTGAACACCGCCACAGACTCGGCCAACTGCGGCGCGTGCGGCCGCGCGTGCGCGACTGGCTCTGCGTGCAGCGGCGGCCAGTGCGCGTGCGCCGGTGGACTGACTCTGTGTGGTGCCGCGTGTGTCGACACCAGCAAGGATTCGTCTAACTGCGGCTCCTGCGGCAAGGCTTGCAGTGGTGGCACAGCATGCTCGGGCGGCACGTGCGGTTGCGCGACCGGGCTCATGCTGTGCGGCTCGACCTGCGTCGACACCAGCAAGGATTCATCGAACTGCGGGACCTGTAGCAACGCCTGCCCCGCCGGCACCGGATGCTCGGGCGGGATGTGCGGTTGCGCGCCGGGCCTGGTGCTGTGCGGGTCGATCTGCGTCGACACCAGCAAGGATTCCTCGAACTGCGGCGCTTGCGGCAAGACCTGCGGTGGTGGCACGGCGTGCTCGGGCGGGATGTGTGGTTGCGCGACGGGCCTGGTGCTGTGCGGATCGAGTTGCGTCGATACCAGCAAAGATTCCTCGAACTGTGGCGCGTGTGGCAAGGCTTGCGGCGGTGGCACGACCTGCGCGGGAGGGACCTGCGTTTGTCCGGCGGGCCAGACCCTGTGCGGCTCGACCTGCGTCGACACGTCCAGCGATCCGGGCAACTGTGGCGGGTGCGGCAAGGTGTGCTCGGCGGGGCAGGGCTGTGTCGGCGGCACCTGCGGCTGCGGGGCCACGGTGTCCTTCAAGAACCAGGTCCAGCCCATTTTCAATGTCGAGTGCGCGAGTTCCGGCTGTCACGCGGGCATGAGGCCGGCGGCGACTTTGGGGCTGAGCGTGGACGTGGCTTACAAGAACCTGGTCAACATCGCATCCTCCAGTTGCACGAACCGCCTGCGGGTCAAGCCAGGGTCCGTGCCCGACAGCTACATCGTGAACAAGCTGACCGGCGTCGGCATGTGCAACGGCACCATAATGCCGAAGGCGGACGCGGCCCTGACACCGTCGCAGATCGACCTGATTCGAGGCTGGATCTGCCAGGGCTCCCCCAACAACTGATGGCCGGACAAAGAATGTGGGCGCCTCAACTACAAACACGTCACGAAATGGGGTTGGGAGAGCGAGAACGCTTGTATCTGCCTCGAAGCAGCGTCGTACTACCGCCGCGCACCCGGGTTTGGACCTGATCGATCAAGGAGAACGAACATGCGGAAGCTTGGCTTGATCCTACTGTCTCTCGTCGCGGCGAACTGTGGCGGTAGTGGCGGCAAGAGTCCCGACGACGCCGGCGACGGTGGTAGGACGCTCGATGGGCAGCCCAGCGTGGACCGCCCTCCGGCGCTGCCCGATTTCGGTGGCATGACCCAGTCCGACCGCCCAGCCGAAGTAGCCAGTGCCACCGAGGCGGGCCCCGGTGACATGGGCGCCCCGGACACTGCCCGGGACGGCGCCGGTGGCGCCTCGGGCGACGCGGCAGCGACGGACGTTCGCGGCGCCGACGCGCCGATGATGATGGCGACCGACGCAATGACAGACATGAACGTCGATGCGCCGGTCAGCGTGACCGATACAGCGACCATGTGTTCTACCGGCCTGACCGCGTGCGGGGCCATCTGCGTCGACATCAGGTCAAACTCCGCCAACTGCGGCATGTGCGGCATGGCTTGCGGCGGCGGCAAGCTGTGCTCGAACGGCGTGTGCGCGTGCGATCCCAGCCGGCGCGATTGCGGCGGCACCTGCGTGGACGTGCTCTCGGATCCGAAGAATTGCGGCGCCTGCACGACCACGTGTGGTGGCACCATGGTGTGCTCGGTGGGCTCGTGCACCGCCGTCTGTGCGGCGCCGCTGGTCAGCTGCAGCAACGCGTGCGTCGACGTCAAGAGCGATGTCAGGAACTGCGGTGTCTGTGGCACCACCTGCACGGGCGGCAAGGTCTGCGTGACTGGTACCTGCGGATGCCCGACGGGCCAGACCGACTGCGGTGGGATCTGCGTCGATCTGAACAGCAACCCGATGAACTGCGGCGCGTGCACCCGTTCGTGCGCGGTGGGCACCTCGTGCTTCGGCGCGGTTTGCCAGATGACCTGCCCCATGGGTCTGTCGGCGTGCGGAGCTTCGTGCGTGGACGTCAGTTCAGACAACGCCAACTGCGGTGGCTGCGGCATCCGTTGCACCGGCGGTTCTTTCTGCGGTGCCGGCAAGTGCCAGTGTTCGGCAGGCGATCTGCTGTGCGGGGGCGTGTGCGTCGATCGCCTGAAGGACGCCGCCAACTGCGGCACGTGCGGCAAGGTCTGCGCGGCGAACGAGGTCTGCAACCAGGGCGCCTGCACCGCGACCTGCGGCACCACCCTCGCCAAGTGCGGCGCGGCCTGCGTGGATCTGACGTCCGACGCCGGCAACTGTGGCGCTTGCGGCGTCGCCTGTACCGGCGGCATGGCGTGCAACGGCGGCAAGTGCAACTGCCCGTTCGGCAGCGTCAGCTGCGGCAGTCCGGCCCAGTGCGCGAACCTGGTCAGCGATCCGAAGAACTGCGGCGTCTGCGGCAAGGTCTGCGCCGCCGGCGAGGTGTGCTCCGTCGGCATCTGCCAGGCGACCTGCGGCAGCGGCCTCACGGCGTGCAGCAGCGGTTGCAGCGACACCCAGACCGATCCGCTCAACTGCGGCGGCTGCGGCAAGATCTGCTCGGGTGGCTCGCAGTGCAAGGCCGGTGCGTGCACCTGCCCGCCCGGTCAGACGTCGTGCGGTGGCCTGTGCGTCGACCTGAACAACGATCCGCTGGCCTGCGGGATGTGCGGCAAGGTCTGCGCGGCGGCCGAGTCGTGCAAGGCCGGCCAGTGCCTGTTGATGTGTACCGGATCGACCAGCTGCGGCGGGTCGTGCGTGAACCTGAATTCCGATCCTGCCAACTGCGGCTCGTGCGGCGTCGCCTGCAGCGGCGGCACCAACTGCACCAATGGTGCGTGCTCGTGCCCGGGTGGATTCGAGCAATGCAACGGTACCTGCGTGAACACCCAGCAGCACCCGCAGAATTGCGGCATGTGTGGCAAGGCATGCGCCGGGTTCGAGCAGTGCAACGGCGGTATGTGCAGCCCCATCGGAAACATCGACGCCGGCGTCACGGACGGTCCGGTGGTGCTCGATGGTGGTACCGATACGGCAGGTGGCGGCGGCAACGAGATGGGCGGGGGACCCAAGGACACCAAGGACACCAAGGACTGACCCGTCGATAGGCGGCAAACGCCGTCCTGGTGCTCGACCCTGTATCTTGCGTCCGCGTCAGTCGTTCCTGGGTGGGCGGGATCCTCACCTTGACCAAGCCCAAGAGTCTTGCCGCCGCACTGTGCGTGTTTTTCTCGGCAAAACACGGCGCTGCCGCCGACAGCGGACCCAGGCCCGAGCTGCGCGCCGAGCTGGGCGTCGGCACGATGATCACGTCCGTGCAGCGCGAGGATCTCGGCTACGGCGCGGCCCTCGAAGGCTCGTTCCGCCCCGGTCTGCGCGTGGGGGAAATGATTGTCCCCGAGCTGACGTTGGGCAGCTGGCTGTTCCCGTCCAGCCGGGGGACCGGCCTCGCTTCGCTGCTCGGGGCCGGGCTCCACATCGATCCGCGGCTCAATGACAATACGGCGCTGTTCTTCGACGTGCACGGCGGCGTCGGCATCACCGGATCGCAGAGCCGGTTCATGTTCGATCTCGGGGCTGGCGTCGAGCTGACCGTGCGGCGCGGGTTCGCGCTCTGCCCGTTCCTGCGCTACGGGCAGATGCTCACCACGTCGAGCGACGTTGGCACGGACCCGAAGTTCTGGGCGCTGGGGATCTCGTTCGCGCTCAGTTTTCCAGCGCCGCCACCGCCGCCCCCTCCTCCTGCCCCACCAGCGCCGGCACCGCCACCGCCCAAGCCGTCAGACCGCGACGGCGACGGCGTCACCGATCCCGAGGACCAGTGCCCGGATCAGGCCAAGGGCGAGCACTCCGACCCGGACAAGCCGGGCTGCCCCGCACCGGACTCGGACGGCGACGGCGTTGTGGATCCCGAGGACAAGTGCCCGCAGCAGCCGGCCGGCCACACGCCTGACCCCGAGCGGACCGGCTGCCCCGATGGTGACGACGACAGCGATGGCGTGGCGAATCACCAGGACAAGTGCCCGCAGGTGCCGATCGGCCTGTACCCGGATCCGCTGGAGTTCGGCTGCCCACTACCCGACCGCGACAAGGACATGGTGCCCGACCTGTACGACGCCTGCCCCGACAAGCCGGGCGCCCCGAGCACCGACCCCAAGAAGAGCGGTTGCCCCGGCCTGGTCCAGATCGACAACGGTGTCATCAAGATCCTGAAGCCGCTGTTCTTCGCGACCAACAAGGACACCATCCTTTCCCGCAGCTTCCCCGTGCTCAAGGCGATGGCCGATGCGCTCAAGGCAACGCCGGGCATCCAGAAGGTCTCGATCGATGGCCACACCGATAACCAGGGGCTGCCGGACAAGAACCTGGACCTGTCACAACGGCGGTCGGAGAGCGTGCGAAAAAGCCTGGTCGGTTACGGGATCGAGGCCGGGCGCCTCGACGCCAAGGGCTTCGGGGATAGCAAGCCGGTGATGCCCAACCAGACCGCCAAGGGACGGGCCGCGAACCGGCGCGTCGAGTTCGTCATCGTCGATCCGCCTCCGGCCGCCGATCGCAAGCCGTGAGACAACCAAACGAGGTATTCGCCATGCGTAGCGCAAAGTCGTTGTGGGGCCCGTGCATCCTTCTGCTCTCGATTGGCTGTGGTCGAAGCATCCTCGAGGAGAAGGTGGGTCCCGTGGGCGGCGATGGCGACGACGGCGGGCTGTCCGGCGACGGGTCATCGGGCAGCTCCTTCGGCGATGGCGGCGGCTTCGCCGGGGCCAGTGGCGGACGCGCGGGCGCGGGTGCTGGCGCCGGAGGTGACGCGGGCGCAGGAGGGATGCTGTCCGGGTGCCGCACGGGCGAGATCCTGTGCGGTTCGACCTGCCTCGACCCCGACACGGATCCCAGGAACTGCGGCGCGTGCGGCAACGCCTGCCCGGCCGGCCAGGTGTGCAACTCGGGCCAGTGCGCGGCCAGTTGCTCGATGATGCTGGTCCCGTGCGGCGCCTCGTGTGTCAACCCGAGCAGCGACCAGATGAACTGCGGCATGTGCGGCGTGGCTTGCGGCGCGACCCGGTCCTGCTCCGGCGGCGCCTGCGTCTGCTCGCCGCCGTCCACCGCTTGCGCCGGTGCCTGCGTCGATGCTGCCAGCGATCCGAAGAATTGCGGGGCGTGCGGCAACGCGTGCCCGGCCGGCGAGGTGTGCAGCGCCGGCCGCTGCATGGGCGCGTGTCAGACCGGTCTCACCAGCTGCGGGGGCGCGTGCGTGAACCTGCCCAGCTCGAACAGCAACTGCGGCGCGTGCGGCAAGGTCTGCTCGGCGGGCACCAGTTGCGTGAACGGCGCCTGCGCCTGCCCCGACCCCGAGTTGCTGTGCGCCGGGAGCTGCACCGACACGCGCAGCGATCCGCGCAACTGCGGCGGCTGCGGCATGGCCTGCAAGAGCGCCGAAGTGTGCAGCCGCGGGCGCTGCCTGACCATGTGCGGAAACGGACTCTCGCTGTGCGGCGCCGCCTGCGTGACCTTCGCCAACGACGAACTCAACTGTGGTGGCTGCGGCATCACGTGCACGGCGGGCACCACCTGCACCCGCGGCCAGTGCGCCTGCCCGGCCGGCAAGACCCTGTGTGGCAACGTCTGCGTCGACATCACCGCCGACGTCGCCAACTGCGGCGGTTGCGGCAAGGCGTGCCCGCAAAGCCAGCTATGCAGCGCGGGCGCCTGCGTGACCTCGTGTCCGGCCGGCACCACCGCGTGCGCCGGCGCGTGCGTGAACACAGCGGCGAGCGCGGGTAACTGCGGCGGTTGCGGCATCGCCTGCAACGGCGGGCGGGTGTGCGCAAACGGCGCGTGCGTGTGCGGGCCAGGCCAGATGCTGTGTGGCGGTCAGTGCGCCAACACGAGCAACAGCGCAGCCAACTGCGGCGCGTGCGGCCGCCGCTGCACCATGGGCCAGACCTGTTCCGACGGCGTGTGCAGCGGCTGCCAAGGCAACCAGACCGAGTGCGCCGGTGCCTGTGTCGATACCGGCAACGATGCCGGCAACTGCGGCATGTGCGGCGTGAAGTGCCCGGCCGGTCAGAGCTGCCGTGGCGGCATGTGCCGGATGGAGCCGTGCATGGGCGCCGGCCGGATGCTGTGCGGCGGGGTCTGCATCGATACCAACACCAGCGATCTGAATTGCGGCGCGTGCGGCATAATCTGCCCGCAGGGGCGCAATTGTCGCGGCGGCGTTTGCCGGTAGCGGCCGGGGAGCCTCAGCGCCACGAATCGACCACTGCCTCGGCGCGGGCCAGATCCTGGCCGGTGTCGATCTCGCGCCACTGCCCGTCGATGAACACCGGATGCAGCGCCAGGCCGCCGTCGGCCAGCGCGTTGAGCGCGTCGGTCAGGTA
>JANPCZ010000293.1:0-1555 GCA_031431215.1 Myxococcales bacterium
CCGCCGCTCGCGTCGCGAAGACTGCCCACGAGGGAGGTGTCACCTTGCGCGAGGCTGCTACGAGCCTGGGCGTGATCAGCGCCGACGATTTCGACCGCCTGGTTGATCCGGCTGCGATGGTTGGGCCCGGCCCCTGACCCCCATACGTGCTAACTGATTTTTTGCCAGGGCCCGTGGGCGGCGGTACGGGTGGACATGTTGCCCAACCGCATCGACGAGGAATGGCAGGCGCTCGTCGGGGAGCTTCCCGAGGGCTGGCAGGCTGCAGCACGCGCGACACGCGCGATCCGGCATGACCTGGGGCCGCTGTCGGACCCCGAGGTACTGCTGAGGCTGGTGCTCGGTCACGCGGCATCGGACACGTCGTTTCGCGGGGTGGTGGCACATGCGCGGGGCACGGGCTTGTGCGATGTCAGCGACGTCGCGTTGTTCAAGCGCGAGCGTCATAGTGGCCCGTGGCTGGAGTGGATCGCCGACCAACTGCTTGGCCAGACGCTGGCGACGTTGCCCGCGAGTCCTCTGCGCGTGCGCTTGGTCGATGCGACCTGCGCGAGCAAGCCCGGCAGTACGGGGACGGACTTCCGGCTTCACGTCAACGTCGAACTGCCGCTGCGACGCTTCACGAGCTTCGAACTGACCGACAAGTACGGCGGTGAGGCGTTCACGCGGTTCGACGTCATGCCCGGGGACCTGCTCGTGGGTGACCGGGCCTACGCAACAGCGCACGGGATCGGATACGTGCGGGACGCGCAAGGCCACGTTCTGGTCCGCACCAACGCATCGTCGTTGCCGATGTGGGACGACTACACGAAAGAGCGGCTCGATCCATTGGCCTTCGCCCGTTGCGCCAAACCCGGAGGCAACGTGGAAGTGCGGGTCGAGGTTCGTCCGCCTGGAAAACCACCTGTGGTGGGCCGCCTCTGCGTCTACGCCCTGCCCGACGACAAAGCCTTGCGGGCACAAGAGCGCACGCGTCGCACGAAGATCAAGCGCCAGAAGAAGCCGGGCAAGCGAGCCATGGAGAGCGCCAAGTACGTCATGGTCTTCACCACCGTGTCCGCCGACTTGATGACCACCGCTCAGGCCCTCGCCACGTACCGCTTGCGATGGCAGGTGGAACTGGCGTTCAAGTCGCTCAAGACTGTGCTCCACCTCGGCGCTCTGCCGAATCGCCTGCCCGAAACCGGGCGTACCTGGCTGCTAGCCAAACTCGTGTGCGCCTTGCTGCTCGACAAACTCGCCCACCGCGACACCGCTTTTTCCCCCGAAGCCCAAGCCGTCGAAGCAGAGCTCACGGCGGCCTGATACCCACCAGAAGCGCCCATCACCCCAGCGAGTCGTTGCATTCCTGGCGCATGCGCTTGGCGACGCCATCCTTCGCCCGCTGCCGCTCACGGTTCGCCTCGCCTCCCTGCGCTGCACGCGGGAACTGCGCAACGGCCGAGTCGCCCGCCAGGTGCACGCCTTCTCCCGACGTCGCCCTGCGCTCGCGCGCCGCCTCGGCCTCGCGCCGACAAGCCGCCGGGGGCGCACCGATGGTTAGCACGTATGCCCC
>JANPCZ010000294.1:0-7604 GCA_031431215.1 Myxococcales bacterium
GGGATACACCCGCCCACGCCCACCACCAAGAGGCCAGCCACGACAGCGCGCACGATCAATTTCATGCGCCCAGCGTACAACAGAACCAGCGTCTACAGATCGGCGTAGCCGACCGAGAACTTGTTGTTCTTGTCGTAGATGATCTGGAGCGTGGCGCGCGAGCCGGCGGGCAGCATGGTTTGCAGGTGGCCCTGCCGGCCGCGCTCGAAGATGAAGTAAGTACGGCGGCCGGCGTGGCTTTGCAGGTACGCCTTCAAGCGCTCGTCGACGTCGGGCCAGTAGTCGAACACCGTGCGCTCTTCCTCGGGCCCTTCGTAGATTTCATTCTTTGTGTAGAAGGTCTCGCCGCGCCAGTACATCTGGTACGCGATGAGCTTCTCGTCCTTGCTGCGGCGGTGCTGGTAGTACGCGCCCAGCCCGTCCTTTTGCGACCAGTACGGCCCGATCTTCCGCATGTAGTCATCAAGCAGGAACCAGGTGAACAGCACCGAAACCCCGCACAGCCCAATGACCGCGAAGCGCACCAGGCGTTTCCAGGCTAAAGCCAGCGTCAGTGTGGCGAACAGGCCGGTGAACACCAGCAGCGGCGTGGTGAAGTCGAGCTGGTCGGGCCACGGCCGGCCGCGCGGGCTGTGCACGTAGTCGTAGGAGAACAACCAAAGGAAGTGCTGCGAGGCGTTCTTGGCGTTGACCAGGTCCTGCGCCACCAGCAGCAACAAAGGCAGGCCGACCAGCGCGACCACCAACCCACGACGGTTGTCTCGCCTTTCTATGAGGTCGTCCAGGAAGCAGCCGATGACGATGGCGAGGCCCGGCAGCGCCGGCAGGATGTAGTGGTGGAACTTGGTCATCGAGAACGACACCACACCGTAGGCAGCCACGAACCAGATGGTGCCCAGCCAGTAGATGCTCTGGCGGCGCACGTCGGCCACCTTGCGCATCGCCATCGTCGCCAGCGCCACCGGCGCGATGGCGACCCACGGCAGCGTCGCGTAGCCAAGCTCGCGCAGGAAGTATTCGAAGCTGCCACGATCGCCGTGACGGCCAAGCACCATCCGGCGCCAGTGGTTGTCGCCGAACAGCTCGTTCCAGAACGCCGAGCCGTGACGGTGATACATGGCCTGGTGCCACGGCACCGCCACAATCAACAGCGGCAGCAGCGCGATCAGGATCGCCGGCAGCATCTGGGCGCGCTGCAGCCGCTTCCAGTTCCAGGTGAACCCCAGATAGGCGACGAAGATGATGATGGGCAGGCCGAGGCCCGCCATGCCCTTGGCCAGCACCGCGACCCCACACAGCATGGCCGCTATGTACAGATAGAGCGGCGCTCTGTAGCGAGCGCGCGCCGCCAGCCACACGAACGCCAGCCCGCCCAGGTAGTACGGAATCATCACGACGGCCCCGTAAACCAGCACCTGGCGGCCACCGATTGGGACCTGCACCTTGAGCTGGATCGAGTCGACGATGAGCTGCGGAATCGCCAGCAGCGCGAACACCCCGAGCGTCACGTAGAACAGGGAATGGTGCGGCCACGACTTCCAGCCGGCACCCCGGCGCGGCAGTAACTCGTCCTTGTCGTCGAGCAACGCCATCGCGCCCAGCGCCAGCGCCATGGTCATGGGCCCGACGAACGGCATGTCGGTCATGGCCTGGCGCGCGACCAGGCTGAACATGGGACAGGTCGCCGCCACCAGCGCCGACAGATATCCGGCCCGCCGCCCGACGAAGCGCGCGACCACCATGTACACGGCGTACATGGCCAGCACGGCGAGGAAGCACATCGGCAGTCGCACCGCCCATTCGGCGCGGGTGCCAATGGCCATCTCGCCGGGATCACCGCCGGGCAGGCCGATGCCGGCGATGTGCATACCGATGCTGAGCAACCAGAACGTCAGCACCGGCTTCGACCAGAAGTAGGCCGCGTCGCGCGGCGAGCCGGGCCACCACAAGCTGATGAAGTCCCCGCGCTTGGTCATCTGGCGCGCGACCTCGGAATAGTGCGTCTCCCACGGATCCCACAGGCCGTAGCTGCCGGCGAACGGTACGTACAGCAGCAGGCCGGTCAAGATCACCAGCAGCGCCATCTGCCATTCGGTCAGGCGATCGAAAAATCCGGACCGCGCGGCGGGCGCCGCCGGCGCGTCGGCGGGCGAAGTCGTTGGTGCAGCCTCGGTCATGGAATTGCGATCCGGTACGTCTATCACCCCACCCGGAGCCCGCAAAGCGGAACCACGCCCATCGGACGCGAGCCGCCGAGTTATGCTGCGCGCCCTCGTGGACTTCATCGACAAGCCGTACATCAAGTGGGCACTGCCGATCCCGGTGCTCTTGTTGATGGCACCGGTGTTGTGGCGCTTCTTCCGGGTCACCTGGCGCGAACTTGAAGACGATGCCCTGACCTACCGGCAGGCACTGCGCGACCGCGGCGTCATCGACTATCGCCCCGCGGTGGCCATGATCATGGGCGTGTTCCTGCTGACGGTGCAGGAGTACTTCGGCCGCTACAGCTTCTGGGACGCCAACCTGATGCCGTGGTTGCGGCAGCGCGCGGACGGCGACGACGCGACGCTGTCGCACCTGGCGACCTACGGCGAGCTGTACGGGCGCGTGTACTGGGGCGGGATGCGCCTCGTGACCTACCTTTCGCCGCTATTGGTGTGGCGGTTGTTCTTCGCCGGCGACAGCGTGCTCGACATGGGCCTACGCACGCGGGGATTCCGCGAGCACGCGTGGATCTACGCCTTCTGCGTGGTGGTGATGATCCCGCTCATGTACATCACCGCGCGCCAGCCCGACTTCGGCCACTACTACCCCATCTACGATCAGGCCGGACGATCGTGGCTCGATTTCTTCGTCTGGGAACTGGCGTACCTGGGACAGTTCCTCGGTCTCGAGATCTTCTTCCGCGGCTGGTGGATCCGCGCGTGCCGCGCGCTCGGCATCGGCGCCATCTTCTCGATGGTGGTGCCGTACGCCATGATCCACTTCGGCAAGCCGTACCACGAGGTGTCGGCGGCTTTCATAGCGGGCACGCTGCTCGGCTCGCTGTCGATGCGGACGCGCAACATCTGGTCGGGCCTGCTGGTGCACGGCACGGTCGCCGTGCTGATGGACATCATGTCGCTGTCGCGCAAGAACCAGCTACCAACGCTGACCATGCCCGGCAGCGAGCGCCGTCTGTTGTTCCCGTACTGGCACCACATGATCTGGCTTTTGTGGGTCCTGGCCCTTGCCGTCGTGCTGTGGCAGGTGCGGCGCAAGTGGCCGGAGATCCGCGCGGCCCTGCGGCGCGAACCAGCGTCCGCGGGCTAGGCGCGGGCCCACCATCGGCAAGCGGCTGCCACAGACATCAAGAGCGCTTGGTCAAGAGTTGGGCCAGCTCCGGCAGTCCGATCACCTCCACGCCCGCGCCAATGGGGTAGCGGTCAAGCCCCGAGTAGACAACGAACCGTTTGGCCGGCTGAAGATCCTTGCAAGCTTCGTAAAAACCTCGGGCGGGCTTTGCGGCCTGGCTGCGCTTGATCTCGATGGCCCAGCGTTCGCCACCGGGTAGTTCCAGCAGCAGATCAATCTCGGCTCCGCCTGAAGTGCCGTAGAAGCCGGGTACGGTTCGCGGCGGTGCGGCAGCGATCAGGCTCTCGATCACGAATCCCTCCCAGCTACCACCCACGACTGGATGTCCCAGCAAGGCGTCGCGGTCAGAGATGTTCAGCAGGACGTGCACGAGGCCACTGTCACGGATGTAGACCTTGGGAGACTTGATCAGGCGCTTGCCAACGTTCACGTGATACGGCTGCAGGCGGCGGACCAGCAGCAGGTCGACCAGCAGATCGGTGTAACGGCTCACGGTTTGGCCACTGGTCTCGAGGCCAGCCGCCAACCGGGAAGCGTTGAGCAGCCCGCCCTGGGTGTGCGCCAGCATCGTCCAGAAGCGACGCAGGGTTTCTGACGGAACGCGCGCGCCGAAAAGCGGCACGTCTCGTTCGAGATACGTCCTCACCAGATCCTCACGCCAGGCCAGACTCTGTCGGTCGTCCGGTGCCAGGTAGCTGTCGGGAAATCCGCCCCGCAACCAGAGTTTGTCGATCTCGGCGGCAGGAACCTCCAGCGCCGTCAGCGGCGTCAGGTCGATGTAGCTGATTCGCCCCGCCAGGGTCTCACCGCTCTGGCGCAGCAGATCAATGGACGCCGAGCCCAGCAACAGGAACCGACCGAAGCGCTTGCCCCGGCGTCGGCCGCGGTCGATCACACCTCGCAGTGACAGGAACAGGTCGGGTGCACGGTGAATCTCGTCCAGCACCACCAGGCGGTCTTCATGGGCAGCCAGAAACAGGGTGGGGTCGCGCAGTTTCTCCCGGTCACGCACGTCTTCGAGATCGAGATACAGAGCGTTGTGCTGGGCGGCGATCTGAAGCGCGAGCGTGGTCTTGCCGACCTGGCGAGGTCCGATGAGGGCCACGGCCGCCTGGCGAGCCAAGGCATCCTGGACCGCCCGGAATACCCGTCGCGTCAACATCCATGCAAATCTACTATGACGAAGTAGATTTGCAATGATAGACAACGCTTCGCATCTACCCCCCGCACGGCCGCCATTGATCGTTGCAGATGATCGAATCGGTAGCTCAGGCTGCGGAACGGGAATCACAAGCATGCCAAGCAGAGCGGCGTGCGCGTCTCGGGCCATGCCGGTAGATTGCGCGCGTGGCCGCGGTTCGCTTGCGCAAGGATCTGACTCGCTCGATAAGGCGCGGGCATCCCTGGATCTTCCGTGACGCCCTGGCTACGCCGCCGCAGCTACCCGACGGCGCGCTGGTTGCGGTCCAAGGCAAGGACGGCCGGCACCTGGCGACCGGCTTCTGGGACGCGACCTCGCCGATCGCGGTGCGGGTGTTGTCACTCGCCCCGGTCGCCGACGCCGAACGCGAGCCGCTGGTGCAAGGCCGGCTGCGCGACGCCCTCGCCCGCCGCCTGGCTCGCCTGGATCTGTTGACCACCAATGCCTTCCGCTGGGCACACGGCGAGGCTGACGGACTCCCCGGAATCCACGTCGACGTGTACGGCACGGTGGCCGCCGTGCGCATCGACGGCGACGGCGCGCGAGCGTTTTACCGCGGCCTCGACGGCTGGCTGCGCGAGGCCGGCGCGGGATTGCCCATCCGGTCAGTGGTCGATCGGCAGCGGCGCGGCGTGGCCGGCGAAGTCGAAGTGCAAGAGAACGGCGTGCGTTTCGTCGTCGATCTGGCGCATGGTCAGAAGGGCGGGCTGTTTCTCGATCAGCGCGACAACCGCGCCGAGATCGGCCGCCGCGCCGCCGGCGTGCGCGTGCTTAACCTGTTCGGGTACACCGCCGGCTTCTCGCTATACGCCGCCATCGCGGGTGCCACGCGCACCGATACCGTGGATCTCGCCCGCCCCGCCCTCGACACCGCCCGCCGCAATTTCCTGCTCAACCGACTGCCGGTCGATGATGCCCACGCAGGGTTCCATACCGCCGATGCATTCGCGTTCCTGGAAGCCGCGGCCGCGCGCCGTGAGAGCTGGGACATCGTCATCTCCGACCCGCCCAGCTTTGCCCCGAACCAGCGCGCGCTCGCGGCCGCGCGCCAGGCTTACCGTAGACTGCACCGCCTGGCCGCGGCGGTGGTCGCTGAAAATGGCCTGTTCTGCCCGGCGTCCTGCTCGAGCCACTTCCCGCGTGACGAGTTCCTGGCATCGATAGACGACGGCGCGCGCGCAGCCGGTCGGCATTTTCACCTCGAAACCCTGCGCGGCGCCGGCTTCGACCATCCGGTGCTGCCGGCCTTCCCCGAGGGCGACTATCTCAAGTTCGCCATCGGCCGCCTGGATCAAGGCTAGACTGCCGCGCCATGAGCGAGACTGGCGCCAGCTTCGGCGGCAAGAAGACTTTCGAGGGTCCCGGTGGCACATCGGGCGGTGCCGGTGAGTTCGTCATCGGCCTCGCCATGATGGGTGTCGGCATCTACATGGTGTTCGACCACGTCACCGTGACCACGTCGTTCTGGCGCTTCGCGGGCAGCGCCAGCAGCAGCTTTGGCATCACACTGCTGCCGCTGCTGATCGGTATCGGCGTGCTGTTCTGGAATGGCAAGTCGATTGCCGGCTGGGGCTTGACCGGCGCCGGCGTGCTCTTGATCCTGGTCGGCGTCCTCATGAACCTCGACGTCTATTTCAGGCCGACCACCCTGTGGGCCACGATCTTCATGTTTGGCCTGATCGCGGGCGGGTTGGGTGTGCTAGCGAAAAGTCTGCGCCCGCACCGACAGAAGACTTTGTAGCACCAGGCTCCGCGGGAGTCAGCCGTTCCGCATCGAGCGCGGCAGCCCGGACGCAAGCGGGATCATCCAGCGCATGCGCCAGCGCGACGTCGACGCTGCCATGCCGCCGCTCGCGTCCAAGCAGTGGACCCGCGCGGCATCGAGATCGTGTCAGCGTGGATCCGCGGCCTCTGATCGCAGACAATGCCCGGGCCCATGACCCACCCCGCCCAGCCGGCCATCTTGCGCCCGGTGCCGCCGGCCGCTCGCTTCGTGACCTTCGCCCTGCGTGACAAGGCCGACCCCACGCCCGGCCTGCGGCGCTTGAGCGATCAAGGCCACGACGGCCGCAGCGTGGTCGGCTTCGGCGCGCCCTTGCTGGCGCGCATCGGCGCCGGCATCGACGGGCTACGCGGCTTCCCGATCGATCTGGGGCTATTCCCTGCCACGCAAGGTTCGCTGTGGCTGGCGCTGTCGCACACCGATCGCGGCGCCGCCTTCGACGCGGGCCGCGCCATCGCGGGCACGCTGGGCTCGGGGTTCACGGTCGTCGAGGAGATCGACGCGTTCACTTACCGGCGTGGCAAGGATCTGTCGGGATTCGAGGACGGCACCGAGAACCCCACCGGCAAGGCCGCCCAGAAGGCTGCGTTCATCGCCGAGCGCGGCCGGGGCCTCGAGGGCGGTACCTTCGTGGCGGTGCAGCGCTGGGTGCATGACCTGCGCGCCATGGAGGCCATGAGCGAGGACGCGCGCAACGCTGTCGTCGGCCGCAAACGCAAGGGCAACCAGGAAATAGCCGACGCGCCAGCATCGGCGCACGTCAAGCGAACCAACCAGGCCACGCCGGAATCGTTCATCCTGCGCCGATCGATGCCCTACGGCGGCATCAAAGAGCATGGCCTGTACTTCGTTGCCTACGGCCAGTCACTGGATCGCTTCGAAAACCACCTGCGCCGCATGGCCGGACGCGACGACGGCGTGGTGGACGGAATGATGTCGTTCACCCGTGCCGTCACCGGCGGCTACTATTTCTGCCCGCCGGTGGTGCGCGGCAAGCTCGACATGAGCGCGGTGGGGTTTTGATCACGGATCGGTAGCGCTCGACGCGCGTGCCTCGAGCAGGGCGACCACCTCGGTCAGCAGACCGTGCAGGGTCTTCATCCGGCCGGCGCCGATGGTGCGCGCCAGCTGCTTTTCCATTGTCCCGAGGACGCCAAGGCCGTGCAGCAAGCCGCGGCGTCCGAGCGCGGTGAAGCGCACCAGCTTGGCTCGCCCGTCACTGGGATCGACCACGCGCTCGACCACACCCATGTCCTCCAGTTCCTG
>JANPCZ010000295.1:0-2827 GCA_031431215.1 Myxococcales bacterium
GGGAGCGACAAGTACGGCCTGGGCGTGCGCCACACGATCGAGGCGGCGCAGCGCCTGTGCGGGTGACACGTCACGCGGGCGCGACCAGCGCTGCGAGAGTTCCCAGGGCGTGATCGCGACGAGCGGAATCGACGGGATGGACATGCGCATCGATGACGTCGGGCAAATACGTCGCATCGATCTGATGCTTGCTGAATACCTTCTGCCAAAGACCAGCGACGTCGGCGGCCAGGCCTGCTGCGGCGACTTGCGATGGCAGATCGTCGAGCTCGACCGCGAGGTAGACGATGTCTTCCATGTCCTTGGCCGAGATAAGGTCTCGCCCGCGGTCCAGAAATGCGGCCAGCTTCAGGACAAGAAAATAGGCGGGAGTCACGACGCGAGTAATCTGGTCGCCCAGGGATCTCGGCTGGGCATGATCGGCAGCCCTGCGAAGCCACTTCACGCTGCCGCCAACGTTGACGCCCTCGGGAGACAACAGGTCGACCGCCAGCTCCGTGCCGCTGATCCAGTAGCGACACTGCATATCGAGATCAGGGACGAGCCGACCCGCAGTACATAGTCGCGCCAGGACCTCCTCCTGGAGCACCCACGGCCGCAGGGTCGAAAGGTAATCGACGTCCTTGGTCACCCGGAGAGGCGATCCCTGCGGGCGAGCGTACCAGGCCAGCGCACAGCCCCCGATCAAAACGAGATGCTCGCGTACCACGCCGAGCACGCCCAGCGCCGTTCTCGCCGCTTCAATGTGGGCGGCGCCCCTCACAGACGCGCTCGCAGCTCTCGCACCGCGGCTTGGGGTCGTTCTTCGCAGCGAGCGGCGCACTTGGGTGAAGGGGAGTCACCGTGCGGCCGCGCAGCGGGCCCTCCGAGAGCGGCATGATCAGCGGGTCGGAGTCGCCCATTAGCTTGTCGGCCAGCGGTGGCGCGCTGTGCGCGGTCGCGAGGCCAAGATCAATCTTGCCGAGTTGCGCGGGGGCCAACCATGCAACAGCGTGCTCGATCAACCCACGTGCACGCAGGCGATTGATGCTGCGCCGACGCCCCTCGTACCGGACAAGGTCATGCGCGATCAGCCGCCGCAGCGACACATCGATGGTGCTCTTGGGAACGGCAAGCGCGCCTGAGAGATCGCGTGGCGGCGCGCAACCGTCTGGCGGCGAAGTACGCGGTGCCCAGCTCGGCGGTGGTGGACTCCAGCGACTCGGGTCCCGCGCATCATCCGTGGACGCACAACGCGAACTCGGCCGCCAAGACCACGTCGCTGAACATCTTTCAGACCTTCTACGCGACGCAGGTCGCGACTCTGGTCGACAAGCTCAAGAGCACGGTCGATGCCGCCGGCAAGCCGCTACTCGATTCCACGCTGGTGGTGTGGTTGTCCGAGCTCGGCGGCAGCGAGAAGAACACCGATCCGCACCAGACCGGCTGCGTGCCCGCGGTGCTGTTCGGCCCCGGGCAGGGCGTGTTCAAGACCGGCCGCTACATCCACGGCAAGTCTCCCGACACCGGCAGCAGCGGCGCCGCCTACCAGGAAGGCGGGCGCGACATGGCCCGCTTGCTGGTATCCGTCCAGCAGTACATGGGCCTGGGCGACGTCAACACGGTGGGCGCCACCGGCGTCAACGGGCCGCTGATGTCGCTGTACGGGTGAGACGTGTTTCTCGCCGCGGTCGCGAGCCGACGAGCGCCTGTACCGCGCCAACCGCCGGCCGCTACGGCGTGGTGTGAGCGAACGCTGTTTTCGTGGTTGCTCACGCTGTCAGTCGGTGAACTCGGCTGGTATCCTCAAGTTTGTATGGCGCGCAATCTCAAAGAGATCCTCGAGCTGACCGAGCGCCTGGAGGCGCTCCCGCCCGAGGACCAGGCCAGGATCCTGGGCAGGGTCCTGACGCCGCAGATGGAGCTGCGATTGCTCGCCAATGAGTTCGGCCGAAGGACCCGTGGTCACGCACCCCGCAAGATCGCTCGCGACGTGAACCGCACGGTACGCCAAGTCCGGCAAACGCGTCGCAAGTCGGCGGGCTGAAACGCCGCCTGTGAGCGAACCGTCGGATCCGCCTGCGATTGCCATCCCCCGGGCCGTCCTGACACCAATCTCCTCGTCCGCCTCTTCATCACGCCCCATGGTCTGACTGGCCGCCTGATGACGGCGCTCGCCAACACGACGTTCGAGCTTGCCATCTCGGAACCGATGCTGCGAGAGCTAGCCTCGACGATGCGCTGCCCGCGCCTGCAACGTTACGGTCCTTTCACCGCTCGGGATCTGGAGCGCATCGAAGGCGTCCTGCGCCGCCTGGCCGTCGTAGTCCCCGGCCTGTATGAGGACATCGACATGGTCCCCACGGACGCCAAGGACAACCCCATCGTCGCTTGCGCGCTCGAAAGCACCGCGGACTACATCGTCACCGATGACCGCCGCGATCTCCTGCCTCTCAAGGTCATCCCCGTCGCGGGCCACAAGCTGATCCAAATCGTAGCGCCGGGCGCCTTCCTCCGGTTGCTGCGCTGACATCCTCTCGTCAAGCGCTCCCGCACGACTGCCGTGCCCGGATCGGAGTTCGCCCGCTCGGGTAGATTCACGCTTGTCAACTCTCTCGCCGCGCGGTCCTTGCCACCGTCTGGGCCGGTGCCGCCCGCAGGCATCGACGTAGAACGCCGGCCACCTCGGGCGTGGTTCGCTCACCGCGCGCGCTCGCGTTTACTCGTGCCGCCGCGTCCGACTCGCATCGGGTGAGCCGGCGAAAATTTCGTCTTTACCGGGGCTGGGTAGCCAAGACATAGTGCCCGCCATGCACCGAAAGCCCCGCCGCGTGTCGTCCTCCCGTCG
>JANPCZ010000296.1:0-2295 GCA_031431215.1 Myxococcales bacterium
TCGCGTCCTCTACCAGATCGGCGACGCGAATCTGGTGGCGACCGTCGTGAAGATCGCCCACAGGCGCGAGGTCTATCGTTAGTCGGCCTGGCTGCGTCGCTGCGCGGCGACCGGTTCGGCCGCTTTCATGCCGGCCAGCAGGGCCAACTTGCGCCACTTCCAGAAGCAGTCGACATCGGCGAACCCGGCCTCGCGTAGCCACGTGAGTTGGGTGTCGACGGGGGCCAGGATGTTCGATGGATCGTCGGGGCGATCTGCGAGATCGACATCGGTGCGCAACTCATCCCGCGCGGCACTGGATTTTGCAACACGCCGACGCCCTCGATGTCGACCTCGACCACATCACCCGGTTTCAGTCACAGCCAAACTTGTTGCCGGCGGCAGTAATGCACCCGTGACCCGTGCATGAGAATTGGCATCCACGGCACCAATCGCAGGTGTGGAGTCCGCATTCCAAAGTCAGGCAGGCATCGGACACCCCAAACCCACAATGGGGACCATTCTTTTCGCGACACGAGACCACATCGGTAAAAATGGCGCGGCAGCGAGGCGCTTTAGCCTTCAGACCCTCGGCGCATCCACTTACACATTGCTCCATCGTCGGCCCCCCGCCCCTCGAGACAGCCTCGGGACACGCCGACACTCTACACCAAGTCGCACAGAGCTCGTTGTCGCCGGGCAGAGCCTTGGACTCGTCACGTGAGCAAGCGACTGCAATCACGCAACTCAACAGTCTGGCTACTTCGAAAAATCGCCCCTTCGCTCGTTATGACCCCCGGCTTCCGAAAATCCAGCAAGACAAATGCCCGCTCCCATCGCAGGATACCAGCGGCAGGCTGTCGGCCGCCTGCTGTCCGGATGCCCCTCATGTTCGGGCACGGCAGCCGTGAGTCTCTCACGGCATCTCGCGGTCCCTGGCAAGGGCCACGAGCTCGCCTGCGATCTGCCGGGCGGCGTCGGGCCGCGACAGCGCGCGCATCGCATCCGCCATCTGCGCGCGGCGAGCGGCGTCGGCCAGCACGGCGGCGATCGTGTCGGCCAGGGTCTCGGCGGTCGCGCTGCGCTGTTCGACCACGACCGCGGCGCCAGCGCGCGCGAAGGCCTGGGCATTCCGGGTCTGGTGATCGTCGGCGGCCGTGGGCAACGGGATGAGCAGCGCGGGACGCCCCAGGATCGCGAGCTCAGCCAGGGTCAGCGCACCGGCGCGTCCGATCACCAGATCGGCGTCGCGATACGCCGCCACCATGTCCTCGATGAACGGCCGCACGGTGGCGCGGTCGGCAACGCCCAGCGCATGGTAGCGCGAGCTGCAGCGCTCGACGTCGGCGCTGCCGGTCTGGTGCACAAGCGCGGGCAGCTGTCCGCGCCCGGCCAGCACCTCGGCGGCGCCCAGCACCAGATCGTTGACGGTGCGCGCGCCCTGGCTGCTCCCGACGATCAGCAACCGAGGCGTGCCACCAGCCACACGCACGCGGCCGCTGGCGGTGACCGCGTCCAGGAACTTGCGGCGCACCGGGTTTCCGGTGACACGCACCTTGGTCGACCCGAACACCCGGCCAGCTTCGTCGAAGCCGACGAACACCGCGCGGGCAAAGCGACCGAGGATCTTGTTGGTCACACCGGGCACGCTGTTCTGCCCCTGGATCGCCGTCGGGTAGCGCGACAGCGCTGCCGCCAGCACCAACGGTCCACCGCCCGCGATCAGGAGACGCATGCGGCATCAGGCAGGTCACGCAGGTCACGCTTCGCCGTCCTTGCGACCAAGCACCACGACCCGCGCCTCGGGCAACGCGCGGCGATTCTTCGACGGGCCGGCTTTGCCCCGCACCGCTTCGAAGAACAATATGGATCCAGGCTGTGGGTTGCGGGCCGAGATGTTGACCAGCACACCGGACATGAACAGGGCTCGGGGCGAAGCCCCGTCTGCAAGCTGCCGCCAAGCGGCTTCGTCCAAGAGAAGTTATCGGACATTCCCGACGCGACAGGCGCTGGGCCGGAAAGTGGCCTTGAATACACTTCCCCCGCGCCCACATGCGCGGCGGCCACCAACAGGCTGACGCTGGTCTCGCTGTCGGGATCCGACGCGGTCAGGTAGATGACCAGCGCCTTGCGGTTCTCGGCGCGGGCGCGTGCAAAGGCCTGGCTGATGCTTTTCAAAGCTGACGTTTACCGTCGGCGAACGGCTCTTCGCCCGGCGTGGCCGAGGGGGGCTACGGCTGGGGGGGCATGACGGGTCTACTTGAGAATCTGTGCGGCGGCGCCGGGGCCGTTCATTTCGCCGAGCTTGGTCACGCC
>JANPCZ010000297.1:0-10053 GCA_031431215.1 Myxococcales bacterium
CAAAAAAGGGGCTGAGCCGCCTGAGTACCTTGACGCCGCCGACACCCTGCCGCAGCAATCGCCGAAGTTCTTGACTTCGAAGGCGGGGCCCAGCAAGACCTGCAATTTGGCGGGGTACTCTTGGTCGTCCGTGAGTTGGTCGCTATTCGTCGACGAATCGCCGAAGCATGCAACCTTGGTTACCGCCTGGGCCTCGGTCGGCCTGAACGCTGCCCAGAAGCAGCCGACGACCACCACTACGCGACCGAGCTTCGCAGAGGCCACCTTTTGGCCCAGCGCTTGTCGCGTCGGATTGTCCGATGTCGAGAGCGGCCAGCGAACGGCCGAATAGCGTGTTGCGGTTGGGTAACTGCTCATACGCTGCACCTCGTGCTGCTGGCGTTTATCGCCACCCTGCCAGACCCGTGGCGTACCTGACGTCCTTGGAAAACCATCTGGTGGCGGTCGTAACTGGCGGAACGCGTGAGCCGATCCCAGGACCCTTGACCAGGACTCTTTTGCTGTATTGCCGCTCGGGCACCTTGGTTGGCAGCGCAGCAACAAAAGCATCCGCAGCCGGACACGAACTGCATCCCTGCGAGGTGAACAATTCAACCAAGACCGCTTTTCGCCAGGGCCCCGGGTTGGCGCGCGCGGGCGTGGCACAGCCGGCTGCCGACGCGGAAAAGGCGGCAGCCACAGCGGCAAGCTGGAAATGTCTGCGGGTTCTCATGCTCGTCTCAGGGGGTACGGAGGAACCCGTGCTTCGTTACGACGAATCACGCAGATTCGACCCGTAGCATCTCATGCCGACAGCCTAGTGCGGGCGCGCTCGAGCAGCGCCTTGGTGGCTTTGATGCCGTCCATCTCCGACAGCCGGCTGCCGGAATACTCGATGCCGACATAGCCGTGGTAGCCGGCGGCCGTGACGATCTTCATCAGGCGCAGGTAGTCCATCGTGGTTTCCTCGCCCTTCTTGTCGAAGTCCATACTCTTGGCCGACACGCCCAAGGCCCGCGGCATCATCTCCTCGACGCCCTTGTAGGGATCGTAGTCCTCGCCGTCCTTGATGTGGAAGTTGCCAAAGTCAGGCAGGGTTCCGCAGCGTGGGTGATCCACCAGCTTGATGACGGCCATCAGCCACTGCCCGTTCGACGACAGGCCACCGTGGTTCTCGACGATCACGTTGATGCCGACCTTCTCGCCGTACTCGGTCAGGCGGCGCAACCCATCGGCCGCCAGCTTGATCTGTTCGTCGTAGCTGCCCTCGGACGCGGCGTTGACCCGGATGGTGTGGCCGCCCAGGTAGGCCGACGCATCGACCCACTTGTGGTGGTTATCGACCGCCAGCTTGCGCTGGCCCGCCTCGGGATCACCGAGCTTGCCCTCGCCGTCGATCATGATGAGCGAGCTCCATACGCCCTCGCCGGCGGCGCGCCGCTTCATCTCGGCCAGGTACTTGGTGTCGGTCGCCTTGTCCTTGAAGAACTGGTTGACGTACTCAACTGCGTCGATGCCAAGGCCATTGGCGATCTTGGCGAAGTCGAGGTTGTCTACCTGCTTGGTAAACAGCGCCTTGTGCAGCGACCACTGCGCGAGCGAGATCTTGAACAGCAACGGCTTGGCCCCAGGCGGACCTGCACCTGTGCCCTTGCCCGCCGTGCCCGCCGCAGCCGCCACGCGGCTGGCGAGAAAACCGGCGCCCAGAGCGGTGGAAGCGCGGATCAGCCGCCGGCGATCGACGGATCGTGAAGGCAGTCGCACCATGGGCGCGGATTATATGCGCGCGCGAACGGTCGGGTCAGTTGCCGCGCGACGAGCTCTCGCCGTGCTGGATGTCGAGCGCGGGCGGCTCGAACTCGACCAGGTAGGAGAACTGCCGCTTGAACTCATCGACCGACAGTTTGGGCTTGCACACGGCGCCGAACTCTTCGAGCTTGCGCGCGTCCTCGAAGTCGTCGCGCCGCAGCCGGATCATGTAACGGCGGGCGATCGCGTAGCGGGTCGAGTGGATGTCGACCATGCGCACGCGCGTGCGACCAGTCTGCGGATCCAGCATCTTGGCGAACGGGATCGGCACGAAGTTACCCTTCTGCAGCGACATCATCGCGGCGTTGCCGCCCGAGAACAGGAACTTCGCCGCGCAGTAGCCCAGATCGCGCGTGTACTCCATGTCGAACGGGATCGGATCCGCGCAGCGCAGCTCGTAGCCGATGTTCTTGGACACCACGGTGGTCTTGGCGCCGAAACCGTCAAGACGCTTGGACACCGCCTTCTTGAGCCCGTGGCCAAGATCCAGCTCAGCCAGCCGGGGATGACCGTGCGGATCGTATTCGACCTCGCCCAGACTCGACAACTCGTCCTCGGGCAAGCTCTCGACCAAGCCCTCGGCCAGCAGGGCGACGCCGTATTTGCGACCCTCGGCGCGGCGCTTGATGATGGCGCCCGTCAGGGTGTCGACCAGCGTTCTGATGTTGGTTTTGTTGCCCGGGAATTCCTCCGGGATGACCGACAGCGTGGCCCCGGCCGCCTTGCCGATACCCATCGCCAGGTGCCCGGCCTTGCGACCCATGGCGACCACGAAGTACCAACGCGACGTGGTCTTGGCATCGACCATCAGATTCTTCACCAGCTCGACGCCAATGTGGCGCGCAGTCTGGTAGCCAAAGGTATCGACGTCGGGATCGAGATCCAGATCGTTGTCGATGGTCTTGGGCACGTGCGCGACGCGGATGCGCCCTGCTGCCCGCTCGGCCACCTTCATGGCCGAGAACGCTGTGTCGTCGCCACCGATGGTGATGAGCTGCGTGACCCCGAGACCTTCGAGCGATCGCACCACCGCGTCCAGGCTCTTGGGATCCTTGGTCGGATTGGAGCGCGCGGTTCCCAGGATCGAGCCGCCCGAGAAGTGGATGCGACTGACATCCTCCAGCTTCAACGGCCGCACGTCGTCGGTCTGGCCAAGCATGATCTTCTCGAAGCCGTCGCGGATGCCCAGCACCTCGACCCCCTGCAGGAGGGCGCGGATGGTGGCGGCGCTGATCACGCTGTTGATACCGGGAGCTGGGCCCCCGCCGACGAGGATGGCGAGCTTTTCTTTGGACACGTCGTAATCTCCTTCACGGTTCCGATCGGGACCGTTCGGCGCGGGAAGCTAACACAACGAGCGCCGCCTTCAACGCGCCGGTTGGGTCTTTTGGGTAGCGGTCGCGGCGGCCAGCGCGTCCTCGATGACGCGAATCTGACGGGACATCTGGGCGCGCACCCGGTCGATCTGCTCGGCGGGCAGCCGCTTCTTCAAGGCATCAGCAGCGTCGGTGCTGCGCAGAAGTCCAAGGCCCAGCGTCGTGTCCAGGCGCACGTCCGGGTCGGGGCTTCCGAGTAAGGGTTCGAGCAGGGCAGGCACGCCGCTGCCACCCAGCCATCCAAGCGCGACCGCGGCCCGACGGACGAGCAGTCGTTCGCCGGTCTGCGCAGCGGCGGGACTCTGTGACAACCCGGCGCCACCCTTGACCGTGGCCTCGAGAAAAGCGCGCGACGCCGGCGTGGCGAAAAAACTCAGGCTGCTGACGGCGCGCGCGCGGAGCAGAATGTCGATGGCGTGGTCGCCGGCGATCTCGCACAGCATCCGATCCACCCCGATACCGAGCGCGGCCAGATCCCTCGCGCCAGGCGGGATCCCTGGCCCACGCAGCAGCGCCTCGACCGCCGGACGCTCGGCCCGCTTGCCAGCAGCGCCCGCACCAAGCGCCGGAGCGCCGGATGCCCCGACCAGGACCACGACAACAGCAATGTTCGTTACAAGAGCGCACTTCACGATCGCGAAAACCATGGCGAAGTTTCGGAGTATAGTGCGCCGCCGAGGAGGAAGGCCGCATGAACCAATCTCGTTGTCACCGTGTCACCGTCGCAGGAATCACCACCGTTGTTCTGGCGTTGCTCGCGAGCATTGTGCAAGCGCAGCAAGCGGCGCCCCCACCGCCACCGCCACTGCCCGCCGAATCCGCTCCGCCACCGGCCCCGGGACCCGCGGCCGAGCCCGAGACGCCGGTGGTCGCTGCGACCGCAGAAGGCGGCGGGCCTCGTGCGGTGCAATTCGGCGGCGCCTTGCGCATGCGCTGGGTGTCGGTGCCGAGCTGGTTCCTGGGCGCCTTCACCAAGGAGAACGTACCGTTGTCCTCGTACCACATCGGCGGCGAGTTCTTCCGCCGCAAGGGCGACCTCGACATCACACTGGGCGTTGCCTACCAGAGGATGAGCCCGCCCGACGGCAACTTTCTCGGTAAGAGCAAACCGCCTGAGCTCGACACCGACTTCGTCCAGTTCCGCGGCCTCGGCATGCTGGGCGTCGACGTGGCTTTCATCTGGCACCAGCGCATGAACGAGTACTTCGGCTTTCACTACGGCGCTGGCCTCGGCCTCGCGCTGGTCACCGGCAAGATGCTGCGGACGTCGGCTGGATCCCCCGGCTGCAAGGACAGCCCCGGCGATGAGTCGAAGTGCTTCCCCATCGTGTGCTCCGCCGGCGGCTGTGACGAAAAGGCTCTCCTCAACACCGAGGGCGGCAAGGACAACGGCCCCGGGGAGCCGCACCGCTTCGCCGATCCCGACGTGCCCGGCGCGATTCCGATCCTGAACGTGCTCGCCGGTTTCAACGTACGCATCCCCGAGGCCAAGGGCCTTGAGTTCAAGTTCGAAGGCGGGTTCTACAACGCCTTCTTCCTGGGCGGCGGCATCGGCTACGCCTACTAGTCAAGGCGGTCACCCCGGGTTCACCTGCCGCGCAGCCGGCGCACCTCGCGTAGGGGCGTGAGCCTATGCGTACGATGACCGCGACCGCGTGACGCAGTTCACGCGATGATCTTGTCGATGACCTGGCCGGAGACGTCGGTGAGGCGGAAGTTGCGTCCGTTGTGTAGGAACGTGAGTCGTTGGTGGTCGAGGCCGAGGAGGTGCAAAATCGTCGCGTGGATGTCCGGTACCGAGACGGCATCAGACACGGCGCGGTGACCGATCTCGTCCGTGGAGCCGTGGTGGTAGCCGGGCCGAATTCCGCCACCCGCCATCCACATCAGGAAGCCTTCGGGATTATGGTCGCGGCCGCTGTTGGTGCCCTGCGATTGCGGCAGGCGGCCGAACTCGCCACCCCAGATCACGAGCGTGGATTCGAGGAGGCCGCGACGCTTGAGATCGGCCAGGAGGCCGGCGACGGGTTTGTCCGTCATGCCGCAGAGTTTGCCGTGGTTGCCCTTGAGATCGCCGTGCGCATCCCACTGTTCGTCCGGATAGCACTGGATGAACCGCACGCCGCGCTCAACCAGGCGGCGGGCGAGCAGGAGTTTGGAGCCGTAGTCGCGGCTGCGTTCCTGATCGATGCCGTAGAGCGCTTTGGTCTCGGCGCTCTCCTCAGGCAGGTTCACGGCGTCTGAAGCGGCGAACTGCATATTGTAGGCGAGCTCGTAGCTGGCGATACGGGCTTCGAGGTCGCGCTCGGCGGGATTGCGCGCGTGGTGCGCCTCGTTGATCTGGCGCAGGAGATCGAGTTGGTGGCGTTGTTGGGCATCGGTGACATCGGCGGGGCGGCGAAGGTTGAGGATCGGGTTATCGCCCGCGCGAAAGAGGGTGCCCTGATTGGAACCCGGCAAGAATCCCGCCCCCCAGTTGAGCGCTCCGCCCTTGATTCCCTCGGTCTTCGGCATCACGACAAACGAGGGCAGACTCTGGCTCTCGGAGCCGAGCCCGTAGCTCGCCCACGCGCCGGTACTGGGGAACCCAGGGCGGGTGTACCCGGTGTTCATCTGATACATCGCCGGCGCGTGGCTGTTCGAGTCGGCGTGGCAGGCCTTGAGGAGACAAAGTTCGTCGATCATCCGGCTCGTGTGCGGCAGTTGATCGCAGACCCACGTACCGCTTTCGCCGTACTGTTTGAACGCGAAGGGCGAGCGCATGATCGGGCCGAGGTTCCCGAAGAACGGCTGGATGTTCGTCGCGAGCCGCTTGCCGTGGTAGCGGTCGAGGGCAGGCTTCGGGTCGAAGAGGTCGAAGGCGCTCGGGCCTCCCTCTTGGAAGAGCCAGATGATGGAGCGCGCCTTGGGTGCGAAATGGGGTGGTTTCGGGGCGAGGGGATTGACGAAGGCTTTGCCGCCGGCAGGCGCGGTGGCGCCGAGGGCTTTCTGGGCTCCGAGCAGATCCGAGAGCGCGAGAAGTCCGAAACCGGATCCGGAGCGCCGGAGCATCTCGCGTCTGGTAAAGGGGCGGTTGTCGCTACTGGGGAGAAGTTGGTTGTGACACAGGGGCATGGCAGGACCTCGCGGTCAGTTGACGTAGATGAACTCGTTCAGGTTGAAGATGACCTGACACACATCGGTCAGCGTGCGTTGGTGGTGGCCGGCGCGCAGGGCGAGCTGAGCCGCGTAGAAGCGGCCGAGACCTTCGACTGCGGCGGCGGTGGGCGGGCGGGAAAGTGCGAGCGAAAAGGCGCGCGAGAGTTGCGCCTCCATCGAGCCCGGGGCCTCGCGGGCGATGCGCGCGGCGAAGTCGGCGCTGCGGGCGAGCACCGCATCGTTGTTCATGAGGAGAAGAGCCTGGGTGGGCACGGTGGTGGTGACGCGCTGGCCGCAGCTGGCGCTGAGGTCCGCGCCGTCGAATAGCTGTAAGAGAGGAATGGGCACGGTGCGTTTGTTGTAAGCGTAGACGCTCCGGCGATGGACCCATTCGTTGTCCATGATGTCCGTCGGGTATGGCTCGCCGGAACGCGTGATAATGGCCTCGGGCGGAATCGGGAGGATGACGCTGGTGCCGTAGGGCTGCCGATTGAGCTTCCCGCTGACGGCCAGGATGGCATCGCGAAGGCTCTCTGACGTGATCCGCGTCGCCTTCCGGCGCCACCAGGTGCGATTCTCCGGATCGAGGGCGGTGCGCTTCTGGTCGGATGCCGTGCTCTGGCGATAGACGGAACTGATGAGAATTCGCCGGTGCATCGCCTTCACGCTCCATCCGCTGGCGATGAAGTCGCGCGCTAGCCAGTCGAGCAGCTCGGGCAAGGCAGGGGTGTCGCCTTTGGTGCCGAAGTCGCTCGGGGTGCGCACCAGGCCCTCGCCGAAATGATGCTGCCAGATGCGGTTCACCATCACGCGGGCGAGCAACCGGCCGGCCCCGGCGTCCGTGTCGGTGATCCAGCGGGCCAGGGCGGCGCGCTGGTAAGTGGCGCCGACCGCGTTGGGCGGCGCGGAGGCTGGTGGGGTCGCGGCGGGTTTGTAGCCTTTCGCCGTCAACACATCGATGAAACCGAGTGAGACTTCCTCGCCGGGCATGGTGACGGACCCGCGCTTGAGGATGTTCGTGGGCACCGGCGTGGCGGTCGTGTCGGCATAGACCAGGGTCTTGTCCTGCAGGGAAAACCCGCGCCGTTCAAGATCGCCCGTCCGTCGGGCGAGGCTCTTGAAGGAGGCCGTCGCTTCGGCCGACAGGGCGGCGCGAACCTCGCGCACGGCGAGTGGATTGAAACCACGGCGGCGATCGGAGAGACGCTCGACGTCGCGGCGGTTGGCCTCGAATTTCTCCTGCACATCGAAGAGGAAGTATCTTTGCGCGACCGGGTTCTTTCTCAGGTTGGAGATTTCCGCCGCGAGATCTGCCTCGGTTGCCTTCGGGTTGTTCTTGAAGAAGACGCTGCGCACGTGAGCGAGGTCGCTGTCGAGCTTTGCCTTCTTCTTTGCAAGGATCGGGGCGATGACGGCGCCGTGTCCCTTGAACCACGCCACGGTCTCGTCCTCGATCGCCTGTTTCTCGGCCAGCCACTGCTGTTTTGCGGTCTGCTGTTCCGGGGTGAGCGGGCGTTGGCCGCTGATGACGGTACGTTCGCCGGAATTGAAGATGCGGGCGAACTGGTAGTATTCGCGCGTCGAGATCGGCTCGAATTTGTGGTCGTGACAGCGGGCGCAGCCGAGTGTGAGGCCGAGCATCGCCGAGCCGGTCGTGGCGATGAGATCGTCGATCTCGTCGAAACGAATCACCTTGCGCACGTCGGGCGGTCCCTCGTCGCGTTCCCTGGGACCAACGGCGCAGAAGCCGGTGGCGGTCTGTGCGTCGATGTTGGACGGAGCCAGTTCGTTGCCGGCGAGCTGCCAGCGCACAAATTGATCGTAAGGCAGATCGGAGTTGAAGGCGCGAATGACAAAATCGCGATAGTGGTAGGCCTCGGGCTGGTCGTCATCGTAACGGTAACCGTTGCTGTCGGCATAGCGGGCGACATCGAGCCAGTGGCGGCCCCATTGCTCACCATAGTGGACACTGCCGAGGAGGCGATCCACGAGGCGTTCATAGGCACCGGCGGCGTGATCACCCACGAACGCATTGAGTTCCTCGGGCGTCGGCGGCAGACCGGTGAGATCAAAGGTGAGGCGCCGGATGAGCACGGCGCGGTCGGCTTCGGCGTTCGGCGTGACGCCGAGCTTTTCCTGGGCCGCGAGGACGAAACGATCGACGTCGGTGCGGGCCCATGAACGATTTTTCACGGTCGGGACGGCGGGCTGGGCGAGCGGTTGAAACGCCCAGTGGGCCGACTCGCGGACGGGCGTGGGCGAAGCGGCGGCCGACGCGAAGGAAGGGCAGATCGCGGCGGCGAGGGCGGCACTGCCCAGGAGGACGGCGACGATCGGGGCCGGGCTCTTCACGGGCAAGCGTGGGCTACTTAGCACGATGTAAGGAGTGGCACGAGTTGCAGTCGACGGCCGCACGAAAATCATCGTCAGCGCCGGGTGACTTGGCAAGCAAGCCCTTGGTGGCGGTGATGAGTGATTGGGTGAGTTGTCGAAAGTGTTGCTTGTCACCCTTGGGCGGAGCCATCGCGACCATCAGACCATAGAGTTCGAGCATCTGGTTGAGATCGTCGTCACTGAGCTTGCCCTGGGGCGCAAGGCTGGCTTTCGAATTCTTTCCCTTGTGAATCGACTGCATGATGTCCGCTATGGTCATTTGCTTCGGTGCTTCGGCCTCCGAAGCGACGGGCCCCGTGGCGACATTGACGATGACTTCGACGCGCAATGCGTCGCGCGCGTGGGCGAGCGCGGCGATTTTCAGACGCATGCTCTCGGCTTCGGCCGCTGGGTAGCGCGCGGCCTGCAAACCGGTCACGCCCTCCGCCGTCACAGCCGTGTCCCACAGGTAGATCTTCTGAAGCGACTTCAAGCGACGCAGCGTGAAGAGGGCGACGTCGGTGACGCGCGTCCGGTTGAGGTTGAGGGTGGTGAGCTGCTGGAGAGAGGCGAGTGCGGCTACGCCGGCGTCAGTGACGGCCGTGCCGTCGAGACGGAGGCTTTGCAGATTGGTCATGCGGCCGATGGCAGCGAGGGCGGCGTCGGTGACGGGGGAGCGGGAGAGATCGAGATGCGTCATGTTTTCGCGCACGGCGAGTAGGCGCTCCACGTCCGCGTCGCCCGCGCGGGGGGAAGTGATCATCAGCCCGGCGCCGTCGAGGGCCACAAAGCGAACGGTGAACACGGCGGGCACAGAGCCGGCGTCGAGCGCGGACTGGATCTTCCCGCGAGGCCGCGGACGCAGGGTTTCGCGCGCGGCCAGCAGCGGCCTGAGTTCGGCGGGCACGGCGAGGTCGCGCGGTCGCGCCTTGGGATTGGCACCCTGGTCGATCCACCAGGCGAACAGCCGGATGATTTCGGGCGAGGGCTGCGGCTTGTCGCGTGGCGGCATGTGATCCTCGTCGTCGAGGGGCAGGAGCATCCGCTCGATGAGTGGGCTGCGCTTGCTGTGGCGTGCGACGAGGACGGCGCCGCTGTCGCCGCCCTTGTTCACGTTCTCGAACGTATGCAGCCGCAGCTTGCCCTTGGCTTTCTCCGCGCCGTGGCACGACACGCAGTAATCGGCGAGCACGGGTTGAAGGTGGGCGCTGAAGATCGAGTCACTGTTCGGGGCCGCCGGTGCGGCGGCAGCGGAGGTCGCTGCACTGGCGGCGGCCAGAGCGCCCCAAAAAAAGGGTAGACGGAGAGTTCGCGTCATTCGGAGCCGGATGGAGGCGGGTTCAAATACCACACGGCGTTGGTCATGACACGGCCAACG
>JANPCZ010000298.1:0-2120 GCA_031431215.1 Myxococcales bacterium
GTTCCTGCACACGCACAGCGTTTCGCAGCTCACCGGTATTCCGGTGGTGACCACCTGCCCTTCGTTGGTGCACGAGGCGACGGGAGACGGCATCACGCCGTCGGTGGACGCGGGCCGGACGTCCACGCGCGAGATGTCGATCACTCTGTCGGAGGGACCGGCGTCGGGCAGGGGGGTCACGCGCGGGACGTCGACCCCCGGAGTGTCAAGCACCGAAGCCGTTGGTCGATCTGCAATATCTACGGCGGCGGCGACGTCCGGTGTGGCGGCGGGCGTGCCCAACTCGCCGGCGTCGGTCGTCCCGTGGCCGGAGTCCAGCTCTGCCTCGCCGGGCCGATCGATCCGTGGCGGCGACGCGCCACAGCCCACGAGAAACAGCGAGTACGTGAAGGCGAAGGCCAGGAACAGCTTGGTCGCGTCGCCGGGTGGGCGGTCCGCGTCATCGGTCGTGCTGGAAGAGCTCGGCGGCATGTTCCGGTTAATGTCCAACCGTTGGGGAACCTACCGCAGTCGGCAGTACTTCACCCGTAGAAGGGCGCCCGGTGCGGCCGATTCGGCTCATGACGCCAGATCCCGTCTGCGAGGCGCGGCGCCCCTTCGCCAGCAGAAGCGCCGGCTTTAGCCGACGAGTCGAGTCCCAATCGCTGAGCCAGAACAGCCAGACGCGGTGCCGTTGCGGCCAGCCACGGCAGTGCGATGCTGACGCCGCCCGCGCCGCGCAGCACCGTGCGGCGGCTCATCCGGGGTCCCGACGAGAACGGCCTTGCCCGCGTCTTCCCAGAGATGACGACGTCTGCGCGGCTCACACCTGGTAGCCGGGCAAGGGGCCCGTACCGGCGAGCTCGGTGGTGTCGCCGTAGGTGTCGCCGGGAACGCCCATCGCGTTCATCATCGAGACCAACCAGGCGTTGTGCGACTGACCGCCGCCGAAGTTCGGGTTCTGCCCCAACTTGAGGCGCTGGCCCACCCTGATGCCCATGTTCTTGCCGCCGATGCTCCACATGTTCAGGTTGTGCATGTTGTGGCCGCGGCCGATCTCGCTGGCCATCACGATGAGCGTGTTGTCCAACATGGTGCCCGCGCCCTCCGGGATGGCCTTCAGCCGGTCGGCGAGACCGGCCGCCAGCTCGAACACCCAGCGCTGTGCCGCCTGAAATCCCCCGCCCCCGTGCGAGGCCGAGTGCCAATCCACGCTCGCGTTGACGGGCGGGAAGTTGAGGATCAGGCTCGTCCCGCCGCTGCACTGGTAGCTCTGCACGCGCGTCAGATCGCAGGCGAAAGCCGCGACCAGCAGATCCATCTGTGCCGCGGCCCGCCGGTGGATGCTCTGGCACGACGGATCGGGCACCGGGATGCCCTCGGGCACCGTGGGCCGGCCGCAGGCCGGTCCCCCGGCCTTCAAGCCCCCGAGTCGCCTTTCCATCGAAGCGATGGCCTCGAGCTGAGCGTCTGCGCGCAACCGGTCCTCGGGCCCGAGGCGCTTGCGAAAGGCCGACAGCTCCGCGGACACCGCCGACAGGACGCTCTTCTTGCGCGCAACGATCGCGGTCAGAGCCGGGTCGGCGGGCGTCGCGTCGCCGATGGTCAGGTTGCGGAACACGCGGCTGTACACGTCGTAGGGGTTGGGGTTGCCCGGCGCGCGGCTGCCGTTGGCGTCGAAGACCACCTCGTTGGCCTGCCCCTTGAGGTCAAACATCCGCTGGCTCAGCACGGGCAGCCCCGGCGTCAGCTTCGCGCCGATGGTCTTCGCGAGGTGCTGGTCCAGCGACATGCCGCTCGGCGGGTGCGTGACACCGCCGCCGGGCTCGTACGTGTACCGCCCCGTCCATATCTGCGCGCGGCCCATCGCGTGCTGGAATCCCTCGTTCGTGGGGCGCTTCATCTCCATGTTCTCGAGCACGACCACGTCGCTCTTGTGCCGCTCGAGTGGCGCGGCCATCAGGTCGGGTGGATCTCCTGACCAGCCGTGCGGGTAGAAAAAGAAGACGATCCGGCGCGGCGGCGCCTTGGGTGCCTGGGCGTAGGCGTCGCGTACGCGCCAGGCCTGCAGGGCGGGGGCGAACGCGGCGACACCGGTGCCGATCGACAGGGTCTGCAGCAACTGGCGGCGCGAGCGAATG
>JANPCZ010000299.1:0-11293 GCA_031431215.1 Myxococcales bacterium
CCATGCCGCCCGAGTGGAATTGCGACGGGACCCATCCCAATGCGGCGGGCTACAAGGCGATGGGCGAATTCGTCGATCTGGGGCTGTTCGGCCGTTAGGGCAGGCGCGCCCGTCGTACGCTCAGCGTCGGCGCACGACGACCAGCCAGTCCTCGTCCGGGTCGGACGGGGCGGTGCCGAGCGCGACGCGTGCGCCGGCCTGGACGCGCGCGACCGAGCCTGCTCGACCGGCGCCGCCGGTGCGGGGGTTCCACCACTCGACGGCGAAGGCGCCGGACGCGCTGAGCAGGTCGAGCTCGGCGCTGCCGCCGCGGGGCAGATAGACCAGGTAGATGTCAGAAGTCTTGGCCAGACACCAGCGGCTGTCGTCGTCGTTCTGATTGCCGACCAGCGCGTTGGCGTTCTTCATCTCCCAGAACGGGATGCGGGCGTCGCGAAAGATCGCAAGCGCGATGCGCGCGTAGTCCCACGAGTGATCGCGGCTGCGCCAGTCCTCGGCGTTGAGATCGTTCTGGGGGAGCTTGTAGCCGAAGTAGTATTCGACCCCGGCGCCGCCGGCCATCAAGTTCCCCCAAAGCGTCGCCTTACGTACGTCGTGCAGATCGTAGTTGGCTTTGCCGGGCGCCTGCGACTTGCCGCCGAAGCCCGCGTAGTCCGGGTCGGGCGGGACGCCGGTGTCCGCGCCACCTTGCTCGTCGTTGGCCACCACCCAGGGCTTGCCCGCCTTCGCGGACTCGGTCAGCCACTTGAGCGTGCGCCGGTGCGCCGCGTTCCACGGGTTCTGCAGCGAAGCGCCGGTCAGCGTCGATGCGTCGCCGAGCAGCGGCGTGTAGACCCGGTCCTGCTCCTCGGGGAACGAGTGGATCACGCGCGAATGCTGGTACGGGTCGGTGTCGCGAATGAACGCGGACATCGCGCGCTGCTGCTCGGGTGATTGCGTGTTCTCCTCGCCCAGGTTCCAGTTGAGCGCGAGCGCGTGGCCGAAGCGCGCGATTATTTCGCGCAGGTAGAGCCGCCGCTCCGGTCCCAGATCGCCGCGGTCGAGCGCCTCGGGGACGTTGGCCTCTGTGCGCTGCTTGTTGTCGCGAAGCACGTTGTCGTCGATCTCGGTCTCTTGCAGCTTGATGTGCAGGTGGAGGCCCAGCTTCTGCGCGTGGTCGAACACGATGCCCCACTGGTCCAGTTTCGAGCAGTCGTAGTGCTGCTTGTCGTCGCGCGCGACGAACGGCCACACGTTGTCGCCGTCGCCGCCGGCGTTGTAGGTCAGGAACGAGAACGTGTTCATCCCCTTGGCGGCCAGGTAATTGAGTGCGCCCACCAGCCCCTTTCCCTTGCCGTTCTGCCAGGTCGGGTCCCCCGGCCGCCAGTCGTGCGCATGCGGCGACCAGGTCTTGAGCGGGACCTTCTCGCGACGCCCCTGGGTCCCGTCGAAGTCTGCGTAGCCGAGCAGGGTCTCGGGCGCGTCGGGCCCCGCCTTGAGGAAGTATTCGCCGGTACCGTTGAACCGCAGGTGGTGCTTGCCCACGTATTGCAGGCGCCCCTTCGCACGCAGATCGACGCCACGCTTGTCCGTGGGCGCGATCCGGATCTGGCCGCGACGGCCCTGGTAGGGCGCCAGCGACTCGCCCGGCGCCTCGCTGACTGCGACTTGCTTGCCGCGCACGAACGAGATCTCGTAGCTCCAGCGCCCCGGCTTATCGGGCGACAGGTGCGCGCGCCACTGCCGTCCCGAGGTGGCCCCGCTCTCGGCCGCCTGGCCATCGGCCGCGAAGTAGCCGGGCACTCGGTAGCTGGGTGAGCCCGACTCATGCTTGAACAGCACCGTCATGCGGTGGTCGGTGAACGGGTTCGGGTCATCGTCACGCTCGTCGGCAAAGGGGCCGTCCAGGGTCAGGGTCACCTTGTGCCAGCGCTTGAGCTCGCCCGAGATCTTCACCGCACCGGAGCCGTCGGGCAGGCGCCGCCGCGCCACCGGTCCCCCTTCCGCGGGCGCGGCGAACGCACGGTTCGTGGTCAGGACGAGCTTGTCGAGTTCAAAGCCGTCCTCGCGCATCGACACCTGCACCTGGTGCTCGCCTGGCCGTTCGACATCCAGGTAGATCGCCCCCGCCATCCCGCAGTGCGCGTCTTTTGTGCGCTGCTTGCTGTCCCAGTGCCAGCCGCCCTTGCCGTCGCACCACTGCATGCGGTGGCCACTTTCCGGCCAGGTCCCGTCGATCCCGACGTGCAACCCGTTGTCTTCTGTGCCGGTGGAAAACGCGCGCGCCCAGACGTAGTAGCGGCCAGGGGTCCGGAAGCGCACGCGGTACGACAGCACCGCCGCCTGGCCTGGCTCGTCGGAGAAGTTCTCGCCTGGCACCAGCACATCGTCGTGCGTCCGGCGCGTGTCGGGCAGGACCTCGACGTAGGCGCCAAGGCTTGCGCCCAGTACATGCGGCGGATCGCCGTCGGGCACGCGGGGCAGGGCGGCCCCGTGCGCCACGATGTGCCAGGCGCGCCGGTCGGACGATGTCTGCCGGGCGAACGCTTCGGCCTCTATGGCGACCAGGCCGCCGACCTCCTCGAAGACGGGCGTCTCGGGGCCGGCGACCGCGGTCCGCATCGACACAAGGCTCAGGGTCATCAGGGCGGCGATGGGCGCGAGGCTCGCGTTCGTGGTCATGGAGGCAAACGTTATACCAGCCGCTCCTACCCCGGGTAGGGGGCGGAGCGGTTTTTTCTGGTGGTGTTGATAGGACTAATCGAGGCTGATGAATCTCGGCCCCGGAACTTGTGACACTTCATTGACCGCGGCAACGTAGACGCATGAATCCGACTGCATCTCCGTCTCGCGGGCCTGGTTTCGCCGTGGCAGCGCTCCTGGCATCGGCGTTGGTGGCGTGTTCGCCCAAGTCTGAAGAGCAGGTAGCTCCCGTCGTCCGCAAGGATGCGGCGGCGCCGTCGGGCGGCGACGCCGGTGGTGCCCCCATGGTCCCCCTTCCCCCGCGCCCGGATGCCGCGATCCTGCCCTTCCCGGACATGAGTTCGGCGCCGCAAAACCCAGCGCCCTGGACGCCAAGGGACATCGGCAGCCCCGAGATGCCGGGCAGTCTCTCCATCACCAACGCCATCTTCACCGCCAAGGCTGGGGGCAGCGGCATCGGAGGCACCAGTGATGCCTTCTTCTTCGCTTATCAGACCCTGCGCGGCGACGGCGAGATCATTGTCAAGGTGAGAAGTCTTCAGGCGACGGAGCCCGATTGCACAGCCGGCTTGATGCTTCGCGCGCCCGGGACGGAAGCCGGCGCCGCCAACCTGTTCTTGGGCGTGCTGGGTGACACCAAGGCAGGCGGGGTTTTCCAGTATCGCGCGCTGCCCGGTGGGGCGACCAAGACCGTGATAATCGATCCCGAGACCAAGACCAACCAGTTCCTTCGCATCCAGCGCCGCGGCCGGGTGTTCACCGCTTACCGCACCGCCAACCGGACCCTCTGGCTCAAGCTAGGGACTGTCGAGATGGACTTGCCCGCCGATATCTCGGTCGGGCTGGCAGCCACCTCCAAGAATCCGACCAAGGTCACCACGGCCGAGTTCGACTTCCTGCGCGCCCACAACGTCGATGAGCCCACTCCCTGGATCTTCGAGGAAATGAACACCATCGGAGGTAGCGCTTTTCTCACCAACAACTCGCTCGCAATCAGTGTGTTCGGAGACACGTTCAACCTGATCAGCGACACCGGCGCGGTGTTCGCCAGGGGCGGCACCGGCAACCGCACAATCACCGCCAAGGTCGCGTCGCTCATGGGAGGTGGCGCCGGCGCACGAGTTGGCGTCATCATCCGCGACGGGATTGCGCCGGCCAACATTTCGCGCCAGGCGCCGTACGCCATGGCGACCTTCTCGGCGGGCGCAGTGCAGTTTCACAGCCGCAAGACGCCCGGCACCAGCGTCATGGCGCTCCCCGGCATGACAAAGGCCGACCTCAAGTTGCCGCTGTGGCTTCGCCTGGAGAAAACCGATGAGCCCGCCACCGCCAGTAGTCTGGTGAAGGCGTCCTACTCGGAGAATGGCATGACCTGGACCGCCCTCGACAGCAGCAACTTCGGCTTTCAGGAACCGTTCCTGATCGGAGTCTTCGCCGAGTCGGTTAGCCTCACCTCGCTGACCCAGGCGGCGATTTCCGACATCTCAATCACCGGCGGCTCCGGTGCAGCAGGGGATGCCGGCACCGCCGTTGACGGTGGGCAGCCGGGCGGGGCGGATGCGCGGCCCGGCGATACGCGGCCGGTCGATGCGCGATGATGTTGACCATGACCATGGGACGAAAGGAGGGTCGAACGATGCTGAGTTCAACCGTTCGTAACCGCAACCTGGCCTGGCAACTCTGCCTGCTCTGGCTGCCTCTGGCCTGCAGCGCATCTGATTCGAACCCACCTGCCGCGGCCTCGGGCGAAACCGGCGTGCGCTTCTCCGAGATCATGTACCACCCAGTCAAGGAGAACTTCGCCGACGAGCCGCACGAGTTTGTCGAGATTCACAACCTGGGCAATACCGCGGTGTCGTTGAAGGGCTGGCGGCTTTCGGGAGACGTCGAGTTCGCCTTCGGGGACAACGACAAGATAGGTCCGCTGGGTTACGCCGTCATCGCCAAAAACAAGAGCAAGCTGGTGGAGGTGTCTGCCTACAGCCTGAGACTGGATGCCGTCCTGGGTGATTTCAAGGGCACGCTCGACAACGGCAAGGGCGAGGTTTCTCTGCTGGACCCGGCCGGAAAAGTCGCCGAACGGGTGGTCTACCGGGATGAGTTTCCCTGGCCCCTCGGCGCCGACTCGCTGGGTGCCGGGGAAGATTACCTGCCCGCGGCCCTCCTGCCGATCGCCAGCCACCAGTACATGGGGATCTCGCTCGAACGCGCGACCTTCACCGGCTCGGCCATGGACCCCGCCACTTGGTCGCCGTCGCCGCTCGACGGTGCCACGCCAGGCCGAGCCAACAGTGTCTCGGGAGCGCAGACCATCGTGAAGGACATAGGAGCCAGCGCGCAGGATCGCCCGACCGAGGCCATCCGGGCCGCCGACCCGGTGGTGGTGAAGGCGCTGCTGACTGGGGCGGCGCGAAAGGTCGAGCTCGAGTATTTCGTCGACGACATCGAGCGAACCGACGAGGTGCCCGAACGACTACCGATGACCAGCGGCAGCGATGGTTTCCGCGCGACGTTGCCGGCCAAGCCGGACCGCTCGATCGTCCGCTACCGGATCCTCGCGGATCTGGGTAAGGGCCTCGCGCCACTGTCGCCGCGGCCATCGGATCCGAACCCGTGGCATGCGTACTTCGTGAATCCTGTGATCGAGGGCACCACACCGGTGTACGAGCTGTTCATCAAGACGGAGAACTGGTCCCGCCTGTGGACGTTCATGGAGGACGGCAAGGTGCCAGGCAACGTCGGGGGCACCAATCCCGCGCAGTGTGCATTGAATCCCACCTGGGACTCGCGTCTGCCTGCCGTGATGGTGTCGGAGGGCAAAGTATACGACGTTCGGGTGCGCTACCAGGGCAGCCGCTTCAACCGCCGCAATGGCTTGAACATCAACCTCACCAAGTGGCCAGAAAGCGTCAAGCGCCCGGACGGTCCCCTTCCCTTTCGGGCGATGAGCTGGTCGATCGACTTTCCGAGCTACCGGACGTTCCATGGCCGTCACCAAATCACGCTGAACAAGCTGACGCAATCGTGCCAGGGCTTCATCACCAGGCTAGGGCACCTGCTGTTCGAGCGCCTGGGAATGCCGTTTCCCAATTCCAGCTACGCCCGTTACTACGTGAACGGCGCGTACTACCACTACATGCTGGACGTCGAGCACATGGACGAGGATCTGCTGAAGCGGTATTTCGGAAAGGCACATCAGGTCACGGATCTGTTCAAGGCGAACGGCTACCTGGGCGACGAGGGTCCCGTCGGGATGGGGGACGAGTCGTTGCTGAAAGCGTCTTGCGGCTACTCGGTCTCGGAGCGTTATGCGCAAACCTACAACCGCGCGACCCTGAAGAACTACAAGGGCGATTCCGCGGAAGAGGTGCGCGGAATGGTGGAGGAGCTGCACAAGGCCCGCGCCGGCGGCGTTCCGGCGATGCGGAAGTTCCTCGCGGATACATTCGATCTGCAGCTGCTCAAATACTACATGGCCCTCATGAACTGGATGGGGCCTTATGACGACTACTGGCAGAACCACTTTCTGTACCTGCGCAGCGACAAGAAGTGGGTCCTCTGGGCCTGGGATCTGGACAACCTGTTCGGTGGTTTTGCGCCCGCGGATACCTCGTTCTTCTCGGGTGCTCAGGGTGATCGGGCCAACCGCAGCCTGTGGTGGAACTACCTCAAGGACACCTACCTGCGCGCGTACCGGCCCGAGCATCTCGACACGGTGAGAGATCTGGCGACGCGCGAGCTGGCGCCGGACGCGCTCGGCGCCCTGATCGACCAGGTCGTGGCCGACTACAAAGTCGACGAGGCAGCCCTGGCTCCCGGGGGTATTTCGACGGGTACCGCTTGTGACGCCAAGCCCGAGGACCAGGTGGTGCGCATGAAGACCTTCACGCGCGCGCGCTACTTTCGTGTCATGGACAACCAGTTCGACTGAGCCCGTTGCAGTCATCCCCCCGGGGTTGAAGCGGGTGCTTCCGGGCAAGGTGGCGGCCAGATGACCTTCGTCCCGCTAAACGCGCTGGGCGGAAAGGGCACTTGCCTTCACTAGACAAACGCCTCTGGAGCGATGCCGCGGCGGTGAGAGTTGGTATTTCGAGCTGCCTGCTCGGCCAGGAAGTGCGATGGGACGGCGGCCACAAGCGCGACCGTTTCGTCACGGATGTGTTGGGGCCGTTCGTCGAGTGGGTTCCGGTCTGCCCCGAGGTTGAGGTGGGCATGGGGACGCCGCGAGAGCCCGTTCATGTGAGGCGCGAATCTGGTGAGCTGCGCATGGTTGGCAACAAGAGCGGCCAGGATTGGACGCGGGCGATGACGTCATTCGCCGCACAACGGGTGCGCGAGCTCGAGGCGCTCGAGCTGTGCGGTTACCTGCTCAAGAAGGACTCGCCGAGCTGTGGCATGGAGCGCGTGAAGGTGCGGCTGGGCCCCGAACAGTCGCGGCGAGACGGACGTGGCCTGTTCGCGGCCGCGCTGATGGAACGCTTCCCGGCCTTGCCCGTCGAGGAGGAAGGGCGGCTCGGCGACGCTGTGCTGCGCGAGAACTGGATCGAGCGCGTATTCGCCTACCGCCGGCTACGCTCGCTCTTCGCAGGCCGCTGGACGATCGGACGGCTCGTCGCATTCCACGCGGCGCACAAGCTGCAGCTGCTCGCGCACTCGACGGAGGCATACCGCCTGCTTGGCCGCCTTGTGGCCGGCGCGAAGTCGGCCGCGCGCGCGGAGTTCCGCGACCAATACGAGCTTGGCTTCATGACGGCGCTCGCACAAAACGCGACCCGGGGCCGACATGCGAACGTGTTGCAACACTGCGCCGGCTACTTGCGCGAGCGCGTCGACGCCAGCGTGCGCGAGCAGCTGGCGGCGCAGATCGCGGACTATCGCGCCGGCCTCGTTCCGCTCATCGTGCCGGTCACGATGCTGCGCCACTACGTGCAGCTGCTCGGGATCGAATACCTGGCGCAGCAGGTGTATCTTGACCCGCACCCGAAAGAGCTGATGCTGAGGAATCACGTCTGAACTCGCGCCAAGGAGGGTCGCACCCATGTCTGCAGCCAGGTTGACGGTTGATCCGAACCAACTCGCGTTTGTCGGCGAGGGGCTGCACCGCCCGGAATGCGTGCTTTGCCTGGCCTCGGGCGCGCTGCTGGTTTCCGACTGGCGCGGCGGGGTCACCCGCATCCTTCCCGACGGCACGCAGCACCACTGGCTCGGCCAACATCCTCGCGGCGGCCCGTTGCAGCCCAACGGCATCGCGCTCGGCGCCGACGGCACCTTGCTGGTCGCGCACCTCGGCACCGAGCAGGGTGGGGTGTTTCGCCTGTTGCCTCAGGGGCGCGTCGAAACGGTTGTGAGCGCCGTCGACGGAATCGATCTTCCCCCGACCAATTTTCCCCTCGAGGACGCCGCCGGGCGACTCTGGATCACCGTCAGCACGCGCCTGCAGCCGCGCGCACTCGGCTATCGGCCCAGTGCGTCCGACGGCTTCATCGTGATGGCGGACGCGCGCGGCGCGCGCATCGTCGCCGACGGCCTGGGCTATGCCAATGAACTCGCCTTGCATCCCAACGGCCGCGAACTGTGGGTCAACGAGACCTTTGCCCGCAAGCTATCGCGATTCTCCATCCGCAGCGACGGCGCGCTTGGCGGCAAGCAGGTCGTGGCCACGTTCGGGGCCGGCACTTTTCCTGATGGCCTCGCCTTCGATGCGGACGGCGGCGCATGGATCACCAGCATCGTCAGCAATCGCATCATCCGCGTCGCGCCCGACGGCGCGCAGGAAACCATCCTCGAAGATGCCGATGCCGCGCATCTCGACTGGGTCGAGCAAGCCTTCCTTGCAGAGACCATGGGCAGGCCCCACCTCGACAAGCCGGCGGGCAAGATATTGAAGAACACGTCCAGCCTCGCATTCGGGGCGCATGACCTGCGCACGGCCTATCTCGGCAGCCTGCAGGACACGCGACTCGCCACCTTCCGCGCACCGGTGGCCGGTTTTGCGCCGCCGCACTGGAACCGCCGGCTGCACTCTAGCTACGACGCGACGTGAAGCAGCCTCCTGATCGTATTTCAAGAGCGACCGTGGCCCGACGCCGCCCCCTCACCACCGCCCTTCTGCTGCTGCCCGCGCTGGTCGTTCTCGTCGCGCCCACGCCGGCGGGGCTGCACATCGAGGGACAGCGCGTCCTCGCGGTGCTCGCCGCGGCGATAGCGTTGTGGGGGACCGAGGCGCTCCCTTCCGGCGTCACCAGCCTGGTGGTGCTGGCCGGCCTGGTTGTCACGGGCGCCGTGGGCAACGTCCGGGAGGCCCTGGTCGGTTTCGCCGACCCTGCCCCCTACTTCCTGATCGGCGTCCTCACCATCGGCCTCGCCGTCTCGCGCAGCGGTCTCGCCGAGCGGATGGCGCTTTGGTTCCTCCACCGCGCGGGCGGCCGTCCGCGGGCTCTGTACACCCAGATGCTGGCGGCCTTTCCGCTGATGACCGCGATCCTTCCCTCCGCCACCACGCGTACCGGGATCCTGGTCCACGTCTACGACCACGCGCTTGAGCTTGCCAAGGTTCCGCGGGGCGCCCCGCTCGCCAAGGCGCTGATGCTGGCCCTCAACTCGATCAACCGCCTCGCCTCGACCATGCTTTTGACCGGCGGCATCACGCCTGTCGTCGCCTCGGGCCTGATCGGCGGCATCTCCTGGCTACGCTGGATGGCGCTCATGGGCGTTCCCTACCTCATGCTCCTGGTCGTCGGCGCGATCGTCATCTACCTGCTCTATCGCCCAGCCTTTCGCGGCACCCTGACCCTGCCAGACCAGTACGAGCGTCGCCCCCTGACTGCCGTCGAATGGCGAACCCTGATTATCACCGTCGCCGCCTCCCTGCTGTGGCTGACGGAGAGCTTGCACCACTGGCACGCGGCGGTGCCGGCGCTCTTGGCCTGGGCCTGCCTGCTGATGCCACGGATCGGCGTCCTCACCTGGAAAGAGTTCGAGCGCGACCTGGGCTGGGCCAACTTCTTCGTGATCGGCTCATCGCTGACCTTGGCCCAGGCGCTCACCCGCAGCGGCGCCGGCGAGTGGATCGCCAAGGGCATAGTCGGCAGCATCCCTGCGCTCGCCAGCCAGCCGGTGTTGGTCATCGGGGTGCTGCTTATCGCCTCGGCGGTGGTGCGCCTCCTCATACCGAACATCGCCGGCTTCTTGGCCACAACGATCCCGCTCGCCATGTCGATCGGCCGGACCTGCGGTCTCAACCCCGTGGTCTGCGCGCTGGTCGCCACCATCGCTGGCGATGCGGTGCTTTACTATCCCGCGCAGAGCTCCGCCTCGATCACCGTCTACGAGCGCGGCCACCTGACCGTCGCCGAGATCTTCCGCTTCGGCCTGGTGATGACCGCGATCGCCGCCGTGGTGGTTGTGGCGGTGGCGCTCCCGTACTGGGCGCTCATCGGCGAGCCACTTCGGCCCTGACCAAACCCGAGCACGCCTACGAGCGGCGGTCAGGTATCGGACGATAGGCGTGGCCGTTGTAGAGCCCCTTGGGCCGGATGATCACGTTGCTCTCCACCTGCTCGATGACGTGCGCGGACCAGCCGACGATCCGACTGCACACAAAAACCGGCGTGAAGATGTCGGTCGGCACGCCGAGGCTGTTGAGCACCGACGCTGAATAGAAGTCGACGTTGGGCCAAAGCGTGGTCCGCTTGCGCATGATCTCGTTGAGCCGGATGAACATCTCGAACTGCTTCGTGTTGTTGGTCTTGCTCGCCAGCTCCTCGGCCATCCCCCGCAGGATGAGGGCGCGCGGATCTTCGTAGCGGCAGCCGCGCTGGCCGAAGCCGGAGATCTTCTCCTTGCGCCCGATCGCCTGCTCGATGAACGGCTCGACCGCCTCCGGCGTGCCCAGCTTCTCGACCAGTTCAAGCACCCGCTCGTTGGCACCGCCGTGGAGCGAACCTGACAGCGTCCCGACTCCCGAGGTGATCGCCGAGTGCAGATCACTCAACGTCGACACGGTCACCCGCGCCGAGAAGCACGAGGCGTTGAATTCGTGATCGGCGTGAATCGCGAGTACCCCGTCCATCGCCCGCGACTCGTCCGGATCGGGCGCGCGGCCGGCCAGTAGGTGCAGCACGTTTTCCGAATGCCTGTGCCCGCGCAGGGGCTCGGCCGGCTGGTGACCGCGCCGGTGCGCCATGAACGTGTTCAGGATCGTCGGCACTTGCGCGGTCAGGCGTACCGCCGCGGCCCGCAACTTCGGAGTCGCAAGATCCAGCGAGCCCTCGAAGCAACCGAGTGCCGAGATCGCGGTTCGCAGCGCCGCCATCGGCGTCGTCTCGCGCGGAAGGAGCTGGATGATTTTCACCACCTCCGCCGGTAGCCGGCGTCCGTCCTCGAGCTGCTGCTCGATGTCCTTGCGCTGCCCCGCCGTCGGCAGCTCGCCCCAGAGCAGGAGGTACACGATCTCCTCGAACGAGGTTTGCGCGATGAGCTCGGTGATGTCGTAGCCGCGGTAGCGCAGCAGGCTGTTGACGTCGTCGATTTCGCAGACCGCTGTGTTATCGACCAGAACGCCCTTGAGGCCCTTGTGAACCTCGGTCGTGGTGACCAGATCGGCGTGCTT
>JANPCZ010000300.1:0-2741 GCA_031431215.1 Myxococcales bacterium
AGCCGATAGAGGCTCGATCACCCGGGCTGTTGCCATGAACACACGCCGCTGCATCTGGGCCTTGATGTCGCTCGGTTGGCTCGCGGGCTGCGGCTCGGCCGAAACCACCGCCACCACGTCGGACGGCGCAGCCCCGCGCGCCTCGGACGCGCCTGCTGGTGGAGCAGGCGGTGCCGTGACCGATGCGGCCGTCGACGCCACGGGTGGTCGCCCCGCGGCCGCAGGCGGCACCTGGGAGCGCCTCGCCGATCTCCCAGTACCGCGGCAGGAGGCGGGCGTCGCGGCGCTGCGTGGCCTGGTGTACGTGGTCGGTGGCTTCCTGACCGCCAACGGCCAGCCCAGCCCCGCGGTGCACGCATTCGATCCGAAGACCAACACGTGGCGCGTGCGGGCGCCTCTGCCGTTTGCCATCGACCACGCCAACGTCGCCGCGGTCGGCGACCGGCTCTACCTGCTCGGGCCGAGCGGCGCGGGCCGCGTGCTCGCGTACGATCCGGACACGGACACGTGGACGGCGCTGCGGGCGAATCCCGGTGCCACCGGACGCTCGGCATCTGCCGTCGCGGCGATCGGCACCAGGATCTACGTCGCGGGCGGCGGCGGCGGGGCGACCGTGTTCGCGGCGTACGACACCGCGGCTGACGCCTGGGAGACGCTGCCCGCGCTGCCGGTGGGCCGCGACCACCTGGCCGGCGTGGCAGTGGGCACGACCTTCTACGCCATCGGCGGCCGCAACCCGCTTGCCGCGCGCACCGACGCATTCGACACCCTGGCCAAGACCTGGTCGCAAAAGAAGCCCATGCCCACGCCGCGCGCCGGGATCGCCAGCGCGGCGGTGGGCGGCATGATCGTGGTGATGGGCGGCGAGGGCAACCGGTCACCCGGCAGCGTCATGGGAATCTTTCCCGAGGTCGAGGGCTACGACGTGGCGACCGACACCTGGCGGATGTACCCGCCCATGCGCACCGCTCGCCATGGCATCGGGGCGGCGACTGTGGACGACAAGGTCTACGTGCCCGGCGGCGCCACCCGCGAGGGCTACGGGCCGGGCGGCGACATCGTCGAGGTGTGGACGCCATGAGACGCTGCGCTGGGTCTTCGTCGACCGGGTTTGCGTGCTCAATGAACCGCCGGGTGCATCGCAAGGTACCCCGAGACGGTGCCCGGCTCAGGGACTGGTCGCGTAGCCAATCCCTCCCTCGCTTCCGTACCACATCTTGAGGCCGCTGCCGTCGCGCACGACGGCGCTGCAGTCCACGCCGGGAGCATCCCACGAACCCGCTGCGCCGTCGGCCAGCGACAGTCCGCCCTTGGTCCAGGTGAGGCCGTCCGGCGAACTCGCGTACCTACAACCCATACCGTATTCGCGGAACCACGCCTTGTATCCGGCGCCATCCTTGATCACCACGCTGGGGGTGAAGTCGGCATTGGTGGGCGGGCGCCGCGTCCAGACCATGCCGTCCAACGACGTGGCATAGCCGACCCCGACCGTCGTGGGGCCGACGTACCACATCTTGAACAGCGAGCCGTCCTGGATGACCTCCGCGCTGTAGCCCTCGGCCAGCACCGTTCCGTGCCCGGTCCAGTTCACACCATCAGACGAGGTGTAGAGCTGGATGCCTTCCTCGAGGAGATCCGAGACGAAGTACATCCGGTAGATCGCGCCGTCGTGGAGGACCGAGACGGCGGCGCCGACGCGCCCCGGCTCCGCGTCGAGAGTCCACTGGATCCCGTCGCTCGAGACAGCTCGTCCGATCCGGGCGAGCCGTCCGAAATTGTCTTTGGCCGTGAAGTACATGACCCACGAGCCCGGCCCGGCCTGGATCACGCTCGGCGCGTGGACGAAGGTCCGCCAGGACGGATCGCCGCCGGACGGTTGCACCACCGGGTTGCCGGGGTATCGGGTGAACGCCGGCGCGCTCAGGATCTCGAGCGCCAGGTCGAACACGAGATCGCTCGACGACGCGCCCGCCTGATGGACCTCGACGGCGAGCACGTTCTCGCCGTTGACGATGAGGTTGCCGGCCGCACTGAGGTTGTACGTCTCGTAAACGTTGCCAGCCTCGTGGGCGAGCGCGGCGGTCGCGGCCGTGATTGGTCCGGGGGGCATCGAGCGCCGCGCGATCTCCTGACCGTTCAGATAGACCACGATCCCGTCGTCGTACATGAGCTCGCCGAGCATGGACGTGACCGAGGAGCCGGCCGGCATATCGACCGTGAACTTCTTCCGGAAGTAGGTGGTGACGTACTTGCTCGAAGCGTTCGGACCGTAGCCGATCGTCGTACCGAGGTAGCTCTCGCCATAGCCAAGTGGGCCCGCGCCGGTGGCCCAGGTGCCGTCGGCGAAGGTCGCAGATCGCCACGCGGTGCCGAGGTCCCCGCCGCGATCCCATAATCTCCAGGTAGCGCGTCGAGCGACCGTGGCGGCCGTCCGCGGCGCGGTCTCAAGCGCGACCGAGAGATCGAAGACGAGATCGCTCGACGACGGGCTCTGCTGGTGGACCTCGACGGCGAACGTGTTCACCCCGGCGACGAGCAGGCTGCGCTGGGCGGTCCAGTCGAAGGCCTCGTAGACGTTGCCGGCCTCGTGGCCGAGCGCAAGGGTGGACGCCGTCGCGGTGCCCGACGGCATCGCCGCGCTGCCGATGCGCTGGCCGTTCAGGTAGACGATCACGCCGTCGTCGTACATGAGCTCGCCCATCATCCGGGTGACCGAACTCGGGTCGTCGACCGTGAAGTCC
>JANPCZ010000301.1:0-43395 GCA_031431215.1 Myxococcales bacterium
GACATCGATGTCGTTTGCGATTGCGGGGCGGGTACACGCGCCGTTCTTGCCTGCCTGCAAGCAGAACGTGAAGCCGTCCAGGATCGCTGACTGCTTGGTCTCGGCTTCCACGCGCCGGGACACCACTTCGGGGATGGTGGCCGGGCTCTCCGCGGCGTCGAGCAACACGCGCCGCAACTGCCGCGCCGTGATGTCGTCCAGTTGCGGTTCCTTGGTGAGCAGCGCCCGCGCTCGTTCGATTACCCATTTGCTGCCGATCAGCGCGGCGCGCACTTTCTCGGCGCCGGCGCGCGCCCCACTGTGGTCGGGGCTGACATCGATGGCCGCTACCCACGCCGCATCGGCCGCGACGGTCGACGCTGGCTGGAACAGCGCCGTGACGGTTTCCAGGAACCCGCGCGCTTCCTTCTCGGTCGCCGTGGCGCGCTTCTTCGGCGCGGCGGCGGCTGAAATCGTCAGCCCGGGCAGCAGGGCGGCGACCAGGCAGAACACGACAACGAAGGGCGCGCGGACGCGAGGCATGGCGCGAAACTATCACGCCGATCACGCGCTTCGGTGTGCTGGCTTCACCTTTACGAAGCCCGAGGCCCATGCTATCGACCGTCTCCACATGCGCCTCCCGATGCCGCTGCTGTCGTTCGTGCTGGTCGCTGCTGCGGTCGCTTTCGGTGCCGCAGGCTGCAAGCAAGGCGAGGGTGATCGCTGCGAGTTTCAGAACGATTGCTCGGGTGGCTTGACCTGCGACACCACAAAGATGGTGTGCGTGGGCGCTGATGTGACCCCCGTTGATGCCGCCCCGCCTCGCCCGACGGTTCGCGAAGCTGCTGCGCCCTTGGACGTTGAGCCGGTCGATGCCTCCGTCACCGTCGATGCGCAGCCCGAATCTAGCGTTGCTGACGGCGGCGACTCCGCCGACAGCCGCGGCCCGGATCTCTGACGTCGGGCGCCTATAGGCCCTAAGGCCGGGTCGCCGGTCGAACAACCGCACACAACCAGGACATTGCCGCCGGGCCTCGCTAGCGTGTCGAAAGCAACGGTGAAGACTTTGCCGCGCTGCGCGCCCGTGATGGCAGCCGCCCTGGCGCTTGGTCTGGCGGCCTGCGACGGCAGCTCCGGTGATGACGCCACCAGAGCCGCGATGGGTGGTCCCGGTCCGATGATGGCTCTCACCCCGGCCGGCCCGATGGCCGATCCCGCGGTGGTCACCCCGGGCGCGCTGCCAATCGGGGCGGGCGCTGCCGGTGCCTGTGACCTGTCGCTGGTCGAGCTGGCGGCCTACCAGGCGGTCAAGGTGCCACTTCACGGTGACGGCGAATCGATCGAGATCCGCAACGCCGATCTGGTCGCGCGCCGAGGCATCCTGTTTCGTGCTCTGGTGAGCCCCGAGGACGGCTGGGGCATGCGCGCGGCGCGCGTGCGATTGACCTTGACCAGCGTCGCGGGCGTGCGCCGCTTCGAGGATGCCAAGGTCATCGCGGCAGCCTCGACCGACGGCGAAATTGCCGGATCGTTCAATTTCGATGTCGACGACGCGGCCATCACCGAGGACGCCCGCGTGGTGGTCGAGATCGTCGAACCGACCAGCTGCGCGCGCAAGTCTGGGGCCGCGCGCGTGCCTGGCACGGGGGAGCTGGCGCTACGGGCTCGCGCCACCGGAGTGCTCAAGCTTGTGCTGGTGCCGATTCGCTACCAGAGCGACGGCTCGGGTCGCCTGCCCGATACCTCCGAGGAGCAGCTGAACCTGTTTCGCGACAGCCTGATGGCGCTTTACCCCATCGAGGATGTCGAGATCTCGGTGCGCCAGCCGGTCGGCACCAATCTGACCCTCGGCAACAGCGGCTGGGGCGATCTGCTGGACGCCCTGCGGGTGGTGCGCAGCGAGGATGGCGCCGCCGAGGACGCCTACTACTACGGCCTGGTGTCGCCGGCGCAGACCTTCACCACCTTCTGCCGCGGTAGTTGTACCGCCGGTGTGTCGTACCAGGCGCCGACCGGCCGGCCTGGCCAGCGGGTGGGCGTGGGTGTGGGGTTCCCGGGCGTCGTCGCTGCAGACACGCTGTCGCACGAGCTTGGCCACCAGCATGGTCGCGGTCACGCGCCCTGCCTGACCCGTGACGGGGTCGACGCTGCGTACCCGTATCCCGGCGGCGGCATCGGCGTGTGGGGCTTCGATCGCCGCAAGGGCATGCTGATATCGCCGACCGGGCGCAGCGACATCATGGGTTATTGCAAGACCCCCTGGATCAGCGACTACACGTTCCAGGCGCTTCTGGAACGGAGTGCGCAGGTCAACCTGAAGCGACAGGCGTTGCGGCTTGAGCCCGAGCCGCGGGCGGTGCGCGCACTGCTGGTTGACGGCGCCGGCCGCGCGCGTTGGGGCTTACCTTCGGTCGAGACCTGGAGCTTGCCGCCCGGCGATCCCGAGCCCGCGATCGTGCGTGACGCCACCGGGGTCGTTGTGGCCACGATCGACGTGTACCGCTTGCCGTTGGCCGACGCGGACGGCGCCACGGTGCTGGTGCCGGCATCAAGGCCGGGATGGCACACCATCGAGGTGGCCGGCAGCGCGCCCATGCCGTTCGCCGCGCCTAGCAGTGTCAGGCGCCTGTTCAGGTAGAACGGGGGGCTCGAACAGGGACAACGACTCCGCGGCGGCGAGTACGACCTCGAGGACTTTCGCTGCCGCGCCCGGGGGAATCGGCGGCGATGAAGCCGAGAATCTCGTCCAGGCAGACTCGCGCGGCCGGCGTCCAGACTACTGATCGTCCGACCGCCCGGCTCAGGGCGTGGCGGGACTCTTGGGAGCGACGCTGGGCGCGCGTAGTGGCACTGTTTGCCAGGGACTGGCGCTCAGCTCGCGGGCAGAGAACACCCACACAACCAGTTTCTTGCCGGGCAGGTAGCCAGCGTCGGCGCGCGCGCGGCGCGCCAGGTTCACGCGTGCGGGCGTGGCGCCTGATCCGCGCACCGCAACCAGATCAACGGTGATGCCCGTGGCGAGCGCCAGGTGATCTGGCAGGCCGGCGCCGGTGGCGTGCAGATCCGCGCCGGCGTGGAAAACCAAGTTGTGGCTGTCGCCCAGCAATACGATTGGGCTTGCGCGATCGGGCGCTACCGCGGTCAGGCGGCCAGCCTCGCGTCGGCCCACCATGCGCAACTCGACGGCTTCCGGGGCCAGGCCGATGCGGCCGAGCGAACGCGCCAGATCGCCGGTGATGTCGATGGTTCGTGCCTCGCTTTGCAAAGCCGGCGCAACCGGTGTCTGCCGCGGCAGCGCCGCGTACCAGGGCCGGCGCTCGATCCAGGAGGCGATAGCGCGTGCGGCGAGTTGCAGGCCCGTCCCGGACCAGTGCGTGTCGGTCCGGCAAAAGAGCGGTGGGCGGGCCGGGCGATCGTAGCGGGCGTATGCCGCCCCTAGATCGATCACCTCGACGCCGGCGGTGCGTAGGGCGGCGAGCGTGGCGGCGAGCGCCGCGTCTTTGGGTGCGCCGGCGAGCATGGTCGCGGGCAAGCCCTCGGGATGCACGACGGCTTTGGTGGGCACCGGTACCACCAGAAGCTCGACGCCGGCATCGGCGAGCTGGCGCCGAAAGTCGAGCATCGCGGGCACTGCTTCGGGCCGCGCCGACGCGGCGAGATGTCGCAACTCCTGGCCGAAGTACAGCCAGCCGTCGCGACCTGGCAGCACGCCGTGCCCGTCCGCGGTCGCGCGATCGGCGGCGGCCGCACACACGCGCTGGAAAGCATCGCCTTGCGCGCGCGCGCCACTGTCTGGCCCCGGCAGGAGCATGGCTACCACAAGGACGGGCAGACGATTCATGCCAGATCTTCTCATGTCAGATGCTGCCGCCCGCGCTGGCAGCCTTGGCGGTCGGTCCGGTCGCAGGTTCGGCCCAGGCCGGCGCGTCGAGCGCGAGCGTGCTGTCATCGAGCTCGCTGCGGTTGATGCGTTCGAGATCCGCGGACACTGCCGACCATGGCGATAGCGTCAGTGTGACGATCTCGCCGGTTTGGTAGCGCGCGGCCGCGGTCAGCACGTTGTCGCGCATGCCCCACATGTACACGACCAACTGGGCGGCGGACGCGACCTCGACGAGCCGCACGGCGACAATGTGATCGCGGTAGGGCACCGAGCCCGGCTTGGGAACCTCCGCGAGTTCCGCGACCCGCACCTGCACCAGACGCCGATCACCCGCGGGGCCGGCGCTGGCGATGGCGTGGCCCGCGGTTACCGACGCGGCGGGCAGATCGACCATCGCGAAATCACCGAAGGCGAATTCGCGTTCGGCCAGCTCCCAGACCACGACCTGCTTGCCAGCCAAGCGATCCCGCCCGGCCGCGAGCTCGCGCGCCAGCTGGGCGCGGGTGGCGTGGGCACCGTCGTCGTTCCTGAGCAAGGCATCCACGGGACGGCCCAGCTCGAAGGCGAGCTGTTCGGCCAGGCCGGCGCCCTCGCCCCAACCCAGGGCCGCGAGTGAGTAGATGTTGGCGAAACTGTCACCGAGCAGCAGCACCTGGGCGTCGCGGGCAGGCTTCAGCAGCGCGCTGTCACAGTCGATCACCTCATTGATGGTCACAGTCTCGCGCGGGATCGCGGTCTGCCCGGTGGGCAGGGCCAGCATCAAAGTCAGATCGCCGTGATTGCTGACGCTGCGCGAGCGCTGCACCAGGCCGGGATCGCCCGATGCGGGTGACAAGTGCTTCCGTAGCGCATCAGCGACGCGGCGCGCGGCGGTTGCCATGCCCTCGGGTGTCCAGTGGGTGTCGGTGGCGAGGTACTGGGGCCGGGCGGTTCGGCGCACTGCCTCGCACAGCGCTGGCGCGAGATCAATCACCTCGACACCGCGATGTTGAAGGTCGCGCAGCAGCACCCCGAACGACGGGTTGCGCACCGGCGCGTCGCCGGCACGATAGGCGGCCGAAAAGCGCTCCGGGTGCACGGCAGCCTTGCTGGGCGCGACGACGAGCATCAGATGAATGCCGCGGCCGTGAAGCTGGCGAGCAAAATCCAGGATCGCAAGACGTGGATCCGGCTCCACGGCGCCGCCGCCCTTGCGTTGCTCACGGCTGCGAGCAGCCAGGCGGGCTGGCTCGAGAAAACCTGGGCCGGTCAGGTAGTCGAGGTCCGGCCGGTAGAAGATCCAGCCACCACGGCCGAGGTACGCCTTCTCGTTGCCCACGCCGAGCCGGCTGGTGAGCACGGTCTGCGCGCGCAGCCGCACCGCACGGCCCAGGATCGATGTCTCCTCCAGCTCGTCCTGGTAGGAGGTGATGGCTGCGGCCATGGCGCGGTTGCCAGCGAGCAAGCGATCGAGCGAGCTGCCGTTGGCGCCGATCAAGGCTCGCGCGCCGATGGCCGGGACGGCAAGCACGTCGTATGCGTGCGGCCACCACGACGCGCGCTGGCCGTCGGCGTGGCCGCCGAGCTCCGCGCTATGTTGCGCAACCGGGACCGCGAGCACGAGAAGCACGAACGCCAGGGCGGAAGCCCAGGCGACCGCCGGTCGCACCGTCGTGTGTCCGATCTCGCGCCACGCTACCTGCTCGCGGCCCTCGGATGTGTGCGCCGCCGGGACGACCGGAGGCGAAGTGATGGTGACCATGGCTGACCTCTCTCAGAACGTGAAATAGATGAACGGGTTGTAGGCTTGGGTGGCGAGCAGGGCGCACGACACCGCGAAGGCGAAGGTGGCGATAGCGGCCCGACGCCAGGTCAGTGTGCGGGTGAAATCCCAGGTTTGAGGGAATGTGAACGCCACCGCCGCCGCGCACAGCAACGTCCCCAGGTAATACGGCTGCCCCCACAGGCCCGCCAGCAGCCCGGCCGACGGCGCCACCGGCGATAGCCCCAGCATGGCCCCGACGTAGCGAACGGCACTGGCCAGATCGGGCGCGCGAAAGAACACCCATGTGAACAGCACCAGCACGAACGTGCAGGCCACCCGCACAGGGCGGGGCAGCCCGGAGTACAAGGGGCGGCCGCCGCGGCTGCGTTCGAGCACCAGCAAGGCGCCGTGCAGACCGCCCCACATCACGAAATTCCACGCGGCTCCGTGCCACAGGCCGCCAAGCAACATCACGGCCGCCAGGTTGACGTAGGTACGTAGCGGGCCCTTGCGATTGCCGCCAAGCGGAACGTAGAGGTAATCGCGCAACCATGTCGATAGCGACAGGTGCCAGCGCCGCCAGAAATCGGTGATGGAATCGGACAGGTACGGCGAGTCGAAGTTCTTGGCGAACACAAACCCCAGCATCAGTCCGAGACCAATCGCCATGTCCGAGTAGGCGGAGAAGTCGAAGTAGATCTGGAATGCGTAAGCCGAGGCGCCCACCCAGGCATCGAGCACGCCGGGGCCAGTGGCGCCGAACACGGTGTCCGCAACCTTGCCGCAGGGATTGGCCAGCACGATCTTCTTGGCCAGGCCCAGCGCGAAAAAGGCGACACCCCGGCTGAACATGGCTACGCTGTAGCTGCGCTCTATGAGCTGCCGGGACACGTCGCTGTAACGAATGATCGGCCCCGCCACCAGCTGCGGGAACATGGACACGAAGCAGGCGAAGTCGAGGAAGCTGCGCTGGGCCGATGCGTGGCCGCGGTAGACGTCGATGGTGTAGCTCAGCGACTGGAACGTGTAGAAGCTGATGCCAAGCGGCAGCACCACCTGGAAAGCGATGCCGAGCCGAAGCACTGGCAGCCCAAGCGCCGTCATGAGGCCGTCGTAGCCGTCGGTGGCGAAGTTGAAGTACTTGAAGAACCCGAGCAGTGCCAGGTTCGAGGTCACCGAACACAGAAGCGCGATCTTGTGCCGCCGCGAGCGCGCGCCGCTGACCGGCAGGGGCGGCACCTCGGCGCGCCCAAACGGCGATGCGCCCGCGATGGCGAGGCCAACGGCGTAGTCGATAAACGTGGTCAGCAGCATGAGCAGCACAAACGCCGGGTTGGCCCAGCCGTAAAAGATGTACGACAGCAGGGTGAGGGCTAGGTGCTTGCCGCGGTGGGGCAGCAGGTAGTACACGCTCAGCGCGAGCGGGAGAAAGTAGAAGATGAAGACGTGCGAGCTGAAGACCACGCTGTGCTCCTGGCCTGCGCCGCGCGCTTAACGGCGGCCGGCCTTTCTTTTGGGAAGGGATGCCGGCGGCGTTGCCAGCGAGTTGGCGGGCGCTGTGAGCGACGTGCGTGCCACAGCCGCGGTGTCGTAGTGCAGCGGTAGATCCGCATCGTCGTGGTCGTTGACCAGGCGCTCGCTCTCCAGCTCGTCGTGCATGTCGAACGGCTCGAGCACCAGCACGCGCTCGACACCGCGCTTGAGCTGCCGCACAGGCTCGACCACGCGGCCATCGAGGATGCCCCAGTGCGCGACCTGGATGCGACGATTGTTGCTGCCGCGCACGTCCCAGGTCGCCACCACCAGAGCGCGGCGGTAGGGCTCGATGGACCTCGGATCTGGGATGGCCGACATGGCGGCGAGGCGCCCGCGTACGCTCAAGCGGCCCGGCAAGCGGCGCTTGTCGAGCCGGCTGCGCAGGAGATCGTATTTGGCAATGGCCTCGGCCGCGCCCACGAAGCGCGCGTAGACCGCCACCGCTTCAAGCCGCCCGTTCCAGGTGGACGCCGTGCCATCCACCGCGCCGAACACCAGGTGCGACTCACTGGTGGGAGCGAGACTCGCTTTCGGCGTCCCTAGGTACGCGGGCTGGCCGTCCAGGTAGAACGCAACCTCGTCGCGGCGGTAGGCGACGATCAGGTGCGAGGGTCGCCCGCTGGGTAACCCGGGCAGCGTGATCTCGGCGCCACCACGGCCAAGCGCGAGCTGCAGGGCAGCGCCTCGCTGCGTGAGCACGAAGGTCCCGCCGAACGACGCGATGGTGCCACTGGCCGACGCATCGGTAGGAGGCGTGACCAGCGCTTCGAACGCCACCGCTCCGCTGCTGCTCACCGCGTGACGCAACGGCGCGTCCACCGACTCGGGCACGAAGGATCCACCGCCCAGATCCATGCTGTTGCCGAGGCCGAACTTCGCGGCGTCGCGCGGCTCGGCGCGACACGTCCGTACCACACGGCCATTCGCGTGCACCTCATTGGCCGCGGTGGCGTCTTCCCAGATGAACACCAGGCCATCTTCGTTGCCGGGCCAGGGCGACGCCGCTGCGCCCGCGGGTATCGCCAGCGCCGCGGCGGTGCTCAGGCGCAGTCCCGGCGCGAACATCAGCAACGTCATCGCCACGGTCCTGGTCATGACGACCTCCGTGCGGCACTACCGGTCGCGCCGCCAGAACGTTGATGCAGCAGTTGCTTTCAACGGTTCCGCGGCTTCGGCGGTAGCACGGCCATGGTCCAGGCAATCCTGCTGCTTGCGCTCCGGGCACTCGAAGGCAAAGGCGACCCAGGGCTCGCACCCGCCCGCGAAACGCTCGCTGCGCTGCACGGCCGCGACGCGGCGGTCATCTACGGTCGCAAGGGCCGGATCAAGAAGCAGACGGTGGGTGGCGGCGACGCTGTTGACCTTGGCGAGGGGGAATGCGCGCGTTTCTCGCCCGATGGCAAGCGCCTGGCGATCTTCCAAGACGGACGCATCCTGGTAGCCAACGCCGACGGCAGCGCTCGTAAACCGGTTCTGGACGGTGCCGATCGAGGCGAGGACGGCTGCGCTGTCGAGTTTCACGCCAACGGCAAGCACATCATCTACGTCAAACGCGGGCAGGGGTTGTGGACCGTCTCGCTGGCGGACGGCAAGGCCGTTGCCATGGATCTGCCGGGCCAGTACACCGGCGAGCCCAGCATGTCAGCCGACGGCAAACGCATGACGGCGCGCTGGGGCCACGATCTATACGCGATCGACGTGGTCGCGCGGACCCACCGCAAGTTCGCGCTCGGTTGCGCGCCCAGCGTGTCAGCCGACGGTCAGTGGCTGATAAGCAATGTGGGCTCGCATCGCCAGATCAAGGTGCGGCGCTGGGACGAGCGCGACGATGGCGTATTCGCGATCGAGTCGCGCGCTGCCGAGCCGGACGGACGCTGGGACGACTTTCATTTCTCCAACCACCCCGACCTGCTGGTGGTCGGCGGCGAAGGCAAGCGCGAGGAGGCGTACGTGGTCAGCGTGTCCGAGCGGCGTGTGTTGCGCGTGACCAGTGAGGGCAAGGTGCGCTTCCCGGATCTGTTCGTGCGCGTAAGTCAAACAGGCGGGCCTTGACCGATCGGGCCGGTTGGCCTCGCGATGCTGTCGGGCTCCGTGAGCGAATCGGCGGAGGCAACGAGGAGGCGCCCGGAAACGATGGTTACTTACGCACGAGCTTGTAGATCGGGCCTTCGTGCGACACGAGGTACAGCTCGCCGTCGGCGTCTTCGCCGAAGGCCGCCAGCTTGGCCAGTGTTGACTCGGGATCGAGGGCGGCCTTCCAGTCCCACGAGTCTACCGCCTTGCCCCCCTTCCAACGGAAGCTGCGCAGGATCGCGGTGCAGTAGTCGGTGAAGAAGTACAAGCCGTCGAGCTCGGGCAGTGCCTTGCCCCGGTAAACGAAGCCGCCGGTGATGGAGCAGCCCTCGCTGTGCGCGTAGTCGATGGCGGGCACGTAAACGCCGTCCTTCTTGCAATCCACTGTTGCGTCAGTCTTCCCACCGAAGCAGTGCTGCCCTTCGGTGATATTCCAGCCGAAGTTGTGTGGGCCTCCGAGCTTGGCCTTGGGCACGACGGTGACCCATTCCCACACGCGCTGGCCCACGTCCGCAATGTACAGATTGCCGGTCTTACGATCGAACGTGTAGCGCCAGGGGTTGCGCAGGCCCTTGCCGACCACATCAGGCGTCGGTGTCTTCGAGTCGACGTCGAAGCGAGTCATCTTGCCGAGCAAACTCTTGGGGTTCTGGCTGTTGCCCTGCGGGTCGTCGGCGGAGCCGCCGTCGCCGAACAAGACGTACAGCTTGCCGTCGGGCCCGAACGCCAGGTGGCCGGCGTTGTGGTTCGCATACGGCTGATCGACGAACAGCAGCTCGCGCACCGGGTTCGGATCGGCCCGGTTGGGGTTCTTGGCGTCGACCTTCATCTCGACGACGCGGGTGTCGCCCTGAAGATCGGTGAAGTTGACGAAGAATCGCCCGTTCTTTTTCCAACGCGGGTGAAAGGCCAGGCCGAGAAGCCCCTGTTCGCCGTTGTCGGCCTTCTTCACGATGACCTTGCTGGTCAGATCCAAGAACGGCTCAGCGTCGAAGGTCTTGCCGCGCAGCAGACGCACGAGCCCTCGCTTCTCGAGGACGAAAAGCCGGCCTTTGGGTCCCGAAGGCTCCCCGGGAGCCGCGACCATCCCCACTGCCAGTGTGGTCTCTCGCGTGACCAACTCGACCTTGAACTTGTCGGCGAGCGCTGCCGGCACGGCGGGCGGCGGGTTGGGCGGGGGAACTGCTGGGTTGGGCGGCTTGGGCGGCTTGGGTGGCTGCTGCGCCTCCGCCCCAGCCTTGGGTGGTTGCTGCGCCTGCGCCCCAACCTTGGGCGGCTGCTGCGCTTCCGCCGCCGCCAGGAGAAAGAGGGGAAGGGTCAGGGCCGCAGCGATGCGAGGGGTTTTCTTCATGGCCCCCGGATCTATCACTTCACCCGGTCTGCAACCCAGATCCCCAAGAAAGACATCGACCCCATTCGTCTCCGTAACTCGGCGGGGATAGTTGTCGTCATTCCGGCCCTGCCGGTTCGATATGCTCGCTGAGCCCATGGAATACTCAATCACCCGGCCAGGCGTCCCCTCACGATAAGGTAGAGACATGAACAAACAACCGCGCTCTCTGGTGGCACGGACGGCGGTGACCCTGACTGCATGGGCCTGGGCGGCGGGTGGCTGCAGCTCGGAATTGCCGACGGGAGAAACGGTCGGCCAGGACGCCGGCGATGCAGCCGGCGCCGCCGAAACCACGATGGATGCGCGCCCCGCCCCGGACGCCGCTTCCGTCCGGGACGCCGCCGCGGCGGCCAGCGACGCGCGTCCCCCGTCCAGCCAGCTGGTGATGATCGACGACATGGAGAACAGCGAGATGCTGATTCCCATCGCGAACAGTGGCCATTTCTTCTCGAGGGCCACCGGCAGCATCGGCAACTGGTTCTTCGCCTCCAGCACCGGACCCCTGCGTGGCGACGCCACCGAAACCGCCATCCAGTCCCCCCGTGGCACCAGCAAGTACGCGCGCCACGTGCAGGGCAGCAAGCTGGAGGACGGGATGAACATGTGGGCCCAGCTGAACCACCCGTCCGGCGGCCCCGTCAACATGAGCCCCTACGCCGGCATCGCCTTCTGGGCGCGCCTGACCGGCGGCAACCAGACGCTGTTCGTGGCCGTGCGCGATCGGGCAACGGGTCCAGCCAACCCACCGGACGATCTGTTCGGCGGCGATTTCAACGGATCGCCCTGGTTCGTGCAGCGGCTGACCGTGTCGAAGGAATGGCAAAGGTTCGTCCTGCTGTTCGATGACTTCCAGCAGGGCGCCCTGGCCCCGATCAAACAAACACGGTCCCTGGACACGTCGGCTGTCGTCAGCATCGATTTCCAGACCGGCGTGGGGGGCAGCACCTTCGACCTGTGGATCGACGATCTGGCGGCGTTGTGTCGGGGCGCCTGCCCGCCGAACACCCAGCAGTGAGGGCTATCGCAACGAATGGCAGGGCCTGTCGATCATCGCCATCACCGACGAATCGCCCGAGACGATCACGACGTTCCTCGAAAGATGGAACACGCCCTTTCCCGTCACCGTCGCCCTGGATCCCGAGCGCCGGGTCAACGACTGGTAGGCAGCGAGGCCCGCAGCGATGAGTTCAAGATTCGGCCACGCCGACCTCGTCGAGGCCGCCAGTTGCTCCAGCACCAGGGTGCCCTCGAAGTCTTGCTCATCCATGGCGGACGGAACCTCGTTCGCTCTTTGCCACCGCTTGAAACGACTCCAAGGCGGGCCCCCAAAGACCGATCAGCGCGCGGCCTGCGCCGCCGCCATGATCGCCCCGACGTTCTCGGGAGCAAAGAACGCCGCCGGCGAGATGGTCCCGGCGTTCATCTGCGCGAAGCTGTCCATGGCGCTCTGATTGCCCTGAATCGCGCCGAGCAGTCGCTGCACGTGCGGGGGAGGGGGCTGCAGTGTCGCGAGCTGGCAGGTGAATTCGTACATGGCAAGGACGTTCTCGTCGCGGGCGCGATGGTAGGCGCCCAGCGCTTCGTCGAAGGACGCCACGCCTCGGAAGGTCTCGTCCAGTGCCTGCACACATCGCTCGGCGTCCCGGAACGCATCGTTGATCCCCTGGGCCGTGATCGGGTCCTTGCTGTACCCGGCATCGCCGACCAGGGCCCATCCCGGACCGTACGGCTTGCGGAAGAAGTTCGGCACCGCCGCCCCGGCGAACCGCGTCTCGCGCTTGCCCCGGTGGACCCGCGCTGCGAACTCGGGCACCAGTTCCAGCGCCTTCATGAAATTCCCCTCGACGTCCTTCTTGTTCGCCTCGAACTCCGCATGCGGCCATCCGGCCATGATCAGCGTCAGATCGTCGTTGGTGGGCACCGACGCGAACCCGCGGTCCGGGCGAATGTAGATCTCGAACCGCCCAGCCATCGGAACGCCGGTCCAGTAGGCGTAGTAGCTGGCCATCAACGGTGGCCTCTCGTTGTACTGCTCGGGCTTGACGGTCCTGGCCACCAGCGAGTGTCGGCCGTCCGCGCCGATGACGACCCTGGCCCGTTCGGTGACCATCTCACCGCCAGTCGAATGGCCCTTGATGCCGGCCACGCGCCCGTCGTCGATCAACAGTTCCTCGACGTTGAATCCCTCCCGGATTTCGGCCCCGGCCTCTACGGCGGCATCCACCAGTAGCTTGTCCAGGATGGTCCGGCGCGGGCAGTAGGCGACGGGAAACTCCGCCTTGCCCGGCGCCCCCGCCAGGGTCAGAGGCCCGAAATCGAAGGCCTGCGTGTGAATCGGCGGGCATCCCGTGGCCGTGAGGCGGTCCAGCAGTCCCCATCTGGCAAGGGCGGCGACGCCCGGCGGCTGGATGACATGGGTCGAGACGGTGTCGCTGGGGAAAGTCGCCCGGTCCACGACCAGAACGCGGTACCCCTTGCGGGCCAGCAGCATCGCCGTCGGCGAACCCGCGCAGCGCGCGCCCAGAATGATCGCGTCATACGGCTCGTTCACCTTTGTCATCGCTTCGTCCTCCGGAAAGAACGTAGCGGTGTCGGCGGTCGCTGAGAATCCTCTGCCGGCGAAATGGATTGTTTCCTGGATGGAAAGAATGACAGGCTGCGCCCATGGACACAGTCCAGAGCATGAAGGTCTTCGTCAGGGTGGCCCAGCGATCGGGCTTCGCCGCCGCGGCCCGCGACTTGCGCCTGTCGCCGGCCGCGGTGACCAAACACATAGCCGCGCTGGAGGCCCGCCTCAGCACGCGGCTGCTGGACCGAACCACGCGCCAGGTCAGCGTGACCGAGGCCGGGCGTGTCTACCTGGAACGCTGCCTGGAGTGTCTGCAGGCGCTAGAGGATGCGGACGGATCGGTGGTGGCGCTGGCCAAGGAGCCGCGTGGCCTGCTGAAGGTCACCGCGCCGGTCGACTTCGGCCAGAGCCTGCTGCCCGCGGTCCTGGCCGCGTTCATGGAAGCGCAACCGGGCATCACGGTCGACCTGCGGCTGTCCAACCGCTCGTTCGATCTGGTCGAGGAAGGAATCGACGTGGCTGTCCGTTTCGCGCGCTCGCTGGACGGTCAATACGTGGCGCGCCCTCTGGCGCTCAGCCGGCTGGCCGTCTGGGGGGCGCCCTCTTACTTCCGGAAGTACGGCCGGCCACGCGCGCCCGATGACCTGGCGTCACACCGCAACCTGGTGTTCGCCGAACCCCACTGCCTGGATGAGTGGGTGTTTCAGCGCGGCAGCAAGAAGAAGCAGGTCAAGCTGAACGCCGTCATGACCAGCAACAACGGCGAGGCCCTGCGCCTGGCGGCTCACCGGGGCGTGGGGCTGGGGATCTTTCCCAGCTTCATGACCCAATCCGATTTCAAGGCGGGCCTGATCGAGCCGGTGCTGCTCGACTGGAGCTTGCCCGAGTTCCGCGTCTACGCCATCTATCCGCACCGCCGATTCGTGTCCCCGAAGGTCCGGGTCTTCGTCGATTCCCTGCGCGCGGCCTACGGAGACGGCACCCGCGATCCCTGGTGGCCGAAAGGAGTGGGCTATGCGATGAGCTCATGAAATTCGGTACGTCGTCCAGCGGATGCGAAACCCGTCCGGGGAAGGGGACAGTCGCCCCGACCGGTAGCGAGCCTTGCGACGGGCGCGGCGACGCGGCCGGCGATGCGTAGGCACGCGCGCGTGTGAGTCCTGGGAATGCGGCCACAAAACTTTCGATATTCCGGATGCCCAGGGTGCTGCTCTACCTGAAGGCGACGGCGGCCAGCCCGCAAGAGAAGGAGACGAGGGCAGGTCGCATCCGGCGGGGTGTTCGACCACGGCACGCTTTCCGCCCCCAGCGGGTGCAGGTTTCGGCGCCACGGAGCTCGAGTCGTACCGAGGCGGCGGCCCGTGCTTTCACCGTCACCGGCACGAGCTGGATCTCCGGCACCCGGCGGGGTGGGTGCGGCGACGTTGTTAAGAAGGCACGTGGGACGCGCGGGACCGACTGGCGGCGGTGGCGGGGCCGGGGGAGCGGCGGCGCCGGCGTTTTACGAATCACCTGGCGCCTCCCTATCAGACGCACAGCTGAACGCTGATGCCGACGGCGCCACGGTGCTGGTGCCGCGCCTAGCAGTGTCAGGCGCCTGTTCAGGTAGCGCGCTCGACGGCGGTGGCGGGGCGTTGCACGCTGTGCACCAGCGCCACCGCGCCGACCACCTGTACGATCGCCACCGCGCCGAAGACCAGGAAGCAAAGCCTGGTGCCGCCGGTGGCGACAAGCAGTCCGCCCAGGCTGGTGGCGAACGAGCCGACGCCGAAGGTGGCCGCGAACTGGACGCCGTAAAGGAGGCCGTGGTGGCGGCTATCGGCGTGGGCGGCGGTCAGCGCGTTGGCGACCGGCTGGGCCAGGTACCACAAGAAGCCAAAGCATAGAGCCATGGTGACGAGTCCGACGCCCGAACTTAGCCCTAGCAGGAACAGCACCGGCACGAAGAGCACCACCAGGGCGAGCAGCAGGCGCTCGCGCGGCAGCCGATCAGCGAGCGCGCCACCGAACCACTGCGCGACCAGTCCCGCCAGGAGCACGATCGAGGTCAGGTACGAAGCGGTCACGGTGGTGGCGGCGCCGTGTGACGCCAGGTGCATCGGCAGGAACGTCAATACGCCCCGGTACACGAACCCGCTGGCGATCATCGACAGCAACAGCCAGCGTAGCGGGCGTTTGTCCCAGAAGCTGCGCAGAGTCTCGCCGAAAGCGGCGAGGGTGGCGCGGAAGTTCGCCGCCGAATGCGGGTGCGGATGCGTGTGGGGATGCGGGTGGGCATGCTGAAGCGGTGCGGGCTTGGCGTCGGGCAGCGACAGTGCCAATGCCGCGCAGGCGAGTGCCAGCACCGCCGCCGACAGGAAGGCGGCACGCCAGCCGTAGCGCGCGGCGAAGAATGCCGCCCACGCTGGCGCGATGGCCTCGCCGAAGTTGCCGCCGACGCCGTGGATGCCGATGGCGCGCCCACGCTCACGCGAGGCCACGCCGCGCGAGAGCAACGAGAAGCCGCTGGGGTGGTACACGCCGGCCGATGCGCCCAGCAGGACCAGGCCAGCGCCCAGCAGGACGAAGCTTTGCGCCAGCGCGACCAGGACCAGCGAGCCGCCGCAGCCGCAAGCGGCGACGATCAGCATGCGCCGCGAGCCGACCCGGTCGGCGAGGTAGCCGGCCGGGATGGCAGCGATGCCGAACACCAGGTACATGAGGTTCGCGACCGCCAGCACGTCGAGCAGCGAGACCTGGAACGCGCGCGGCAAGTCCGACAGCAGCGAGGGCAGCAGCAGCACGGACGCATGCACCAGGCCGTGGATCACGGCGCTGGTCCAGGCTATGCGGCGTGTGAGCCCTTCCACGGCGAAATCCCGGACGGTGCGGCGCTATTCTTGCTCTTCTTGACTATCGAATCGCACGTCCGCGATCTGGTACTCGCGGGTGCCCTTGCTGTTGCGCAAGGTGACGGTCTCGCCGGTCTCGCGTCCGATGAGCGCGCGCGTGATCGGCGCCGAGATGGCGAGGCGGTTGAGCTTGATGTCGGCTTCGTGGTCGCCGACGATGCTGTAGGTCACCTTGTCGCCCGAATCGGTGTCTTCCAGGGACACCGTGGCGCCGAACACGACGCGCGTGCCCGACAGCTTCGCGGGATCGATCATTTCCGACTGAGCCAGGATGCTCTCGATGTCGCGCGAGCGGCCTTCGATGAACGACTGACGTTCCTTGGCGGCGTGGAACTCGGCGTTCTCGCGCAGATCGCCGTGGGCGCGCGCTTCCTCGATGTCCTGCACGTTCTTGGGGCGCTCGATCTCACGCAGGCGCTTGAGTTCGTTCTTGAGGTTCCGGATCCCTCGCGGCGTCATGGGGAATCTGTCAGCCATGCTGAAACTCCTGGATCGAACACACCGACATCGGGCCCGCTGCCAGCTTGGCGATGGCGCCCACCGCGGCGCGCGCGCCCGACAGGGTCGTGAAGTAGGGTAGTCCGCGCATGAGGGCGGTGCGCCGGATCGAGAACGAATCGGCGATGGCGGCGGCACCTTGTGTGGTGTTGATCACCATGTGAACGTCACCATCCAGCATGCGATCGAGGCAGTGGGGCCGGCCCTCGCGCACCTTGTTCACGCGCTCGACCGTGACGCCCTCTCGCTTCAGATGCTCGAAGGTCCCGGCGGTGGCCAGGATGCGGAAGCCGAGTTGTTGCAGCCGTTGCGCCACCGCAACCGCGCCCGCCTTGTCGGCATCCCGCACCGACAGGAACACAGTCTTGGGTTTGCCATCGGGGATCGGCAGCCGCGTGCCGGCGCCGATCTGGGCCTTGGCGAAGGCTGCGTCGAAGTCGCGATCGATGCCCATGACCTCGCCGGTCGAGCGCATCTCGGGGCCGAGCAGGGTGTCGACCCCGCCGAACTTCACGAACGGAAACACCGCCTCCTTGACCGCGATGTGCGACGGGGTGATCTCGCGGACACCCAGCTCGCGCAAGGTCTTGCCGACGGCGATCTTCGCGGCGATCTTGGCCAGCGGTAAGCCGACCACCTTGGAAACGAACGGCACCGTGCGCGACGCGCGCGGGTTGACTTCCAGGATGAACACACCGCGGCCGTCGCGCGGCACCGCGAACTGCACGTTCATCAGACCGCGCACACCCAGCTCCAGGGCCAACGCCCGTGCCTGGCGCTTGACCTCGTCGATGGTCTCAGGCGACAGCGAGAACGGCGGCAGCGCGCACGCCGAGTCACCCGAGTGGATGCCGGCTTCCTCGATGTGCTCCATGACGCCGCCGATGACCACGTCGTGCCCATCGGCCACGACATCGACGTCGATCTCGATGGCGTCGCGCAAGAACTGATCGATAAGGATCGGCGCGCTTTCGTCGCCGCTGCCGCCGCCCGCGGCCAACGATTCGCGCCGCGAGGCTTCCATCGCCTTGCCGACGAAGTGCTCGAGCCCCGAGGCGTCGTGCACGATCTCCATCGCTCGTCCGCCCAGCACGTATGACGGCCGCACCATGACCGGGTAGCCGATGCTGTCGGCTATCTTGCGCGCTTCGGCGAGACCATGCGCGGTGCCCCAGGCCGGTGAGCGCAGGCCGAGCTTGGTCACCATTTCGCCAAAGCGCTGCCGGTCCTCGGCTCGGTCGATGGCATCGGCGCTGGTGCCAAGCAGCTTGACGCCCGCCTTCTGCAGCGGCACCGCCAGGCGCAGCGGGGTTTGTCCGCCGAACATCACGATGACGCCGTCGGGCTTCTCAGCATCGACGATCTCAAGCACGTCCTCGCGGGTGAGGGGCTCGAAGTACAGTCGGTCCGACGTGTCGTAGTCGGTCGACACGGTCTCCGGGTTGCAGTTGACCATGATGGCCTCGTAGCCAAGCTCGCGCAGGGCCATCACGGCGTGGACGCAGCAGTAGTCGAACTCGATACCCTGGCCGATGCGGTTGGGCCCGCCGCCCAGGATGATGACCTTCTTCTTGTCGGTGACCCGCGCCTCATCTTCGGCGTCGCGATCCGCCAGGGTGCCGGTCTCGTAGGTGCTGTACAGGTACGGCGTCCTGGCTTCGAACTCGGCGCCGCAGGTGTCGACGCGCTTGTAAACCGGGCGCACACCGTGCTTCTTGCGCGCCTGGCGGACGTCTTCCTCGCTCACGTCACCGCCGCACAGCTTCATCAGCCGGCGGTCCGACATGCCCAGGCGCTTGCGCCGTGCCAGCGCCTCGCCATCGTCGAGCCCGCGAGCGCCATCGCGGGCGGCCGCATTGTCTTCGTCGAGCATTTGGCGCAGCTGGGTGAGGAACCACGGATCGATGGCGGTGATCTGGTGCGCGTCGTCGATGGACAGACCGGCGCGCATCGCCTCGGCCAGCTGCCACAGGCGATCGGGGCCGGGCACGGCAATGAGGCGCTTCAACTCATCGAGTGGCGGCACGTCCTCCATGTCGAAGCCCCAGCGCCCGATCTCGAGCGAGCGCAGCGCCTTGCCAAGTGATTCCTTGAAGGTGCGGCCAATGGCCATGACCTCGCCCACGGACTTCATCTGTGGCCCGAGCGTGGTGTCCGCGCCGGGGAATTTCTCGAACGCGAAGCGCGGCACCTTGGTCACCACGTAGTCGATGGTCGGCTCGAAGCAGGCTGGGGTTTCCTTGGTGATGTCGTTGGTGATCTCGTCCAGCGTGTAGCCGACGGCCAGCTTGGTCGCGATCTTCGCGATGGCGAAGCCGGTGGCCTTCGACGCCAGCGCCGAGCTGCGCGACACGCGCGGGTTCATCTCGATGACGATCATCTCGCCGTTCTTCGGATTCACGGCGAACTGAATGTTCGACCCGCCGGTCTCGACGCCGATCTCGCGGATGACGGCGATGGCCGCGTCTCGCATGATCTGGTACTCCTTGTCGGTCAGGGTCAGCGCGGGGGCGACGGTGATTGAGTCGCCGGTGTGGACGCCCATCGGATCGAAGTTCTCGATCGAGCACACGATGACAGCGTTGTCGTTGCTGTCGCGCATGATCTCCAGCTCGTACTCTTTCCAGCCCAGCACCGACTGCTCGACCAGCACCTCGCCGCGCGGGCTCTGCTGCAGGCCCCAGGACATCTTGGCGTCGAATTCCTCGGCGTTCCACGCGATGGCCGCACCCGAGCCACCGAGCGTGAACGACGGCCGCAGGATCATCGGGTAGCCGACGCCGGTCTCCTTGGCGATGCCTTGCTGGATCTCGTGCGCCTGCGCGACCGACCGCGCATAACCCGACAGCGGCACGCGCAGGCCGATCTTCTTCATCGCCTGCTTGAACAGTTCGCGGTCCTCGGCCTTCTCGATGGCGGCAAGCTGCGCCCCGATCAGCCGGACGCCGTACTTTTCCAGCACGCCCGCCTTGGCAAGGTCGAGCGTCAGGTTCAACGCGGTCTGCCCGCCCAGCGTCGGCAAGAGGGCGTCAGGCCGCTCGCGCGCGATGATGGCGGTGACGATGTCGACGGTCAGCGGCTCGACGTAGGTGCGGTCGGCGATCTCCGGATCGGTCATGATCGTCGCCGGGTTCGAATTGACCAGCACGACCCGGTAGCCCTCTTCCTTGAGTGCCTTCACGCCTTGCGTGCCCGAGTAGTCGAACTCGCACGCTTGCCCGATGACAATGGGCCCCGATCCAATCACCAGGACGCACTTGATGTCCGTTCTGCGCGGCATCTCTGATTCCTTCGTCTATGCCTTCGACTGCTTCTTTTTGAGGTGACCTTCGCGGTCGAGCTGGAACTGCTCGGGCAATTTCTTCTCGACGCCGCCGCGGTGGCCATGCACCAGCCAGCCCAGCTCGGCGAAGCCCTCGCAGATCCTGAGGCGGATGCGCAGGCTCTCCTCGGCATCCGACACAAACACCTCCAGCAAGACGTCGCGCGCGGCGGCCTCGTCCTTGAGTCGCAGCAGCGCTTCGACCGTCGTGAAGCGCACGCCCTCGTCCATGTCCTTGAGGTAGGGCGCGACCAGCGCCGGCACCTTGGGATCCTTGAGCGCGGCGAGGTGCTTCAGAAGCTGCATCTTCTTGCTTGGATCGCGCTCGTAGCCGGGTTCGTGCTTCGCCAGCACCTCCTCGATCGCGGCAAGCTCCTGCTCGCGCGTCGCGACCTTGGCCAGCGTGCGCAGTTGCCACGAGATGGAATCCGCCGCCAGCAGCGATCGCTTCAACGCCGGCAGCGCCTTGTCGCCCTTGGACACCAGGGTGTCGAACACCCAGTCCTTCTCCTGCTCGTCCTCGATGGTCTTGTCGTAGAACATCCCGAACCGGCGGACCAGGCCGTAAAGCGCCTCGTCCGATCCGTCGGCGGCCAGCGACTCGAGCGCTTTCCACCGGTCGGCCGACTGCGAGAACTTGTTCATCGCGCGCTCGATATTCTTTCGCCGCGCGCGCTCGTCGCGCTTGTCCTTGGCGAAAAGATCCATGAGTCCCATCGTGCGGCCGGCGGTGTCTATACCACGCGCCGACCGCGCCGTGGGCCCTCGTGGAACGACCTGCAAACGACGGTGTAGATTGGGTTTTTCATGAAACGCACCGCCCTTGTCATGGTGGGGATGATGGCGGTCTTCCTGGCGTTGTTCGGCGTGGTCGAGGGCCTCGGCGTGCCGATCCTGACCGACCCGTCGGTGGTGCTGGGACGGGCCAGCCTGGCCGCGGCGGCGGCGGGCGTGGCGCTGCTGTGGGCCGATGTCCTGCTGCCGGTGCCGTCGAGCGTGATCATGGTGGCGAACGGCGCGCTGTTCGGCTTCGCGACCGGCGCAGCGCTGTCGCTGGCCGGCAGTCTGGGCGCGGCGGTGCTGGGCTTCGCGCTCGGGCGGCGCGGCTCGCGGCTTCTGACCCGGGTGGTCTCACCGGCCGAGAAAGCACGCGCGGATGCGCTGCTGTCCCGCTACGGCGCCCTCGCCGTGCTGGTGACACGCGCGGTGCCGCTGCTCGCCGAGACCACCGTCATCATGGCGGGCACCTCGCCTATGTCGTGGCGGCGCATGCTGGCGGCGGCGTTCGCCGGCTCGCTGCCACCGTGCTTGCTCTACGCGCTGGCCGGTGCCCAGAGGGGCGGCGCGGCCAGCACGGTGGTGATGTTCGCCATCGTCATGGCGGTGGCCGGCGTGTTCTGGTGGGTCGGCCGGGGTGGGGCAGCGGGCAAGCTCACTCCGCCTCCAGGGCGACACGAAGGGCCGCCCTGATTTTCCATGTTCAGCGCGGACCAGCCGGGGTTAGGCTGTGCCTCGCGTAAGGGGGCCTCATGACGGACGAGCGGATAAGGTGGATCCGAGGACCGAAGCAGGTCGGGCCTGAGGAAATGATCGGGGTCCTGGAACTCAAGGCTGATGGCACCTGCCGCGCGGTGTTTGCCGAGAGAACCGAGGTCGATGGGCGATGCCACATTCGGCTCGCACGCCAAGCGTGGGATGGCAAGGATTCCCTCGACACGCGGTGGTGGAGCCTCGTGCTCGATCGCAATTACAAGGTCTTCACGATTCGTAATGGATCCTGCGGCGACGCCCTCCTGACGGCAGATGTCCCCAGAATCGTCGCCACTTTAGCAGGCCTCGATCTGATGAGCGATGACACCATGATCGCGGTCGACGACGGTCTCCCGGTTTTGCCCAGGCGTCGAATCCCAGAGCCCCGTCCCGAACCTCGTCAGATGCCGAAGGCCGAGCCGACCCGTGCTCGACGATCCGCACAAAAAAAGCTTGAGGGGAACGGCGTGTGAGGCCTGGCAATGTCCGGCAGCTTCGCAACGTCGCCCGCCAGATCGCGATCACCAGCCGCGGCGAGACGCGTGCGCGCATCGAGAGCGCGCTGGCGATCCTGGCCAGGAACGACGTGACCATTTCGAGGCGGACGGGCGGCATCACTTCGTGGCCTCGAAAACCTTTCCGCGGCGCGCGCCGGATCGAGTGCTCACCGCCCGTGAACGCGAAGTCGTCGAGCGCGTCGCCGCCGGGCGCTCGAACAAGTGCATCGCTCACGAGCTGGGGCTGGCGGTGGGCACGGTGGCCTGGCATCTGTCCGCCGCGCTCCACAAGCTTGGCATCGAGAATCGAGCGCAGGTGGTCGACCTGGCCTGGGCAAGCGGCCAGGAGAGCGCGACCCTGGTCCCACTGGCAGGCGGTCGTGCCGGATCAGTGGTCCTGAGTTATCCGCTCGCCGAGCCACCGGGCATATGCCGACTGAGTCCCGGTGAACGGGCGGTCGCGTGCGCCGCAATGGCCGGCAAGCGCAACCTGGACATCGCGCGCGCGCGGCGTCTCGCCGCGAACCATCGCGAACCAGATGGCCGCCCTATTCCTGAAGCTCGGCGTTGCCTCACGGATCGAACTGCTGGCGAGTCGAGCCGATCGCAGACGCGCGCAGTGAAGGTGGCCGGCTGCCCGAAACGGCCCACCGGCACGCAACCTGGCGAGCGCCCGTGCCGACAACGCGCGCGTGCCGTCATTCCTGCATCAGGCCCTGGTCGACATCTTGCGCGAGCACCCCGACCTGGTCGTGGACCTGATCCGGCGCGTGGGCACGGACGCGATTCCACACTACGACTCCATCGTTGTCGACAGCGCGGACCTGGGTGCCGTCATCCCGCGCGAGCTGGCAGCCGACTGCGTGTTGCGCTGCCAGCTCGGCGGGCACAGCGTGCTTACCCTGGTGATCGAGGTGCAACTGTCCATCGATCCCGACAAGCTGTTCACCTGGCCGGCCTACACGGACGGTGCGCGTCTGCGGCACCGCTGCGACGTCATGCTGGTCGTGATCACGCCTGATCGCGCCGTCGCCGACTGGGCCCGACGACCGATCGCCTTCGGTCCCGGTGCTGGCTACCTGCAACCCCACGTCATCGGCCCTGCGGAGATGCCGGAGATCGTCGATGCGACCGAGGCCAGCCAGGCGCCGGAGCTCGCGGTGCTGTCGGCGGTCGCCCACGGTCACGACGAGGACGTGGAGCAGGCGACGGCGATTGCCGATACGGCGTTGAAGGCCGTCTTTGCCCTGAGTGGCGACCGCGCCCAGCTATACTTCGACTACATCTGGGCGGCGCTTGGCAGCGCCGCCAGAAAGGCACTGGAGATGCTCCCGCAACAATACGAGTACCAGCACGAGGGCCTGCGCAGAGCCAAGGCCGAAGGCAAAGCGGAGGGGAAGGCGGAGGGCAAGGCCCTTGCCCTCATCGACCTGTTCGAGGGCAGGGGCTTGACTGTCAGTCCGGCCCATCGCGCTCAGATCCTCGGCTGCGCCGATCTCGATCAGCTCCGGGCATGGATCGTCGCGGCCGCCACAGCTGCCTCCGTCGGAGACGTGCTCGGAACCTGAGCCGCTGTCCCCGACCGTCCGACAGGTTGTGTGGTTCCGGCGCAACTTGTCGATCGGCGGCGCCTGCGTGACCCCTTTGGCCGCATAGCGGGCCGAGATCGGGTTGGCCCGAAGGTTGCTGAGGGAGACAGGCAAGGAAGGGGTCAGACATGAAACTCACACTCTTGTTCGTGGTGGTAATGGCCGGTTTTCACGCGGGATGCGCCGGCGTCGGGGCGACTCGGGCACCAGCTGCGGTGTCGTCGGTTGCGGTTGCAGGGAGCCCGAGCGCTTCGGGTACGCTGTGTTCGTTCCTGGACCGCGGGCCGTACAGTGCCGAGCAGGTCGCTCGCATCCAGTGGCTGCGCGACAACGGCGCCAGCCTGTCCGAAGTCATGCGCGAAGTGGGCGGAACACGCCTGGACATCAAGCGCGTCGAGCTGTCCGAGAAGGCTCGCAGCCGACGCGGTCAGCTCCCCGTGTGCGCCGCCAGCCACGCGCCCGAACTGGTGACCCAGCTTGCAGCTGACACGCGCTGATCGTGGCTGGCCGGCGAACCCGCTTGTAGGCGCGCTCCGCGGGTCGCGCTAGTGTCGGGGTCTGCCACCCGTGAAGTTCGTTCACGCCGCCGATCTCCACCTCGATAGCCCGTTGCGCGGCCTCGAGCGCTACGAGGGTGCGCCTGCCTTGCGCGTGCGCGGCGCGACCCGGCGAGCGCTCGTGAACCTGGTCGACCTGTGCTTGGCCGAGCAAGCGGCATTCTTGCTTCTGTGCGGCGACATCTACGACGGCGATTGGCGCGACCACGGCACCGGGCTGTACTTCGTCAGCCAGATGGTGCGCCTGCGCAACGCCGGGATCCCGGTGTACGTCGTGCGCGGCAATCACGATGCCGCAAGCCAGATCACCAAGCTGCTCACGCTGCCCGACAACGTCCACGAATTCTCCACGCGCGAGCCCCAGACCTACATCCTTGAACAGCACGGCGTCGCTTTGCACGGCCAGGGCTTCGCCAGCCGCGCGGTCACCGAGGATCTGGCGGCGCGCTACCCGACGCCGTTGTCCGACCTGCTGAACGTCGGTCTGCTGCACACCGCCGCCGACGGGCGCGAAGGCCACGAGCCGTACGCGCCGTGCAACGTGGGCGGGCTGGCGAGCAAGGGCTACGACTACTGGGCGCTGGGCCACGTTCACGCGCGCGAGGTGCTTGCGACCGATCCATGGGTGGTATTTCCCGGCAACCTGCAGGGCCGCCACGCGCGCGAGACCGGGCCCAAGGGCGCCACCGTTGTGACCATCGACGCTGCTCACCGCCACCGGGTCGCCGGCGTCGAAGCGCGGGCTCTCGATGTCGTCCGCTGGACCCGCTGCGACGTGGACGCCGGTGCGGCCACGTCGGCGGCGGACGCTGTCGAGATGATCCGGGATGAGCTCGCTGCTGCGCTAGGGGCGGCCGAGGATCGCCTGCTGGCGGCGCCGGTCACCCTGCGTGTGACGGCGTCGGTGCATCGCGCGCTGCTGGCCGACGCCGAGCGCTGGATTTCGCAGATGCGCGCGGTGGGTCTGGAGGTGGGCGGCGACCAGATCTGGATCGAGCGCGTCCGCTTCGCATGCGTTGCCTCCGAATCGCTGGCGTTCGACTTCGATGAGCAGGACGTCGCATCGGAGTTCGCGCGTAGCGTGCGCGCCTTGCAGGCGGATGAGACCGAACTGCCCCGCCTGGCGGCGATCGTTGCCGATCTGGTCAGAAAGCTGCCGCCGGATCTGCGCGACGGTGCTGACGGATTGCGCTTCGACGACGTCGCGACCATGCGCCGCCTGCTTGCGGAAGCCGAGTCACTGGTGCTGGGGCGCTTGCAAGGTGGCCGGGGACAGGACGCGTGAGGATCCGGACCCTTCGCCTCATCGCCTTCGGCCCGTTCACCGACCACCAACTGCGTTTCTACAGCGATGCCGATGCGGCGGACGCTTTATGCATCGTCTACGGCGACAACGAGGCCGGCAAGAGCACGGCGCTGCGTGCGGTGGCGGGGTTGTTGTTCGGCATTCCCGCGCACACCCGCGACGCCCACCGCCATGGCATGACTGATCTGCGGATCGGCGGCGAACTGCAGGCGGCCGACGGCAGCATCGTCGACGTGGTCCGGCGCAAGGGCCACAAGAACACGCTGGTCGATGCGGCCGGTGTTGCGCAAGACGAGGCGCTCTTGCGCCGGCTGTGCGGCGGTGCCACGGAGGCGAGCTTTCGCACCCTGTTCGGCCTTGATCACGAGGCGCTACGCGCAGGCGCCGAGGCGCTACTCGCCGGCGGCGGCGCCGTGGGTGAGAGCTTGTTCGATGCGGCGCTGGGCGGTGGGCGAGGTATCCACCACCTGCGCGCGAAGCTGGATGCGGAAGCCGACGAGCTGTTCACGCCGCAGGCACAGAAGCGCAAGCTGAACGAGGCGATTCGGGCCTTTCAGGACGCGCGCACGGACATGCGCGACAAGGCGCGGTCGGGCGAGGCCTGGGTCATGCAACACGAGGCGCTTGACCGGGCGGTCGCTCGCCGTGCGGCACATGAGGACGAGCTGCGGGCGGCCAAGAAGGATCTGTCTCGCCTGGAGCGTACGCGGCGCCTGCTACCACTTGCCGCCAAGTACAACAACCTGGGCGCGCGGTACAAGGCCCTGGGCGAGGTGGTGCTGCTGCCGCCGGACGCGGGGCGGGCGCGCGAGGCCGCGCTCGCCGAACAGCAGCAGGCCCTGGGCGAGTTGCGGCGTCAGGCCGGCGAGATCGCCATCGCCGAGGCTCGCCGGGCGGCGCTCTCGGTGCCGGGCTGGCTCGATCAGCCAGCGGTGGTGCACCTCGCCGATGTGCCAGGCAAGTTGGTTGATCATCGGCGCGGCGCCGAGGATCGTCCGCGGCTGGCGGGGTTGCTGGCGGCAGCCCAGGCCGAGGCGACGGCGCTGGCGGTATCGGCCTGGGGCACCGCGGCGGCGGAGGGGCCGGGCGAGCCGGGTCGGCGACGGCGTCCCGGTTCGCGCCTGGGCGCGGCGGCGCGGGCGCGCGTGGGCAAGCTGGCTCTCGAAGAAGCCGGGCTGGTCATGCGCTTTGATCGGGCGGTGCAGGCGGTGGTCGCTCTGGAAGCCAGGCGAATGGCGCGGGCCGAAGCTCTGACGGCGCTGCCTGCGGTGCGGGATACCGAAGCGCTGCGCGCGTTGCTGCGCCGCCTGGATTCGGATGGCGATGTGGAAGATCGTCTGGACGACGCGCGCCGCCGCTTGACCAAGGGCACGGCCGATCTGAAGAAGCGCCTCGCTTCGCTGGGACTGCCCGACTGCGAGCGCGGGCCGGCCGAGGTTCTGGCGCTGGCGCCCCCATCGGTGGAAGCGGTCGACAGATTCGCCACCGACTTCCAGGCGCGCGACGCGCGCGATGAGGCGCTTGGCGAGGAGCAAGTGGCGCTCGATCGCGAGCGGACGGCGCTCGATCGCGAGCTGGCGCTTCTGCGCGGCGGCGGTGACGTGCCGTCCTTGCTGGCGCTCGAGGCCGCCCGAGCGGAGCGCGCGGCGGCGTGGACCCGATTGCAGGCGGCGTGGCAAGCGCCGGCATCCAAGCAACGAGCGGCGATGGCGTCGCTTTACGAGCTGGCCCAGGTGCGCGCCGACGAAGCCGCCGACCGGCTGTGGCGGGAAGCCGAACGGGTCGCGCGGGCGGCGACCAACCAGTCGGCCCGCGCGCACAACGAAGCTGGCCGGCTTGATCTTGTGCAACGTCGGGCGGCGGCGGCTGCGATCAGGGCCGAGCTCGACAGCGCCTGGCGGGCGGCGTGGGCGCCGTGTGGCGTGGTGCCCGGTAATCCCGACCTGATGCGCATGTGGCTGCGCCGCTTCGGCGAGGTGGTGGATGTCGCGGCGCAGGCTGAGACGGCGGCTCGGGATGTCGATCAGCTGGCCAGCCGGGCGGCACAGGCGCATGTGCAACTGACGTGCGCGCAGGACGAAGGCGCGGTTACCCAGCCTGGCGAGACGGGTTCACGCGATGGCCTACGTCTGGGTCTTCGCCGCGATCGAGCCGAAGCGGCCGCGCGGGCGATCGAGGAGGCCAACCGCCAGCGTGACGGCTTGACCCGCGAGCTGCGCGAGTTAGCCGAGCAGCAGGGTGAGGCGCAACGTGAGCGCACCCTGGCTGAGGCGTGTTTGCTGGCATGGCGGCAGGAATGGGCGGAGGCGGTGGCGCCGCTTCATCTGGCGGCGCAGGCCACCGCGGCCGAAGCAACCGCAGTGCTTGAGGCGGCGGGCCTGTTGGCCAGCAAGGAAGACGAGGCGGCGAAGCATGCCGCCGCCCTTGCTTCGATCGACGAGGCGGCACGCTCGTTCGAGCATGTGGTACGTGGGTTGGCGGCGAGCCTGGCACCCGAGTTGGCCGGGCAACCGGTCGCGCAGATTGCGGAACACTTGCTGGCGGCCCAGACCGAGGGCAGCCAAGCTCGTCGCGAGCGCGACGGACTTGACGAGGACCTGCGGCGCCGGCGCGAAGCCGGCAAGCTGGCCGCGGAGCAGGGCGATGTGGCCACTGCCAAGCTCGTGCGCCTGTGTGAGGCGGCCGGGGCACCGGACACGGTGGCGCTTGAGCAAGCCGAGCTTCGATCGGCAAGCGCCCGCGATATCGCACGTGCCATCAACGAGTGCGAGGAGCAGATCCTGCAGGCCGCGGAGGGCTTGTCAGTGGCGGATGCCCTGACTGACGCCGTCGCAGCGGGCGACGATGTGGAATCCGCGATCACGTCCCTGCGTGAGCGCGTCGAGGACATCGAGTCGCAGCTGCAGCGGACCAACCAGGAGCTGGGGTCGATCAAGAAGGGCCTCGAGGCCTTGGACAACGCCGACAACGTTGCGGCGGCTGACGCGGCCGGCCTGGCCCAGGGCCACCTGGCGCGCGTGCGGGCGATGGCAGAAGAGTTCGCGCGCTTGAAGCTTGCGGCGCACTTGCTGGCGCGCGAGATCGAGCGGCACCGCGACCGCAACCAGGGTCCGGTGGTGGCGCGTGCGGGCGAGTTGCTGGCGCGGCTGACGCGCGGAGATTACACGGGACTGCGCGCTGATCTGGACGAGAACGATCGACCCGTGCTGCGCGGGGTGCGGTTGGATGGGACCAAGGTGCCGGTGTCGGGCCTGAGCGACGGCTCGCGCGATCAGCTGTACCTGGCGCTGCGGCTTGCCAGCCTCGAGCACACGTTGCACGTCGCCGAGCCGCTGCCGCTTATCCTGGACGACATCCTGATCCACTTCGACGACCAGCGCGCCGCCGCGGCACTGTCGGTGCTGGCCGACCACGCGCGCGTCACTCAGGTGGTGCTGTTCACCCACCACGCGCGCATCGTCGAGCTGGCACAGAAGACGCTGCCCGCCGCACGCGTGCGGGTCGCGCGTCTCGACAGGGTCGCCTCGCCGGCCGCGACACGCCGAGCTTGATTCCCTGCTGCTCGGATCGAACCTTTCGGGCGGGAATACCTACCTGCGCTGGTCGGGCGCGCCTACGTAGGCGGCGATGACAGCCGCATACTGCCGCAGGGCCAGAATACCGTCCGGAGTCTCGCGCCAGATGCGCCCGAAGTCGACGGAGCCGTATCCATGCGCCACGCGGTTTCGTAGCGAAGCGATCCCGACCAGGCGCCGAGCGAGATCGGGTTCGATCACACGTCGCCTGGCCAGGAGGTCGAAGCTGTCGGCGTACGACGAAGCCACTCCCCAGCCCTCGTCGGAGGCCATGTGGAGCGCGATGTCCGCTGCCTCCTGAAGAGCGACCAGCAAGCTCAACGCGAGCGCGTCCTGTCGATCGACGTCGGCGCCGAACGCCTCCGCGGTGGTGGGGCGACGCCGCTCCATGCGGTCGACGTGCTCACGAAGAGTCGTCAACTTCGCCAGGACGATGCCGACGTCGGTCACGCCGGGCCCCCTTGCTTGATCAGCCGGCGGCGGAAGATCTCGCCGTGGTGTGCGAACGCAGGCGCGAAGTCCGCGTATTCGGCGGCGGCCCGGGCGCGGAAGCGCGCGAACTCTCCAGGTGATTCTTCGTGTAGCAGGACGCCATGCGAGGCGACCTGCCAGCGCAACAGCGTCGAGCCCGTGTCGAGGCGAACCAGGTCGACGTCGCGCTTGACGGCTGCGGCAAGGCGACCAAAAAGCTCCCGTTCCCACGCTTCGTTCACCTGCGCCCCGGAAGCCAACACCGCCACATCCAGGTCACTCGAAGGCCGCAGGCGCCCTGTCGTCGCCGAGCCGAACAGCACGGCCAGCCGAGGGGCAGGACCGATCCGTAACGCTTGCCGCAGACACGACAGTGTCGCGGCATCGACATTCCCATCATCCACCGCCATGGACAACAAGTGTACACGGCAGCGGGTCACTGCTGGACCCTTAGGAGGTTCGGCCGAATCAGGCGGGCGCACCGGCCTGACGGTAGATGCGATCGACGTCCAGGGTCGCAGACAGACCGGGCAGGCGAGCGTGCTGGCCGGTCTGCGCGATGGTGCTGGTCCACGTGCCATGGGGCTGGCGCGCGCGAACCTCGATCTGCTGCCGGTCCTGCCATATGAAGCCCACCGAGGTGAGCGCCGGAATCCTCTTGTAGTGGTCGAACTTGTCGCCAAGGTCGTAGTCGATCGTGCTGGGACTCAAGACCTCAACCACCACAGTTGGGTTGGTGATGGTTTCCTGGTTTGCCGGGTCGGTCTCGATAGGCCCACACACGAGCGTCACGTCTGGATACGTCACCAGGCCGGTGGCCAAGACGCGCACCCGAAGGTCCGAACTCAACACGCGGCAATGGTTCTCCAGCTGTTGAAGAAAGCCGCCCGACACGGCGGCAGACAGTGCAGCGTGGAGAATCGATCCACCGGCCATCGCGTAGATCTCGCCATCCAGGAACTCATGCTTCACGGCGCTGACTTCCTCGACGGACAGGTAGTCCGCGAGGGTGTATCGGTGGTGTCGCGCAACCTGTGACATGGTGCTGGATGCTAGCACGATGGGGTGGGCGAGCCGGCCGCCACGCCCCGGAGATTCCGTCGCCGAACCACCTACTGCGCGCCCGCGAACTTCGGCTTGCCGTTCTCGACGACAATGGTCTTCTCCACGCCCCTGCCGGGGCGGACCTCGATCTCGCCGACCAGTTGGCGGGGGCTGGTCTTGTCCAGCGAGCAGTACACAGCGTGTTTTCCGGGTGGTACCTGTGAGCGAGTCAAGGTGGCCCCGGTGGGCCCGTCGCCGTCCAGGCTGGGGTAACAAAGGCCGCTGGCCGCCCGCAGAGTCACGCTGCCGGGCTGTTCCTCGGCTTTCACGAGCAGAGCAGGGGCCGCGGGCGGTGTGGCTTCGGCGCCCGGCGCAACGACTGCTTCGGCACGATCAGGCTCGTCGATATGGCCGATGGGGGCCGCGAGGGACGCTGCCGCCGGGACACGCGCTCGGCGCGTCCGCTCTGGCTTTGCCGGCGTCACCGGATGTTCCGCCGGCGCGGTCACCGGCCGGGGCTGGTCGGCGCCGGGCGCGCTGGCCACAGGTGGAGGCGTTGTCCTGCCCGCAGCGACGGCCGTCAGATCGGCCCGCGGCACCGCCGCCACCTCTGCCACCACCGGCTCGCCCGTTGCGCGCACGTGCGTGGTCAAGAACCATCCACCCGCCCCGAACAAGGTCACCGCGGCGGCCGCCGCCACCAAACGTGAGCTCCTGCGTTTCGCGGTCAGCCCGTTGATCACGCTTTCGGCCTCGCGGTGCTGTGGAACGTATGCGGTCGCGCGGCCAACCTCCGCGAGCGCCCGCGCGAACTCGCCACGCCTGGCGTGGCCGCGCGCGTTCTGTACCGCACCGTCGGCCACCCTTGTCTTCAGATCTCCCTCGAACGCATCGGGATCGTCGAGGAATCGCCGCAAGGCTGCGCGTCCGTCGGGTAGACCTGCCGCCGCCGCGAACGCGCGCAGCTCCTCCGCGACCTTCCCGGCCGTCGGGTAGCGCGACGCCGGATCCGGCCGCATACATCTCAAAATGATCGACTCCAGCTCGGCGCCGACGAACGCCGATACTTGCGATGGCCGCTTGAATTGCCCACCCGCGATGGCGGCGATGACAGTCAGCGGATCCTTGCCGGTGAACGGCAGGTGCCCGGTGCTCGATTGGTACAGCAAGATCCCCAGCGCCCAGATGTCGACCCCCGGCCCAAGCTCGCGCCCGCGCGCCTGCTCGGGCGACATGTACGCGGGCGAGCCCACCAGCGCGCCGGTTGCCGTCATGGTCTCCATGCCGGTGATGTGCGCGACGCCGAAGTCGGTCAGCACCACGCGGCTGCCGGCGCCGGCCTTTTCCAGCATCACGTTTTCGGGCTTGACGTCACGGTGGATGACGCCGCACTCGTGTGCGACGCCGAGCGATTCGGCGATCTCGGCGCACACCAGCGCCGCCACTTCGGGCAGCAGCCGCCCGCGGCGGTCTTCCAGCAGCTTGCCCAGCGTCGGCCCCGCGATGAGCTCGCTGACGATGTACGCGGGATCGCCGTGCTCGAGATCGGCGGGCACGAAGTCGAAGATCTCGACGATGCCGGGGTGCTTCACCTTGGCCACTGCCTGGGCCTCGCGCCGAAAACGTTCCGCCGATTGGGCGCGCGCCGCGATGGCCAGGTTCATGACCTTGATGGCCACGTTGCGGCCGAGCTTCTCGTCGCGACCACGGAACACCGTGGCCATGGCACCGTGGCCCAGCACACCGCCCAGCGTGAAGCGTCCCAGCCGTGCGCCGACTCGGGGGCTCGACGAGCGGGTGGCATCGTCCACCGGCGGTGCCATGGCCCCTGGCACTGCGGGCTCGGTATCATTGACCACGCTGGCGCCCGGCGCCCCCTCCCGCCCGACCCCGGTCACTTGGCGGCTCCGCCCTTGAGCAGCGCTTGCACCTCGGCGAGCTTCTCTTTCAGGATCGCCGCGCCGGGCTCGTACGCTCGAGCGAAGTTGAGGTTCATAACCGCACCCTTCCAGTCACCCTTGTCGCCGCACAGCTTGGCGAAGCGGAAGAACTTCTTGGCCTCGGGGTGCGTGATCGTATCCTCAGCGCTCTTGGGGCCCTTCTTCTCACGATCGGCCGAATCCCAGCGCACCTTGCCCTGCGCAAGGCCCTTGTCGTACGCGCCACGTTTTTCGGGCGAGGTCAGGATCCGGTAGGCCTCGGTGATGCGTGCGTAGATGGCCTCCAACTTCTGGCGCGCCTGCTCGTCGGGTAATACGTGGTAGCGGTCGGGGTGAAGCTGCTGCGCCAGTTTGTAGAACGCGGCCCGGATCGCATCCACGTCGGCGCCCGGCTGCACGTTCAGCAGCTGGTAGTAGCTTCTTTGCCCGAGCGTCGGGTACACGCGCCCGGCGAAGGCCGCCAGTTGCACGAAGATCGGGTTGTCGCCGTCGGCCATGGTCGTCGCCGCATCCGGACTCAGCTTGAGGCCTCGGGCAGGTCGGTGGCCTCCATATCCCGGGCGGCTCGCGTGGCGGCGTGGCTGACCTCGGATTCGCTCATGGCACCGCGGATGTTGACGGCGGCCTCGGTGGCTCGGTCTGTGTCGGGATCGCGCGCGCGCACGCGCAGGATGCCGCTGACGTCGATGTAGAAGGTGACCTCGATCTTCACTTCGCCGCGCCGCCCAGCCGCCAGTCCCGACAGTTCCAGCTCGCCCAGCGCCACATTCTCGTCGAAGCGACGCGACTCGCCCTGGCAGACTTGAATGCGCACCACGGTCTGGTTGTCGGCCGAGGTGCTGAACACGCGGGTTTGCTCCACCGGCACCTGAACGTTGCGATCGACGATGGTCTCAGCGAAGCCGCCGGCCACCGCGATGCCGAGCGCCCGTGGCGTCACGTCCAGCAGCACCGGCCGTGGCGCCGCGGTCGACGCCCCGTAGGCCAGGGTATCGGCCTGGATCGCTGCACCATAAGACACGACTTCGTCGGGATTGATATCTGTGCGCGGCGGTCGTGCGAAGTGCCGCTCGATTTCCTGGCGCACCAGCGGGATGCGCGTCGAGCCGCCCACCATGATGACCTCATCGATCTGCGCCGCCGATAGATTGGCCGCCGCCAGCACTTCGTCGCAGGTCTTGATGGTCCGCTGCACCAGCGTGCTCACGGCTTTCTCGAATGCCAAACGCGTGATGTGGAACTTCAGCGACAGCGCTTGTCCCTGCCCGGATAACCCGATGGCCTTGAACTCGCCGCGCGCTTCCAGGTGGTCGGACAGGTGGCGCTTGATCTGCTCGGCCGCCAGCATCAGCCGCGCGCGCGACGCCTGATCCACGCGCGGGTCGATGCCGTGCTGGGAGATGTACAGATCGGACAGCAAGTTCATCAGGATCGAGTCGGCGTCGTCGCCGCCCAGGAACGTGTCGCCGCCTGTGGCCAGCACCTCGAACACGTCGCCTTCGACTTGCAACACCGTCACGTCGAAGGTGCCACCGCCGAAGTCGTACACCGCAATGCGCTGGGACATGTTGCGGCCCATGCCGTAAGCCAGCGCGGCGGCGGTGGGCTCGTTGAGCACGCGCATCACTTCGAGGCCGGCGATGCGCCCGGCGTCGATGGTCGCGCGCCGCTGGGCATCGTTGAAGTTGGCTGGCACCGTGATGACCGCACCGGTGACCGAATCGCCAAGGAAGACCTCCGACACCTGGCGCAGGTACGACAGCATCAGGCCCGAGATCTCGGGGATGGTGTAGGTGCGATCAGGACCGACGAACACCGCCTGCTCGTTGGGACCCTCACGAACCTCGTAGGGTAGGCGCGAGGTCACCATGCGGATCTCGTCCGATCGGAACGCCTGCCCGATAAGTCGCTTGGCCGAGTACACCGTGAAGCGGGGGTCGACGATGCGGCGGGCGACTGCCTCGTGCGCGAAGATCTTGAGGCCGCCGGGTTGGAATGCCACCACCGACGGATGCAGGCGCCGGCCCTGCATATCGGTCACCACGACGACCTCGTTGCCGCGTACGGCGGCCAGCACCGAGTTGGTGGTTCCGAGATCGATGCCGATGACGGCCATTGCCGTCGGTCATCTTACTGCCAGTCGATCACTCACCGCCACAGTCTGGCGGTTCGTGGTGTCGGTTCACTTCGTCTTGCGATCGTCCCCCGCGACCCAGATGCCCAGCACCAGCGCCGACACCACCGCCACTCCGATCGCGGTCAGCAGGGGCGCGTGGCCCCGGGCCCAACCGGCGGGATCCCGGCGCAGGCTAGGCATACCCGGGTCCGGGCGGGCCGGCGCCACTGCCAAGCTGAGGTCAAGGGCGGCAGCAGGCGCGTCGGGATCGCGCCGGCCCTGCACCTCCTGGCGGCGCACGTCCTCGTCGAATCGCATGACGGTGGCCTCCAGCGCGGCGGGGTCGGCGAGCGGTACCGTGGTCGCGTCCTTGCGTGTGCCCGAGGCGGCGTCGATGAGTCGCACCTCGATCTGGGCGGGCGCGCCGACCTTGAGCTGCCCGAACAGAGCGAAAGCAGCGCCCATGCGTCGCGCGTGCGCGGCGACCGAGGCGTCGTCCAGCGAGTAGGGCACGCCCTCGGGCGCGTCGACGTCCAGCACCGGCATTGCCAGCGTCGCGACCGTGACCCAGGCCTGGCGGCCGACATCCTCGACCCGGATCACGTGATCGCCGTAGACCGTGTCGGGCGCGGTTGCCGGTGACAGCCGGGCGGGCCCGCCGTCGATGAAGATCTGGGCACTGACCGGGGCGCGTACCAGCAGCCCGCCGCGCGGCCGTTGCCGGATCTCATCGACGGCCAGGCGCCAGCACGCCATCACCAGCGGGGGAAACTGCCGCGGCAGCAGCGCGCGTTCCGGGGTCAGCATGGCCGCGCGCAGGTAGGCGTCTCTTGCGGCCGGCGGCGTGATCTCGGTCGGCGGCGTCGGCGGGTCCTTCCAGTCGGCCCTCTGCGCAGCCATGGCCTGATGCAGGTACAGATCGGCCAGTTCGGTGGTGGTCAGACCCGCCGCGCCGGTCTGCGCGACCTCGGCGGCTGCGGCGTCGAGCGCCAGGGTGGCGTCGGCGAACTGTTGCTTCTGCGCGGCCGCGATGCCCTCCTTGAGCAGGGCCGGTGCGCGCGGTGGCGGCGCGCCCGGTACGTCCATGGTTTCGACCGGACCCAGCCGGTAGCGGCCCGTGGCCAAGGTGAACAGAGTGCGCGCCTCGTCGTCGCGGGGCGCACCGTCGACGCTGCCATACAGCGGGTGGATGGCGCGGCCACCCGATTGCGCGCGCGTCCCGCCGGCCACCACGAAGACCACAAGCAGCACGACCGAAGCGACCGCGAAGCGCATGGCCGGCATTCTTGCGCGGACCACCGGGGCGTCAAGGAAATGGCCCGACAGGATTGCGCCCAATGCGCCCGGGCGGGGTGCTACTGTCGCAGCAACCGTGCGCGCGCCCCGGGTGTCGTTCCTCGTCGTGGTCGCCATGGTCGTTGCCAGCGGCACCGGCTGCGTGCATGCACCGTGGAATCCCTACGGCGGCTGGCGCGTGGCCCGTACCAAGCACTTCGCCATGTACACCGATACCCGGTACATCTACGGGCGCACGCTCGAGCCGCTCGAGATCGCGTACGCCGCGCTGGCCTCGTCGCTGTTCAAGAACACCCCCATAGCACCGGTCGAGGTGCTGTTCCTCGAGCACGATAAATTCGTGGGCATGCTGGGCCACTACCGCGCCGGCAGCTCGCACGGAGTCGCCGTCGTCAAGCTGCCCGGCGAGGGCAACATCGGGGACAAGGGACTCATCATCGTCCATGAGGGCGCGCGCATCGGAACCGCCGCTCACATGCTGGCGCATATGTTCCTGAGCCGGATGGCCCCCTTGGCGCCCCTGTGGGTGCACGAGGCCTACGCGACCTATGTCGAGACCATCCAGCTGCGCGGCAGCCGTGGCAGTGGTCCGGCAGTGGCCTGTCTTGGCCATCTCGGTGCCGGCGAACCCACGATACCTCTCGATGATCTTTTCACCTGGTCGTGGGGCCACTTCGACCAGTCGAAGGCGACCGAGTGGTACCAGACTACCGGCAGCCTGCTCATCGACTATTTCCTGCGTGGCGAGGACGGCAGCTTGCGGGAGCGGTTTGCGCTGTTGATGGCGCGGCTGGCGAAGGGCCAGGACACCAAGAGTGTGCTCGCCGAGTTGTTCCCGGACTTGCCCGTGCCAGTCATCGAGAGGCGCATGAAGGAACATCGCAAGGACTCCGAGATGCGACCGCGCGGGCTGTGCCCGCTTGAATTCCCCGTCGCGGCCGACGACATGGCCGACATGGGTGATGCGAAGGAATCGCCGGTGCCCAAGCCGGACATCGAGACCCTGTTCCTGCGTGCGCGCCTGCTGCCGCGGCGGGCGGGCTATGTCGACTTCTTCCCACGGCGGGTCCTGTCAGTCGAGGCGGTGCTGGCGAAATGAAACGGTTATGCGCGCGGTCCCGGTGGCTGAGGCTGGCACTGCTGCTGGCGCTTGCGCCCGCTGCTTGCGGGCCCATGTACATCTACGGTCACACCACGCACCAGGTGCTCGCGCCGCGAGCGGCTGGCTGCGTGTTTGGCGTGCTGGAGGCGCCGCCGCCGCGCGACTTCGACGAGATCGGCATCCTGGCACCCGAGGACATCGCGTTCGGCAGCACGGCCGGCGGATCGACGTCATTCGTCGATCAGGTACGAGACCAGGTGTGCCAGGCGGGTGGTGACGCGGTGATCGTCGAGCGCGACTGGCAGATGAACTACGAGCGCGCGACCGTGATCAGGTTCAAGCCGTAGATTCCCCGGTCGATGGGCCGAGCGTCAGGCTGCGGTCTTGGCTTCGCGGGCGAGGGCGGCGACCTCGTCGTCGCTGACCCACTTCTTGTGGTCGCACATCGCCATGAAACGCTTGTAGACCGTCTCGATCTGCGCTGGCGTCAGATCGTATCCCATGTGGTGGCAACGATCCGCGAGCGCGTGACGGCCGCTGTGCTTGCCCAGGACCAAGCGGCTCTCGGGCACGCCGACCGACAGCGGGTCCATGATCTCGTACGTCGAGCGTTCCTTGAGGAAGCCGTCCTGGTGTATGCCGGCCTCGTGCGCGAACGCGTTCTTGCCGACGATGGCCTTGTTGGGTTGCGGCGCGAACCCGACGATCTCGGACAGCAACTGGCTTGCAGGGAACAGCGCTGGCGTGTGGATGCCGGTGTCGAACGGCAGCAGATCGGAGCGCGTCTTCATCGCCATCACCACCTCTTCCAGCGCGCAGTTGCCGGCGCGCTCGCCGATGCCGTTGATGGTGCACTCGATCTGGCGCGCGCCGGCGGCGACCCCGGCCAGCGAGTTGGCCACCGCCAGGCCCAGATCGTCGTGGCAATGCACGCTGACGATGGCCTTGCCGTTGAGGGCCTTGACCACCCGGCCGATGAACGCACCGTACTCGTGCGGGATGGTGTAGCCGACGGTGTCGGGCAAGTTGATGACGCTGGCGCCGGCAGCAGCGACCGCCAGCGAGATCTTCTCCAGACTCTCGGGCGCGGTGCGGGTGGCGTCCTCGGCCGAGAACTCGACATCGTCGACGTGCTTGCGCGCCAGTTCCACCGCCGTGACCGCGGCATCTAGCACCTCGGCCTCGGACTTCTTCAGCTTGTACTTCAGGTGGATGGGGCTGGTCGCGATGAACGCGTGTATGCGTGGGCGTTTCGCCTTGGCGAGGGCGCGCGCCGCCTTCTCGATGTCGCCCGGGTAGCAGCGAGCCAGGGCTGCGACCGCGATGTTGGGGAACTCGCGGCTGATGCTGTCAACCGCCTGGGCGTCACCCTCGGACGCCATGGGAAAACCCGCCTCAAGTACATCCACACCCAGCTCGACCAGCTTACGCGCCATTCGCACCTTCTCGGCGACCGTCATGCTGCAGCCGCACGACTGCTCGCCGTCCCGCAACGTCGTGTCGAAGATGAATACGCGATCGCTCATGGCCTGTGCCCCCTGTCGAGTCTGGAAAATGGTGAAGTCGCGAAGCCACAGTCTAGGAAGGCCTGTCGGATTTGGCGAATTTATTCGTTTGGCACTTTGTATATATATTTGTTATGACATAAGGGAATCTTATCGGTCCATCAGAAGGCATTCATCATGGATCTTTACGCATTGCAGGTGTTTCGGGCGGTCGCCACCGATCGCAGTTTCTCGCGCGCCGCCGCCCGGCTTGGCCGCACGCAGCCGGCGGTGTCGCTCACCATCCAGAAGCTCGAGGCCGATGTCGGTGGCAAGCTCATCGACCGCAGCAGCAAGGATCTGCGCTTGACCGACGCCGGGACGCTGGTGCTGGACTTCGCCCGCCGGTTCGACAACCTGCGCACCGAGCTGACCACCGCGCTGCAAGAATTGCGCAACGTCGCCAGCGGCCGCCTCGTGATCGGAGCCAACGAGTCGACGACGATGTACTTGTTGCCGCACATCGCGCGCTACCGGCGGCGCTACCCGCACGTCATGGTGCAGGTCCGTCGCAGCCAGGCCAGCCGGATCCCGACCGAGCTGGTCGAGGGCGACCTCGAGCTGGGCGTGATCAGCTACGAGCCACACGAAAAACAGCTGGTGTCGCGCGTGATCTATTCGGACCACCTTGCCTTCGTGGTTTCGCCCGAGCACCGTCTGGCGCGGCGCAAGTCGGTGTCGATCACTGAACTGGGCATGGAAACCTTCATCGCGCACAACGTGGCCTCGCCCTACCGAGAACTGGTCGAGCGCGAGTTCCAGCGCCTGCGGGTACCTCTGCACCGCGAGGTCGAGATGCCGACGCTGGAGGCGATCTGGAAGCTGGTGCAGCAGAACGAGGGCGTGAGCTTCCTGCCGCGCATGTGCGTCGACCAGGAAATTCAGCAGGGCGTGCTGCGTGAGGTGCGGGTCAAAGAACTCGACGTCGCCCGCAAGATATACCTGGTGCATCCTGCCCACCGCACCCTCACGCATGCGGCCCGCGCGTTCCTCGCACTCATCTAGTATTCTCGTCGCTGGTCCCGCGAAGATGCGTGTCGCGATTCTGATCATCGTCCTCGGCGCCATGGTCGGCGTGGCGCCCGCGCACGCGGAGCGCTGGGTGCCGGCCTACGATCCGAGCCTGCACGTCAAGCCGCCGATGGCCCACTACCCCGACGGCAGCGTCTCGCAGCTGGTGCGGGACGCCGACTGGCTCGACGAGGTGGCGCGCTACCGCCGCGACCACCCGCGCCCGTTCGCGGCGCCCGGGGATGTCGTGCTGCAAGGCGAGGTCGTGGTCGTGCAGGGTGACGACGAGAGCATCGAGACCAATGGCAGCTCGTTCTCGATTCGGTCAATCCCCGCCATCACCCGCCGTGTGATCGAGAAGGTGGGCGATCACTTTCACGCCCTCACGCTGTGGACCTCGTTCGACGACAAGGGCAACCGCTCCGAGGCGTACGAGTCGACAGTCAAGAATGAGGTGCGCGGCCTGGGTGTCGCCTTGCGCGACATGAGTGCCTCGTACGGATCGAAGGGCACCTTGCGCTCGGTGCTCAACATGAAGACGATCGCTCTGCGCGCCGGCGACACGGCAGCGACATGGTTGCCGCACCTGTCGACGTGGGGCCAGGAAAGCGGGCACCGCTGGATGATGTTCATGCGATTCATCGATCCGCGCACCGGCCGCGAGTCGGACGCGCTGCTGGGTCGCGACTGCGGCCACTACCAGAAGTACGTCGATACCCAGGGCTCGGTTCACGACGGCTACGCGTGGCGCGACAACGGCGACGGCACCTTCAGCTGGACCGAGAAGGAGGTCCGCTACGGTAACCTCGATCTCTACGGCATGGGCCTTCTGGCCGCCGATGAAGTGCCGCCGTTTTTCTTGATCGACGGCATTCCGGGCTATCGCTACCCGTCATGCCGCGACTACGGCTCGGTGATGCGCCCGCCCGAAAAGATGACTCGCGGTACCAGAGTCGACGTCGGGATCGACGACGTGATCGTGGCGATGGGCGAACGAACGCCTGCGGCCTACGATGCGCTTAGCCGGCAAGACTATTGGCGCGAGGCCCAGGTCGTCGTCACCCGCCCCGACGAGACCGCGGGCAGCCCGACTCCGCGCGCGCTGGCCGATCGGCTGGCCCGGGCGCGGCTTTACTGGGAAGACTGGGTGCGCGCCGCGACCAACAACCGGCTGGTGGTGTGCACGCAGACCACCGCGGACTGCGGCGATGCGCGATCTGACGTGAAAGCGATGGTGTTCAATGCCGCTCGCAAGGGTCCTGCTCAGGGCGCGCTGGCCTTTGACGTCGAGGTCGCGAATGGCGGCACCCGGCCGGCGACCGGTGTGAAGGTGGCGCTGGAACTTCAGCGCGACGGGCAACCGCGCACCGAGACCCGCGATCTGGGCGCGCTGGCAGCCGGCACCACCCGCACGCAGCGATTCGAGTTCGATCTTCGCGACGTGCCGTGCGGCAAGGAGGTCGCCTGGAAGGCCATGACCACCAGCGATTTTCACGCCAACCGCAGGCTTGGCAGCGTGCTGGTCGGCGTCGAGGCGGCGTGGAGCGACGACTTCGAAAGCGACACCGGCTGGATACCCAACCCGGACGGCGACGACACCGCCACCGGGGCGGGCTGGGAACTGGGCAAGCCCGAGCGCAGCGAGATCCTGAAGAAGCAGGTCCAGCCCGCCGGCGCTCACGGCGGCGAGGGTGCCTGGGTCACGGGCCTCGGCCCCGACGCGTCGTCACGCGAGCGCGCGTCGTTCGTGCGTGAGGGCAGCGCGACCCTGGAGTCGCCGGCGGTCGATGCCAGCAAGCTGCGCGATCCGACACTGCGCTACTGGGTCAGCTTCGCGGGCGTCGGCGCCGATGCCGACAACACCACGCTCATGCCGTCGGACAATTCGCACCTGGTTGTGTCGGTCCGCTCGGTCGCGCCCGGAGGCGCCGCCACCAGCCCGTGGCGCGAGATCGATCGTCTGAGCGGTCAGATCACCCGCGGCTGGACCTCGCGCACTGCGGTGCTGCCCCGCGATCTGGATCTCAAGGGCGGCGTGAAGTTCCGCTTCGTGGCGCGCGACGAGAATCCAAATCGGGGTGCGGTTGAGGCGAGCATCGATGATGTCGAGCTGACATCGAACCTGGCGGCCTGTTACGAGCGGGTCGTCGTCGGACCTCCCGCAAGGGCGGCCGCCGGCGATGGTTGCGACTGCGGGCTCGGCGGGCGGGCGCGGGCCGGCGGCGCCCCGGTGCTGGCTCTGGCTGCCCTGGTGCTCAGTCGTCGCCGTCGTCGTCGGCGGTAGCTACACCAGCCCGGTCGAGCGCCCGGTACAGCGTGCGCCGGTCGATGCCCAGGTGCTCGGCGGCCTTCTTCTTGTTGCCGCCGCACTCACCCAGTACCAGGCGGATGTAGCGTTTCTCGAGCTCGGCCAGCGTCGGACGATCATCGATCAGGCTGCCGGTGCCGGTGGGCAACGAGCCACCGTGGACTTCGAGCGGCAGGTCCGATGGCAGCACGACGCCGCCCTTGGCGACTGCCACAGCGCGTTCGACCGCGTTTTCCAGCTCGCGCACGTTACCCGGCCACATATGATGGCCGAGGACGTCCATCGCTTCGCGCGACATGCTGGCCTGGGCTCGGCCCTCGCGGGCGGCGACCTTGGCCAGGAAGTGCGCGACCAGGATGGGGATGTCGCCGGTACGATCGCGCAGCGGCGGCAACTTCACGGTCACCACGTTGATGCGGAAGAACAGATCCTCGCGAAAGCGCCCGGCTTTGACCTCGGCGTCGAGATCCTTGTTGGTCGCGCACACCAGGCGAACGTCCACCATGAGGGCCTCGCTGCCGCCGACCGGCCGGACCTCGCCGTCCTGCAGGGTGCGCAAGAGCTGGCCCTGCATCTTCGGTCCCATGTCGCCGATCTCGTCGAGAAACAGGGTACCGCCGTCGGCCAGTTCGAATAGCCCGCGTTTCTGCGCGATGGCGCCGGTGAAGGCGCCTTTGGCGTGGCCGAACAGCTCGGACTCGAGCAGCGATTCCGACAGCGCGCTGCAGTTGATTGGCACGAACGGCCGGGTGGCCCGGCTCGAGTTGGCGTGGATGGCGCGCGCCACCATCTCCTTGCCGGTGCCTGATTCGCCCACCACCAGCACGGTAGCGGTCGACGGTGCCACCCGGGCGACCAGCTTGTACACCTCCAACATGCGAGGGCTCTTGCCTTCGATCTCAGCCACCTGCTCGCGCGTTGCCGGTGCGGCTCGCGCCTCAGCCGACAACCGCCGGCGCTCGAGCGCGCGGCCCACGGTCAAGCGCAGTTCCTCGACGTTGAAGGGTTTGGAGACGTAGTCGTAGGCACCGCGCTTGATGGCTTCCATCGCTCCGGTCACGTCCCCGAACGCCGTGATCAGGATGACCGGCGTGGACGGCGCCTTGTCCGCGAACGCCTTGAGCACATCGAGCCCGCCGGCGCGTTCCATGCGTACGTCCGACACCACCAGATCGTAACGGCCCTCGGTGGCACGCTCGATGGCGCCGGCACCGTCGTCGACCGCGTCGACTTCGTAACCCTCGGCGCGCAAGATCTCGCATAGCAGATCGCGCGCGACCGCATCATCTTCGGCGACCAGCACGCGGCTCATGGCTGGCCCCCGGCTGCGACGCGCAGACGTCCCGACTCACTGGCCAACGCCACTGAGCCGCCCAGGCGTGGCAGCACGACGGTGAAGGTCGAGCCGCGTCCGGGCTTGCTTTCGACCGAGATGATCCCGCCTAGCGCCGCGGTCAGCTCGCGGCAGATGGCGAGGCCCAGGCCGGTGCCTTTGCCGCGACCCTTGGTGGTGTAGAACGGCTCGAAAATGCGGCTGAGATCGTCGGGGGTAATGCCGCCGCCGGTGTCACTCACTGCGATTTGCACGTGGTCTCCGTCGCAATGGGCTGACAGGGTCACG